>NZ_JBHLVH010000019.1:0-24527 GCF_042433515.1 Kytococcus schroeteri | reverse complement strand
CCGACCTGGAGCCAGACCACGTGCCCGCCGTCGGCGGCGAACCGGCGCAGCTCCTCGGCCACGCGGGGCGTCATGACCGCCCCTCCCCCGAGGGCCACGACCCGCCCCGGCGTGGCGGAGAACCCGGTGCCACGCACGGCGTCCTGGACCGCCTGCGCCTCGAGCTCGCGGAAGTGGGTCTCACCCCGGGTCGCGAAGAGCTCGGCCACCGTGCACCCTGCCCGCTGCTCCACGAGGGCGTCGGTGTCGACCACCTCGGAGGAGCCGTCCTCGCAGAGCAAGGCCGCCACGGTCGTCTTCCCGCTGCCGGGTGGGCCCACGAGCACCACGTCGGCCGGCGTGGGGACGCGGCGCCCGGGCAGCGCCGGGGTCACGCCGCCCCGCCGGTGGAGGCGGTGCGCGCCCGGTAGTGCGCGAGGGCCGCGCGGGTGTCGTCCAGGTGGTCGCCGCCGAACTTCTCCAGCACGGCCCGCAGCAGCACCAGGGCCACCTCGGCCTCGGCCACGATGCCGGCGGCAGGCACCGCGCACACGTCGGAGCGCTGGTGGTGGGCCGTCGCGGCCTCGCCAGTGGCCACGTCCACGGTGCGCAGGGCGCGCGGCACGGTGCTGATGGGCTTCATCGCGGCGCGGACCCGCAGCAGCTCGCCGGTGGTCATGCCGCCCTCCAGACCGCCGGAGCGGTCGGTCACGCGCCGCACGCGGTCGCCCTCCCAGACCATCTCGTCGTGGGCCTGGCTGCCCGGGCGGTCGGCCACGTCGAAGCCGTCCCCGAACTCCACCCCCTTGATGGCCTGGATGGAGACGAGCGCACCCGCCAGCTGGGCGTCCAGGCGACGGTCGCCGTGCACGTGGGAGCCCAGGCCCGACGGCAGGCCGTCCACGACCACCTCGACCACACCGCCGAGCGTGTCGCCGGCCTTCTTCGCCTCGTCCACCCGCGCCACCATCGCTGCGGAGGTGTCCGGGTCGGCGCAGCGCACCGGGTCGGCGTCGATGCGCTCGCGCCCCTCGTCGGTGGTGAGCGCGGTCAGGGCCGCGCGGTCCGTGGCCCCCTCCGGCACGTGGACGCCACCCAGGGCCACCACGTGGCTGCCCACGCGGATGCCCAGCGACTCCAGGGCCTGCCGCGCCACCTCGCCGAGCGCCACCCGGGCCGCCGTCTCGCGCGCGCTGGCGCGCTCCAGGACGGGACGGGCCTCGTCGAGCCCGTACTTCTGCATGCCGGCCAGGTCGGCGTGGCCCGGGCGCGGGCGCGTCAGGGGCCGGTTGCGGGCCACCTCGCGCTCGTCACCCTTGCCGGCGTCCACCTGCAGGGCGGCGGGGTCCACCGGGTCGGCGGCCATGACGGCCTCCCACTTGGGCCACTCGGTGTTGTCGATGCGGACGGCCACCGGCGAGCCCATGGTCACCCCGTGGCGCACCCCGCCGATGAGGGTGACGCGGTCGGCCTCGAAGCTCATGCGGGCGCCGCGCCCGTAGCCCAGACGGCGACGGGCCAGGGCGCCGGCCAGGTCCTGCGTGGTCACCCCCACACCCGCGGGAACACCCTCCAGAACGCCCGTCAGCGCCTCACCGTGCGACTCCCCGGCCGTCAACCACCTCAGCATGGTCACAGCCTATGCAGTCGCCGCAGCTCCTCCGGCAGCAGGGACGCGGTGTCCGCCAGGCCAGGGCGCCGGCCGGTCATGAGCTCCACCTGGTCCACGGCCTGCTCCACGAGCATGTGCAGGCCGCTCACCACCGTCGCCCCCGCGCGCTCCGCGGCCCCCGCCCACGGGTGCGGCCAGTCGGCGTACTGCGCGTCCACCCACACCAGGGCGGGGTCGGCCGTGCCGCGGGCCTGCTCCCCCGGAGCCCACTCACCGACCGCGGGCAGCGCACCCCACGAGGCCGCCGGCAGCGTGCTCAGCACCAACCGGGGCGGGCGCCCGGCGGCGATCTCCGCCAGGGCGCCGTCCAGCGGGACGGCCTCGAGGGCCACGCCCAGCCGCTCGGCCAGGGCGCCGAGCTCGGGACGGACCGTGGCGCGCACGCCCACCTGCAGGCTCCGCACCCCGGCGCCGTGGAGCGCCAGCAGCGCCGACCGGGCCGTGGCGCCGGACCCGAGCAGCACCGCCTCACGCACGGGATGCCCACCGGCCGCCCGGGCGAGCACGCGCTCCAGGGCCGGCACGTCGGTGTTGTCCGCCGCCCAGCCGTCGGGGCCCAGGACGAGCGTGTTCGCGCCACCGGCCAGCTCGGCGGTCTCGCTGGCGCCCGCCCCGCGGCGCCCGGCCTCCAGCGCCTCCTCCTTGAGCGGCATCGTCACCGAGAGCGCGGTGACACCGTCGCGAACCAGGGCCGGCAGCGCCTCGGCGAGTCCCCCGGCGGCGACCTCCACGCGGTCGTAACGGCCGCCGGTGAGCCCCAGCCCCTGCCAGGCGCCCCGGTGCAGCGCCGGGGAGAGCGAGTGCGCCACCGGCGAGCCGACGACCACGGCGTGCGGCGCGGTGCCGGCCGACTGGGCCGCGGTCAGCACCGGCCCTCGTTCTGCTGGCACCAGCGGTTGAACATCGCCACGTACCGCTGGTGCTCGGCGAAGGTGCGCGAGAACTTGGTCTCCCCGGTGATCGGGTTGACCGTCGCGAAGTACAGGTAGTCGGTGCTGTCGGGCTCCACCGCCGCCTGGATGGCCGCGCGCCCCGGGCTGTTGATGGGGCCCGGCGGCAGGCCCTCGTGCACGTAGGTGTTGTACGGGCTGTCGGACTTCCGCTGTTCCGTGGTGGTGCCGGCCCGGCCGCGCTGCTGGTGGACGAAGTGCACGGTGGAGTCCATGCCCAGCTTCATGTGCTGCTCCAGGCGGTTCTGCACCACCGAGGACACCTTGCCGCGGTCGGCCTGGCCGCTGCTCTCGCCCTCCACGATGGAGGCGATCGTCAGCGTCCGCTGCCAGTCCTTGCGGGGCACCTCCTCGCGCTCCAGCTCCTTCTGCGCCTGCTCCACCATCTTGCGCACCTGGGTGCGGGCGTCGTCGTCGATGTCGAAGTTGTAGGTGGACGGGAAGAGCCAGCCCTCCAGCTCGCCCTTGGCCTCCGGCGGCAGCCCGACGTCCTGGGGCTTCAGCGCGTCGTAGTCCTCGCGCGGCACACCGGTGCCCTTGGCCAGGCGGTCGAAGACCTCGGACTTCCACTGCCCCTCGGGCACGGTCACCTTGTCGACGCGCAGGTTGCGCTCGTCGAGCAGTGCCTCGATGGCGGCTACCGAGCTCATCTCCTCCTTGAGCACGTAGGTGCCCGGTTGCAGGCGCTCGATGCGCGGCTCCAGGCGGGCCAGCTCGTTGAACGACTCCGCGGAGGCCACGACCCCTTCGTCCTCGAGGACCTGGCCCACGGAGAAGCCGGTGGACCCCTCGGGCACCTTGACGGTGCGCTCCCCGTGGCCCTCCCCCTCGTAGTCGGGATAGCTGCCCAGGTCGGGCACGGCCAGCGTGGAGAGCACCGGGGAGAGCGTGTCCCAGGTGAGGGCCGAACCCACGCCGGTCAGCGCGAGGGCACCGGCCACCACGGCCGCGACCTGCCGACGGGGCGGGCGCGGCGGGGCGGTGCGGGGCATCCTGCTGCGACTCGTGGGGGTCATCGCGTCTCCCTGGTCCTCACGTGCTCTGCTTGCTGCGGCGGCGCGGCTTGCGGCCCGCCACCGGCTCTCCGACGGCGCTCCCCCGGCGCCATGCGTCCAGTGCCCCCTGCAGGATCTCCACGGCCGCCGCCTGGTCGATGCGGGTGCGCTGCTCGCGCTGCCGCACCCCGGACTCCCGCATGGCGCGGGAGGCCGCCACCGTGCTCATCCGTTCGTCCACGAGCCAGACGCGCACGTCCGGCCCGAGGGCCCGGGCGAGGTGGCCGGCCCAGCGGCGTGCCTCGGCGGCCGAGGTGCTCTCGTGCCCGTCGAGGTGGCGGGGCAGGCCCACGACCACGCCGGTGGAGGCGGACTCCTCGCGCACGAGGTCGACCACCTCCTGCAGTGCGGTGTCCCCCTCGTCCACGGGCACGGTCCGCACCGGACTGGCCAGCAGGCCCTCCCGGTCGGCCCGGGCCAGGCCCACCCGCGCCATGCCGACGTCGACGCCCCACACCACGCCGGGCAGGGGGGACTCCCCCGCGTCCGGCGTGGTGTGGGTGGTGGTCACGGCGGTGCTCAGAGCGCGCCCACGGCGGTGCGCACGGCCGCCAGCGCCTCGCCCGCCCTGGTGTTGTCCTGACCGCCGCCCTGCGCGAGGTCGTCCTTGCCGCCACCGCCGCCGCCGAGGGCGGAGGCCGCGACCTTGACCAGCGCACCGGCCTTCACCCCGGCATCGCGGGCGGCCTGCGTGGTGGCCACGACCACCACGGGCTTGTCCCCGGCGGTGCTCACCAGGGCCACGGCCGCGGCGGTCTCGCCAAGCTTCTGGCGCACGTCCTGCGCGATGCCGCGCAGCTCGCCGCCATCCACCTCGGCCAGCTCGGCGAGCACCAGCTGCACACCGCCCACCTGCTCGGCGGTGTCGGCCAGGCCCGCGGTGGCGCCCTTGGCCTGCTCGCGCTTCATCTGCTGGATCTCGCGCTCGGCCTCCTTGAGACGGGCCACCAGCTGGGACACGCGGTCCTTGAGCTCGGTGGGCTGCACACCGGCGATGCCGGAGAGCTCGGCCACGAGCGCCCGCTCGGTGGCCAGGTGGCGCAGCGCGTTGACGCCCACGAAGGCCTCGAGGCGGCGCACGCCGGAGCCCACGGAGGACTCACCGGTGAGGGTCAGGGCACCGATCTGGCTCGAGTGCTGCACGTGGGTGCCACCGCAGAGCTCGCGGGACCACGGGCCACCGATCTCGATGACGCGCACGTCCTCGTCGTAGGTCTCGCCGAAGAGCGCCAGGGCGCCCCACTCCCGGGCCTCCGGCAGCGTCATCCAATGCGCGCTCACCGGCAGGTCGTCGCGCACCGCGAGGTTGGCCACCTCCTCCAGCTCGCTGCGGGTGGCGGCGTCCAGGGCCTGGTTCCACGCGAAGTCCAGGCGCAGGTAGCCGGGCTTGTTGTAGGAGCCGGACTGCAGCGCCGACGGGCCGAGCACCTGCCGCAGGGCGGCGTGGACCACGTGCGTGCCGGAGTGGGCCTGGGCGGCCTCGAGGCGCCAGGTGGGGTCCACCTCGGCGCGCGCGTCGGCGCCCTCGGTCACCTCGCCGGAGAGCACCTTCACGGTGTGGGCCACGAGCCCCTTGACCGGGCGCTGCACGTCGGTCACCTGCAGGCGCGCACCGTCGAGGGTGATGACGCCGGCGTCGGCGGTCTGGCCACCGGACTCGGCGTAGAAGCTCGTGGCGTCCAGCACCACCTGGCCGACCTGGCCCTCGGACAGCGTCGGCACCCGCTCGCCCTCGCGCACCAGGCCCACCACGCGGCCGTCGGTGGCCAGCTCGCTGTAGGCGCGCCAGTCGGTGGCACCCAGCTCGCGCAGCTCGCGCCACACCTCGGTGTTGGCGTGCCCGGACTTCTTGGCCTTGGCGTCGGCCTTGGCGCGGGCACGCTGCTCGGCCATGAGCCCGCGAAAGCCCTCCTCGTCCACCGTCAGGCCCTGCTCGGCGGCCATCTCCAGGGTGAGGTCGATCGGGAAGCCGTAGGTGTCGTGCAGCGCGAAGGCCTTCTCGCCGGGGAAGACCTTCTGGCCGGCACCCTTGGTCTGCTCGGCGGCCGTGTCGAAGATGTTCGTGCCCGCCTCCAGCGTGCGGCGGAAGGCCTCCTCCTCGGCGTAGGCGATGCGGCTGATGCGCTCGAAGTCGCTGCGCAGTTCCGGGTAGGACTTGCTCATCTGCTCCATCGAGACCGGCAGCAGCTCGGGCAGGCAGGGGCCCTGCACGCCGAGCAGGCGCATGGAGCGCACCGCGCGGCGCAGCAGGCGGCGCAGCACGTAGCCGCGACCCTCGTTGCCGGGCGTCACGCCGTCTCCGATGAGCATGAGCGAGGAACGCACGTGGTCGGCCACCACGCGGAAGCGCACGTCGTCGCCCTCGGCGTCGCCGTAGCCCTTGCCGCTGAGCTCCTCGGCCCGCTCGATGACGGGGTACACCTCGTCGATCTCGTAGAGGTTGTCCACGCCCTGCAGCAGGTAGGCCACGCGCTCCAGGCCCAGGCCCGTGTCGATGTTCTTCGACGGCAGCGGCTCCACCACGGTGAACTCGGCCTTGGAGCGCACGTCGGTGATCATCTCGGTCTGGAACACCAGGTTCCAGATCTCCAGGAAGCGGTCCTCGTCGGCCTCCGGGCCGCCGTCCGCGCCGTACTCCGGGCCGCGGTCCACGTAGATCTCCGAGCAGGGGCCACCGGGGCCCTCGACGCCCATGTGCCAGTAGTTGTCGTCGAGCCCGCGGCCCTGGATGCGCTCGCGCGGCACGCCGACGCCCAGCCAGTACTCGATCGCCTCGGTGTCGCCCTCCGGGTAGTCCGGGTGGAAGCCGGCGCCCAGCACCGTCACCCAGATGTCCGCCGGGTCGAAGCCCAGACCGCCCTCCTGCTGGGGACCGGTCACCAGGCTCCAGGCCAGCTCGATGGCCTCCTTCTTGAAGTACTCGCCGAAGGAGAAGTTGCCGCACATCTGGAAGAAGGTGCCGTGGCGGGTGGTCTTGCCGACCTCCTCGATGTCACCGGTGCGCACGCACTTCTGCACGCTGGTGGCGCATCCCCACGGCGGGGTCTGCTGCCCCAGGAAGTAGGGCTTGAAGGGCACCATGCCGGCGTTGACGAAGAGCAGGTTCGGGTCGTCGAACAGCAACGGGGCGCTGGGCACCACGGCGTGGCCCGTCCCCTCGAAGTGGGCGAGCCACCGGCGGCGGATCTCAGCGGTTTCCATCGCAACTCCTGATGATGTGGACGATCCAGGTTCGGGTGCGGCGCCGGGCGCCGCGGGCGCCGTGCCCGGTCGCCCCGGGCACACGCCTGCACCGCCGACCGGCACGGTCGACGGTGCAGGATATCGCGTGGGGCTCAGGCCACCTCGGTGGAGATCACGCGGCTCTCCGGGAAGTGGCAGGCGATGCGGTGCTGCGGGTCCGTGGCGCTCGGGTCGAGCTCCGGGCGGTCGGTGGCGCACACCTCCTGGGCCTTCCAGCAGCGGGTGCGGAAGGTGCAGCCGCTCGGCGGGTCGATCGGGCTGGGCACGTCGCCCTCGAGGCGGATCCGCTCCTGCCTGGCCATGCCGCGCACCACGTTGATGTCCGGCGCGGCCGAGAGCAGCGCCTGGGTGTAGGGGTGCTGCGGGTTGCCGTAGATCTGCTCCCGGTCACCGATCTCGGCGATGCGGCCCAGGTACATCACGGCCACGCGGTCGCAGAAGTGCCGCACGACGCCCAGGTCGTGGGCCACGAACACGAAGGCCAGGTTGAACTCCCGGCGCAGCCGGTCCATGAGGTTCATCACCTGCGCCTGGATGGACACGTCGAGCGCCGAGACGGGCTCGTCGGCCACGATCACCTTGGGCTCCACCGCCAGCGCACGGGCGATGCCGATGCGCTGGCGCTGGCCACCGGAGAACTCGTTGGGGTACCGGTTGATGTGCTCGGGGTTGAGGCCCACCAGCTCCAGCAGCTCCTGCACCCGGCCCTTGACCTGCTTCTCCGGCATGAGCTTGTGCACCCGGATGGGCGTGGCGATGATGTTGCCCACCGTGTAGCGGGGGTTCAGCGACGCGTACGGGTCCTGGAAGATCATCTGGATGTCGCGGCGCAGCGGGCGCAGCCGACCCTCGGAGTACTGCGCGATGTCGTGGCCCTCGAACATGATCGACCCGGAGGTCGGCTTCTCCAGGCGGGTCACGAGCCGGCCGGTGGTCGTCTTGCCGCAGCCGGACTCCCCCACCAGGCCGAGCGTCTCGCCGGCGGCCAGGTCGAAGCTCACGCCGTCCACGGCCTTGACCGTCTTCTTGGTGGGCAGCAAGCCGTTGTACTCGGTGATCGGGAAGTGCTTGACCAGGTCGGTGACCTGCAGGAGGACCTCGCGGTCGGCCGTGGCCTGGCGCGGGTGCACGATCGTGTCGTCGAGGCGGGTGCTCATCGCAGGGTCTCCTGGCTCGTCGGGGTCGGCTCACCGGGCACGAGGCCGAGGGCCGAGAGGTGGCAGCGCACGAGGCGGTTCTCGGTGCCGGGGGGCGCGGAGAGGCCGGGCACCTCGGTGCGGCACAGGTCGTCGGGCACCTGCGCGGCGAACTCGCAGCGTGGGTGGAACGAGCAGCCGCTGGGCAGCTTGGTCAGGCTGGGCGGCGCGCCCTTGATCGGCTTGAGCTCCTCGCCCAGCGTCTCGCTGATGCTGGGCACCGAGCCGAGCAGGCCGCGGGTGTAGGGGTGGCGCGGGTCGGAGAGCACCTGGTGGGTCTCGCCGCGCTCCACACCGCGGCCGGCGTACATCACCAGCGTGTCGTGGGCCACCTCGGCCACGACGGCCAGGTCGTGGGTGATGAGGATGATCGCCGAGCCGAACTCCTGCTGCAGGTCCTTGAGCAGGTCGAGAATGCCGGCCTGCACCGTCACGTCGAGGGCCGTGGTGGGCTCGTCGGCGATGAGCAGCTTGGGGTCGTTCACCAGACCGAGGGCGATCATGGCGCGCTGGCGCATACCGCCGGAGAACTCGAAGGGGTACTGCTTGGCGCGCTTCTGCGGGTTGGGGATGCCCACGCGGTCGAGCATCTCCACCGCGCGCGCCATCGCCTTGGACCGCGAGACGTTGTGGTGCACCCGGTAGGCCTCGATGATCTGGTCCCCCACCCGCTTGTAGGGGTGCAGCGAGGACTGCGCGTCCTGGAAGATCATCGAGGCGACGCTGCCGCGCACCTTGCGGAACTGCGACTGGGAGGCTCCCACCATCTCGCGGCCGTCGAGCTGGATCGACCCGGACATACGCGTGCGCTTGGGGTCGTGCAGGCCCATCACGGCCATGGTGGAGACGGACTTGCCGGAGCCGGACTCGCCCACGATGGCGAGCGTGCGGCCCGGGTACACCTCGTAGTTGAGGCCGTTCACGGCGCGCACCAGGCCGTCCTCGGTGGGGAAGGCCACCTTGAGGTCGCGCACGGACAGCAGCGGCTGCCCCAGCTCAGGGCGGTGGAACACCTCGTCGGGGTCGGCCGGGGTGGTGGGAAGGGTGGTCATGGGGAGGTCCTCGGTTCCGGGTCGGTGTGCCTGGGCGGTCACTGGAGGCGGACGCGCGGGTCGATGACGCCGTAGAGCAGGTCGACGATGAGGTTGCCCAGCGTCACCAGCACGGCTCCGACGATGACGGTGCCGGCGATGACCGGCAGGTCGTCGTGGCCGAACGACTCGATGGCCAGCTTGCCCATCCCGGGCAGGCCGAAGATCGTCTCGGTGAAGATCGCGCCCATGAGCTCGGCGGAGACCGAGAGGCCCACCAGCGTCACGAACGGAGCGATGGCGGCGCGCAGGGCGTGCTTGTAGCTCACGGTGGTCTCGCCCAGGCCCTTGGCCCGGGCGGTGCGCACGTAGTCGGAGTTCTGCACGTCGATCATCGAGGCGCGCACGTAGCGGATGTAGGACGCCGACGCCCAGGTGCCGTAGAACAGCCACACACCGATGAGGCCGAGGAACCACGCCACCGGGTCCTTCCACGGTTCCACCCACGCCGAGCGGGGCACGATGCCGGTGAACACCATCGCGTAGAGGAAGAAGATCAGCGCGCACACGTAGTACGGGATCGAGCTGACGGTCTGGCTGAACCCGACGATGATCCGGTCGATGAAGGTGCCGCGGTACTTGGCGGCCACCACTCCGGCCACCAGAGCGATCACCACGTACACCACCATGCCGCCGAAGACCAGGGAGGCGGTCACGGGGAAGGCGGCGAGCACCAGGTCGGTCACGGGGGCGTTGCGGTAGTAGCTCCACCCCAGGCAGGGGGCCTCGCACACCTTGGTGAAGCCACCGTTGCTGATCTCACGACCCATGAAGATGCCACCGATGAAGTCCTTGAACTGCTGCTGCGGCGGCACGTTCAGTCCGAGGGCCTCGGCGATCTGGTCGACGCGCTCGGGCGTGCACGAGGGCGACTCACCGCAGATGGCGCCGGCCGGGTCGCTGGGACCCAGGAAGAACACGACGAAGGTGATGAGGATGACCGTGAAGATCACGGCCGCCGAGATGGCCAGTCGGCGCAGGATGTAGACGAGCACCCGGGACTCCTGAGTGGTGGTGGGGTGTGGGCTGCTGGGTGGGTACCGGGCGGGTCACGCCCGGAGGGGGCGGTGGCGGGGCGCGTGGGCCCCGCCACCGCAGGTGCGGCGGACCGCGTGGTCGGGTTCGGCTCAGGGAGCCTCCCCCGACCGGCGGGTCACTCGCCGTCGACCCAGACGCCGGCGAGGTCCGGCATGCCCAGGTTCGGGTCGATGTTCACGTTGTGCACCTTGGTGCCGAAGATGGCGTTGGCCTTGCTGGCGTCCGTCGGGATGGCCGGCAGGAACTCGTCACGCACCTTCTTGTCGAACTTCGACCACTCCGCACCCTGCTTCTCGGCCGGGAGGGCCTTGATGCGGTTCATCTCCTTGTCCAGACCGGCCTCCTTGAGGAAGCCGACCGAGTGGCCGGAGAGCTGCGAGGAGCCCAGGAAGATGGCCGGGTACACGGCGTCACCCTGCGGCCAGTCGTAGCACCAGCCGGCCGGGCCCATCATCATGTTGGTGTCGGCGTCGGTCTTGGCGATGAGCTCGCGCATCTCGGCGCGCGGCACACCCTGGTCCTTCACCGTGAAGCCGGCCTTCTCGAGAGCCTGCTTCCGGGCGGTGTTGGTCTTCTGGGCCACCGGGTTGTCCACCGAGTAGTAGTAGGACAGCTCGAAGCCCTCCTTGCCGGCGTCCTTGAGCATCTGCTTGGCCTTCTCCGGGTCACCCTGGCCCTGACCGGGCAGGTTCTCCGAGGGCTCCGGCTTGAAGCCCGGCACCGAGGTGGACATGTACGACGTGGCCGGGTCGAAGTCCAGCTCGGTCTCACCGGCGGCCTTGCGGATCTGGTCGTACGGCCACGCGGCGGCGACCGCCTTGCGGACCTCCAGGGGGATCTTGCGGGTGTCCATGGAGACGTAGGACACGCACGGGCTGGAGTTGCTCGCCAAGCGGTCCTTCAGCTCACCCTGGAACTGCTGGGCCACACCACCGGGCACGCCGTCGTACATCAGCGAGGTGGCGTCGGGGCCGTTGCTCGCCGCGATCTGCTGGCCGAACGCGTCGTAGTCACCGGAGAAGGTGAACTCGATGGTGTCCGGGTACTGGTGGCGGGCCGGGTCGGAGTCGGCGGTCCACTGGTCGTTCTTCTCCAGGACCAGGCGGGCGCCCTTCTGGTACTCCTTGAACTTGTACGGGCCGGTGGCCAGCGGGTGGTCGCCGTACTTCTCCTTGGTGTCCTTGTCCTTGGGGATCGGCGACATCTGGGTGAAGGCGGCGAAGTAGGGGAAGGTCGGCCACTTCTGCTTGAGGTGGATCTCGATGGTCTTCTCGTCCTTGACCGTCACGCCGGCGAAGTCCTCACCGTCCTGGAAGGGACCCTTGTACTTGTCACCGTCCTTGAAGTACTCGTTCTGGTAGGTGGGGCCGCCGGGCAGCTCCTCCTGGGCGAACGAGCGCTTGATGCCGTAGGCCACGTCCTCGGCGGTGATCGGCGAGCCGTCCTCGTACTTCAGGTCGTCCTTGAGGGTGAAGGTCCAGGTCTTGCCGTCCTTGGACTCGGTGCCCAGGTCGGTGGCCAGGTCCGGGACCAGCTCGGAGGTGCCGTCGGCGTTGGTGCGGTACTGGGTCAGGCGACGCGTCGTGAGGTTCATGATCGCGTTGACGTCCTGGTAGAACTGCGCGGACGGGTCGAAGGTGGCCGGGGCGGCCGCGGAGAGGATCTTCAGGGTGCCGCCCTTCTTGGCACCCTCCACCTCCTTGGCCGGACCCTTGGCGTCCGGCACCATGCCGGCGGAGGCCTCCTTGGGCGCCTCGCTGGTGGTCTCGCCACCACCGGAGGTGGTCTCGCCACCACCGGAGGTCGTGTCACCGCCACCGGTCTGGCTCTGGTTGTTGTCCGACGGGCTACCGCCGCCGCACGCCGCAAGGGTCAGGGAGCCGACGGCCGCGACGGCTGCGAACTGGGTGAGTCGCATGGTGGGTATCTCCTTCTGGGCGCCCCGGTGAGTCCGGGGACGTGTGTGAGGTCGTGACCGACGGTCAGCGACGGGTGTGGGGGTTGAACGCGTCGTTCACGGCATCGCCCAGCAGGCTGAGCGAGAGCACGAGGAGGGAGAGTCCGATGACCGGCATCCACAGGTAGAGCGGGTGCTGCATGAACGAGTGCTGCGCACCCTGGATGGTCAGACCCCAGGAGACGGCCGGCTCGCGCAGGCCGACCCCGAGCAGGGACAGACCGGCTTCGGCGGCGATGAACGCCGGGATCGCGGTGGTCAGCGAGACGATGATCGGGCTGAGCAGGTTGGGCAGGATCTCCTTGCGGAGGATCTGGCCCGTGGGGACGCCCAGAGCCCGGGCGGCCTGCACGTACTCGCGCTCGCGCATCGAGATGACCTCACCACGCACCAGGCGGGCCAGACCGGGCCAGCCGAACAGGATGAGCACCACGGTGAGCACCCAGAAGCGGATGTCGGCCACCTGATCGTCGGGGATGAACCCGCCCTTGATCCCCGCGACGCGGTTCACGGCGATCGGCACCAGGGCGATGGCGAAGAGCAGGAAGGGCAGGGACTGCACCACGTCGATGAGGAAGGACACGATGTTGTCGACGATGCCGCCGAGGTAGCCAGCCAGCAGTCCGAGCGCGGTGCCGATGACCGTAACCGCGGCGGCGGCGGTGACCGAGATGATCAGCGAGGGCCGGATGCCCAGGAGCCACCGACCGAGGAGGTCGCGGCCGTTTCCGGTGTCCACGCCGAAGGGGTACTCCCAGCTGGCGGTGAACAGGGGGTACCCGCCCACGTCGATGAACCGGGTGTCACTCATGATCGGGTCCACGCCGCGCAGGTTGTTGATCGTGCCGGCCAGCAGACCGAGGACCACGAAGGTCAGCGCACAGCCGAGCGACATCATCGCGACCTTGTCGTACGCCAGGCGCCGCAGGGCGATCTGGGTGGGCGTCTTGGTCTCGAAGCGCGTCGAGGCCGTCGCGGCCGCGGTCGTTCCGCCGTCCTGAGTCGCCGGCGTCGCGGTGGCCGGGTCGGCGTCGCGGGAGAGCTTCGAGTCGTCCAGGCTCTGCACTGATGTCTCCTCGGTGATGGTCGTGCCCGCTTGGGCACGCCCATCATGTGGACCCGAGGGTGTCTCCGCCAGAGAACGCGTCAGGCTGTAACCGATTCGTGACGTAGCCGTGACGCGGCCTACACCTTGCGGCCGGCGCCGCGGGATCCCTCAGCGGCGCAGACGGGCCCGCAGGCGCTGCCACCGCTCGGCCAGGGTGGCCTCGAAACCCCGCCCGGTGGGCCGGTAGTAGCTGGCGTCAGCAAGGTCCTCGGGCAGGTACTGCTGGGTGGCCACACCGCCGTCGGCATCGTGCGCGTACTGGTAGCCCACCCCGTGGCCCAGCGACGCCGCACCGGAGTAGTGCGCGTCACGCAGGTGGGGCGGCACGCTACGTCCCTTGCCGGCCCGCACGTCGGCCAGCGCCGCGTCGATCCCGGTGTAGACGGCGTTCGAGGGCGGCGCGAGCGCCACGTGCACCACGGCCTGGGCCAGCACGATCCGCGCCTCGGGCATGCCGATCTGCGCCACGGCGTGCATCGCGGCCACGGCGGTCTGCAGGGCCGCGGGGTCGGCCATGCCCACGTCCTCGCTGGCGGCGATGACCACGCGACGCGCGATGAAACGCGGGTCCTCCCCCGCCTCGATCTGCCGGGCCAGGTAGTGCAGGGCGGCATCCACGTCCGAGCCCCGCATCGACTTGATGAAGGCGCTCGTCACGTCGTAGTGCGCGTCACCGTCCCGGTCGTAGCCCACCACCGCCGTGTCCAGCGCCTGCTCCACGTGCGTTGCGGCGATCTCCACCGGGTCGTCCCCCTCGGCGCCCGGTGGCACGGCGGACTCCGCGGCGCCCGCGGCCGCCTCCAGCGTGGTGAGCGCACGGCGCCCGTCTCCCCCGGCCAGCCGCACGATGCCGTCACGGGCCTCGTCGGTGAGGGCGAACCTCCCGGCCAGACCCCGCTCGTCGGCCACGGCGCGCTCCAGCAGGGTGCGCACGTCCTCGTCGGCCAGGCTCGTGAGACGCACGAGGATCGAGCGGCTCAGCAGCGGGGTCACCACTGTGAAGCTGGGGTTCTCCGTGGTGGCGGCCACGAGGATGACGGTGCGGTCCTCCACGCCCGGCAGCAGGGCGTCCTGCTGGGCCTTGGTGAACCGGTGGATCTCGTCCAGGAAGAGCACGGTCTGCCGGCCGTACATCGCCTTCTCCCGCCGGGCGGCGTCCATCACCGCACGCACGTCCTTGACCCCGGCGGTGACGGCCGAGAGCTGCACGAAGGTGCGGCCCGCGGCATCGGCCACCAGGCGCGAGAGCGTGGTCTTGCCGGTGCCCGCCGGTCCCCAGAGGATCGCCGAGGACGACCCGGCCACGCCCTGCCGGCCCTCGATGAGGCGGCGCAGGGGGCTCCCCGGGGCCAGCGCCTCCCGCTGGCCGACCACCTCGTCGAGGGAGCGGGGCCGCAGGCGGGCGGCGAGCGGCTCGTCGGGGTTCCAGTCCGCGCCGGGCACGGCCTGCCCTCCCCCGGTGCCGGCTCCCCCGCCGGCGGTGCTGAACAGGTCGGGGGTGTCGGTCATGCCCCCAGCGTAGGTGGCGCACACCTGGGCGACGCCGGTGGCACACTGCGCCCGTGCGCCAGATCCGGACCCGTGCAGAACTCCTCGAGGCCTCGGGCCACGACCCCTACGTGCGCTGGGGCGTGCCCGCCGATCTCCCCGCCCCCGCCCTGGAGCACCGGGGTGCCGTCGCCACGCTCCGGGTGCGTCACCGCCTCGGCCGGGTGCGGCGCAGCGCCTTCCTGTTCGGAGCGCGCGCCGGGATGGAGGCCCTGGTGCACGAGGTCCTCGACGACCTGCTGGCCGAGTGGGGCGCCGAGGGCATCAGCGTGCCGGCCGAGCACGGGCACCTGCTCGACGCGCACGGCATCGAGCCCGGCGGGCGCTGGGACTGGATGTGGGTGACCGCGCCACGCACCAGTTCCCCCGCCGTCTCGTCCGCCCCGACCTCCGGTGGCCGCCTCGGCCTCGACGCCGTGGTCACCCTCGACGACGCCTCCGACGCCGCGGAGATGGCGGCCTTCTCCGAGCAGTGGTCCCCCACCGCCGAGGGCGAACCCGGCGCTGGCCTGAGCACCCTGTGGCAGGGCGTGCGCGAGGGCGCGCTGGAGGGCCGGCCGACCCAGGGGCCGCTGCTGGCCCTCGGGGCGAGCCAGCCCTTCACCGACGAGGTGCCGCACCTGGCCGGCATCGTCACCCGCGGGGATGCCCGCGGGCAGGGGCTGGGCCGGCTGGTGACGGAGTCGCTCACACTCGCCGAGGTCCGGCGCACCGGCGTCTGCACCCTGGGCATGTACAGCGACAACGACACCGCCCGGGCGCTCTACCGGTCGATCGGCTACGAGACCGCCTGGGCATGGGACAGCCGGCCGTGGCACGGGGCCACGGCCGGCTGCTGCTGAGGGCGCCGGGCCAACCATGGGCGCGGCCGGCGCTCAGCTCGTAGCCGGGGCCACCTCCGAGGTGTCCTGCGCGGCGTCCTCGTCCTCCTCGGGCTCGAAGTCCACGCCGGCCTCCTCGCGCTGCTGCGCGGAGATGGGCGCCGGGGCGTCGGTCAGCGGGTCGTAGCCGCCACCGGACTTCGGGAAGGCGATGACGTTGCGGATCGAGTCGCTGCCCGAGAGCAGGGCCACCACGCGGTCCCAGCCGAACGCGATGCCGCCGTGGGGCGGGGCGCCGTAGGAGAACGCCTCCAGGAGGAAGCCGAACTTCTCCTGCGCCTCCTCGGTCGACAGGCCCATGACCTTGAAGATGCGCTCCTGCACGTCGCGGCGGTGCACACGGATGGAGCCACCGCCGATCTCGTTGCCGTTGCAGACCATGTCGTAGGCGTAGGACAGGGCCTCGCCCGGGTCGGTGTCGAAGGTGTCCATGCACTCGGGCTTCGGGGAGGTGAAGGCGTGGTGCACGGCGGTCCAGGCGCCCTCGCCCACGGCGACGTCACCGGAGGCCACGGCGTCGGCGGCCGGCTCGAACAGCGGTGCGTCCACCACCCACAGGAACGACCAGGCGTCCTCGTCGATGAGGTCGCAGCGGCGGCCGATCTCCAGGCGGGCCGCACCCAGCAGGGCGCGGGCCTCCTTGGCCGGGCCGGCGGCGAAGAAGATGCAGTCGCCGGGGTTGGCGCCCACATGGGCGGCGATGCCGGCCTTCTCCTCCTCGGAGATGTTCTTGCTCACCGGGCCGGACAGCTCGCCGTCCTCGCCGACGAGCACGTAGGCCAGGCCCTTGGCGCCGCGCTGCTTGGCCCACTCCTGCCATGCGTCGAGCTGCTTGCGCGGCTGGCTCGCACCACCGGGCATGACGACCGAGCCCACGTACGGCGCCTGGAACACGCGGAACGGCGTGTCGGCGAAGAACTCGGTGCAGTCGGTGAGGGTGAGGTCGAAGCGCAGGTCGGGCTTGTCCGAGCCGTACTTCTCCATCGCCTCGCGGTAGGTCATGCGCGGCATCGGGGTGGGCACGTCCACCCCGATGAGGGCCCAGACCTCCTGGGCGATCTCCTCGCCGAGGGCCATGACGTCGTCCTGGGTGACGAAGGACATCTCGATGTCGAGCTGGGTGAACTCCGGCTGGCGGTCGGCGCGGAAGTCCTCGTCGCGATAGCAGCGGGCGATCTGGTAGTAGCGCTCCATGCCGCCGACCATGAGCAGCTGCTTGAACAGCTGCGGGCTCTGCGGCAGGGCGTACCAGCTGCCGGGGGCCAGGCGGGCCGGCACGAGGAAGTCGCGGGCGCCCTCGGGGGTGGAGCGCGTCAGGGTGGGCGTCTCGACCTCCACGAAGTCGTGGCCCTCCAGCACGCGGCGGGCGGCGGCGTTGGCCTTGCTGCGCAGGCGCAGGGCGGCACCGGCGGAGCGGGCGCCCGGGCGGCGCAGGTCCAGGTAGCGGTGCTTCAGGCGGGCCTCCTCGCCCACCTCGACGCGCTCGTCGATCTGGAACGGCAAGGGCGCGGCGGGGTTGAGCACCTCGAGCTCGCCGGCCACGACCTCGACCTCGCCGGTGGGCAGGTCGGGGTTCACGTTGCCGTCGGGGCGCACGCGCACGTCGCCGGTGATGCGCACGACGTACTCGTTGCGCAGGTCGTGGGCGCCACCGGACTCGAGGACCTCGTCGCGGGCCACCACCTGGGCCACGCCGGAGGCGTCGCGCAGGTCGAGGAAGGCCACGCCACCGTGGTCGCGGCGGCGGGCCACCCAGCCGGTGAGGGTGACGGTCTGGCCGGCGTGCTCGGCGCGGAGCGTGCCGACCTGGTGGGTGCGGAGCATGGGTCGTCCTTTCGGGTCGGGTCTCCCGTCACGGACGCCGCCCCGAGGGGTGCCGTCCGTGAGGGGGAACGGCAGCCCGGGAGGTGTGGGCGGGGGCCAGGTCGCGGTGCCACCACACCTTCGCCGGGCAGGACGCCCGGCCTCTCGTCGGTCCGCCGGACGCGCGATCGGCAGGATCCCGCGGGTCGTCACTCCGCCCTCGCCGATGCGGCGGATTCTGCCAGTCGGGCCGGCTGGTGTGCCAATCGATTCCGCGGGCCCTCAGCGGTGCCCGAGCGGACCCACCTCGTAGGGCGCGTCGGCCGGGCGCGTGGGCGCCCCGCGGTGGAGCACGCGGTCCAGGGCGAGGGCCCCGATGACGGTGCTCGGGTTGTGCACCCCACCGGCGTGCACCGCATCGAGCAGGTCGGACAGCCGCACCCAGTGGCCAGTCATCTCGGCCTCCTCGCCCTGGCGCTCGAAGGAGTCCTCGGCCACGTCCTCCACGTCGGTGGCCCAGAACACCCGGATGGCCTCCGCGGACCCGCCGGGGGTGGTGTGGAAGTCCACGAGCGTCACCCAGCGCGAGGCGGTGAGGGCGGCCTCCTCGGCCAGCTCACGGGCCGCGGCGGCCTGCATCGGCTCCCCGGGCTGGTCGAGCAGACCGGCCGGCACCTCCCAGGCCGTGGTGCGGACCGGGTGCCGGTACTGGCGCACCAGGTAGACCTCCACCTCGCCGGGCTCGCCGGTCACCGGACGGGTGGCCAGCACGGCCACTGCCCCCGGGTGACGGGTCCACTCGCGCCAGGCGGTCCCGTCCTGCAGGGCCACGTCGGCCCCCACCACGGGGTAGCGCGCGCCGTCGTGGAGCACCCGCTCGGCGCCCGCGCCGAGGTCGGTCACCTCGTCGCGCAGCGCCGAGCCGGCCTGCACCCTCGGCGCCGAGGCCCCCAGCCCGTGGGTCACGCTGACGTCCCGGACGCTCCCCGGCGCTCGATGGCCGCGCCCACCAGGCCGGCGAACAGCGGGTGCGCACGGTGCGGGCGGGACTTCAGCTCCGGGTGGGCCTGGGTGCCCACGTAGAAGGGGTGGGTCTCGGCCGGCAGCTCCACGAACTCCACGAGGCCACCGTCGGGCGAGGTGCCCGAGAGCACCAGGCCGGTGGACTCCAGCTGCTCACGGTAGGCGTTGTTCACCTCGTAACGGTGGCGGTGGCGCTCGCTCACCTGCGTGCTGCCATAGGCGGTCGCGGCCACGGAGCCCTCGGCCAGGGTGGCGTCGTAGGCGCCCAGGCGCATCGTGCCGCCCAGGTCGCCCTTGCCGCCCACGAACTCCAGCTGCTCAGCCATCGTGGCGATCACCGGGTGCTCGGTGGCGTCCTCGAACTCGGTGCTCGAGGCCCCCTCGAGGCCGGCGGCGTTGCGCGCGTGCTCGATGACCATGCACTGCATGCCCAGGCAGATGCCCAGCGTGGGCACCTTCTGCTCGCGCGCCCAGGTCAGGGCACCGAGCTTGCCCTCGATGCCGCGGATGCCGAAGCCACCGGGCACGAGCACGGCGTCCACCCCGCCCAGCGCCTCCTGCGCCCCCTCGGGGGTCTGGCAACGGTCGCTGGCCACCCAACGCAGGGACACCTTCGCCCGGTGGTGGAAGCCGCCGGCGCGCAGCGCCTCGGAGATCGAGAGGTAGGCGTCGGGCAGGTCGACGTACTTGCCGACCACGGCCACCTCCACCTGGTGCTCGGGCTGGTGAACACGGGTGAGCAGGTCGTCCCAGGCGGTCCAGTCGACGTCCTTGAACGGCAGCCCGAGGCGGCGGATGACCACGGCGTCCAAGCCCTCGCCGTGGAGCACCTTGGGGATGTCGTAGATGCTCGGCGCGTCCGGGCAGGTGGCCACGGCCTCGCGGTCGACGTCGCAGGACATCGAGATCTTGTTCTTGATGCCCTCGGGGAGCTGGCGGTCGGCGCGCACCACGACGGCGTCGGGCTGGATGCCGTACTCGCGCAGGCGGGCCACCGAGTGCTGGGTCGGCTTGGTCTTGAGCTCGCCGGAGGGGCCGATGAAGGGCACCAGGGAGACGTGCAGGAAGAACACGTTGTCGCGGCCCAGCTGGTGGCGCACCTGGCGGGCCGCCTCGAGGAAGGGCAGGGACTCGATGTCGCCGACGGTCCCGCCGATCTCGGTGATGATCACGTCCGGGCGGTCCGCGCCCTCGGGCACGGTGGCCGCGGCCCGCATGCGCTCGACGATCTCGTTGGTGATGTGCGGGATCACCTGCACGGTGTCGCCCAGGTACTCGCCGCGGCGCTCCTTGGCGATGACCGAGTGGTACACCTGCCCGGTCGTCACGTTGGCGCCCGCCGTGAGGTTGTCGTCCAGGAAGCGCTCGTAGTGGCCGATGTCGAGGTCGGTCTCACCACCGTCCTCGGTCACGAACACCTCGCCGTGCTGGAAGGGGTTCATGGTCCCCGGATCCACGTTGATGTACGGGTCCAGCTTCTGCATGGTGACCTTCAGGCCACGCGAACGCAGGAGGAGTCCGAGGGAGGACGCGGTCAGTCCCTTCCCGAGGGAGGAGACGACGCCGCCGGTCACGAAGATGTGTCGAGTCTGTGCCACCACGGGCTGCCAATCTACCCCCTTGCCCGCGGCGCCACGCCACCGCCCCGCCGGGGCCCTCAGGACCCGCGTCGCTCCCGGGCGGCCTCCACGAGCTCGGCGGCGTGTTCCCGAGCGCTGCGGCTCTCGGAGACACCTCCCAGCATCCGTGCGAGCTCGGCCAACCGCGCCTCGCCCTCCACCGGGGCCACGTCCGAGGTGGTCACCGCCCCGTCGTCGCTCTTGGCGATCACCAGGTGCCGGTCGGCATAGGCAGCCACCTGCGGCAGGTGGGTCACCACGATCACCTGGCGCTCCGCGGCGATCCTGGCCAGACGGGCCCCGATGGCGTGTGCCGCCTCACCGCCGACACCGGCGTCCACCTCGTCGAACACCATGGTCGGCACGCCGCCCTCGGCGTCGCCCACCACCACCTCGAGCGCCAGCATGAGGCGGCTGAGCTCACCTCCCGAGGCGGCCTTGGCCACCGTCCGGGCGGGCACGCCGGGGTTGGGGGCCATCCGGATCTCCACCGCGTCCGCGCCGTGCGGGCCGGGCCGGGCCCCCTCCACCGCCACGGTGACCTCTGCCTTCGGCATGGCCAGGGCACGGACCTCGGCAGTGACCCGCTCCCCCAGGTCCGACGCCACCTGCCGCCGGAGCGCCGTGAGCGCGTCGGCAGCCACGCGCGCCGTGGTCCGCGCCTCCTCAAGCTCACCGGCCAGTCGCTCCCGGTCCTCGTCGGAGGTCCCGAGGCCATCGAGCTCCTGGGCCGCCAACTCACCCCAGGCCAGGGCGATGTCCGCCGAGGGTGCCACCGCCGCACCCTCACCCTCGACGAGCGCGCCCCCTGCCCCGCTCGCACCCTCGAGACCCTCAACCTCCACCTGAGGGTCGAGCAGGGGGTGGCCCGCGGGCAGCAGCTCGGGACGGCCGAACTCCTGGGCCAGGGAACGCAGGGCCGCACGGCGTTCGTGCAGGACCTGCAGCTCCCCGGGGTCGAGGTCCAGCCCGCCCACCCATGAGGAGAGGTCGGCGGCCAGCTCCTGCGCGAGCACCCCCAGCTCGCGCAGGCGGCCGTGCAGCTCCCCCACCTCGGCGTCGACGTGGGCCACCCGCTCCATCGCCTCACGGGCCTGCCCCACGAGCTCCACGGCGCCGGGCTCGGGCATCGTGTCGGTGGGGTCACCCGAGAGCGCACCGGCCGCCACGTGGCCCGCCTCCACCAGGTCGGCCGCGTGGTCCAGCCGGGCCACGCGCTCGCGCAGCTCCTGTTCCTCCCCCGGCTCCGGCTTCACCGTCTCCAGGAGGTCGAGGCCCTTGCGGAGCCACGCGGCCCGCTGGGAGCGCAGGGTCCGCTCGGCGTCGAAGTCGCGCAGCGCCCGGTCGAGGCGCACCACCTCGTCCCGGGCCACCCGGTAGGCCTCGAGCCGCTCGACCACCGGGGCCCCACCGAAGGCGTCGAGCACCTCACGGTGCGCGTCGGCCGAGAGCAGGCGCCACTGGTCAGCCTGCCCGTGGATGGCCACGAGACGCTCACTCACCCCGGAGAGCGTCCGCACCGGTACCCGCGCGCCGCCCACCGATGCCGCCGACCGACCGGCCGTGGTGACGCGCCGGGTCACCAGCAGCTCACCGTCCTCCACGAAGCCGCCGGCGCCCTCGACCGCCTGCACGGCGTCCGACCGCTCGGCGCCCCCGGGCACCTCGTACACCCCGGTGACCACGGCGGCCTCGGCCCCGTGGCGCACCCAGCCCGACTCCGCACGCCGGCCGAGCAGCAGCGAGAGGCTCTGCACCATCATCGTCTTGCCGGCGCCGGTCTCACCGGTCACCACGGTGAGGCCCCGGTCGAGCTCCACGGTGGCGTCGTGGATGACGCCCAGGTTGCGGATCTCGACGGTGCTCAGCCACGGCTCGTTCCCCGTCCCGTGGGCCTGCGTCACCGCGTCGTCCTGGCTGGTCGTGCTCATCGGTGCGTCCCTTCCTCGGTCCCCACGTCCAGGCCCCGCGCGCGGGACCGGGCGGTGCCGCGCCATCCCTCGACCGACAGGCCGAACTTGCGCACGAGCCGGTCGGTGAAGGGTGAACTGGCCGGCCGGGCCAACCGGACCGGGTGCGCGCTGCGCGAGACCTCGACGCGCGCCCCCGGGGGCAGGTCGCTGACCGCGCGCCCGTCGCACCACAGCACCCCGATGCCGGGGGACTCCGTCACCACCTCGACCGCGAGCTCGGTCGTCGGACCCAGCACCAGCGGGCGCGAGAAGAGGGCGTGGGCGCTGAGCGGCACCGTGAGAATCGCCTCCACGTTCGGCCACACCACCGGCCCCCCGGCGCTGAAGGCGTAGGCGGTGCTCCCGGTCGGGGTGGCCATGATGATGCCGTCGCACCCCCACGTGGCCAGCGGACGCCCGTCGACCTCCAGGGCCAGCTCCACCATTCGCTCGCGCGAGCCCTTCTCCACGGTGGCCTCGTTGAGTGCCCACCCCGTGGCCGTGCGCTCACCCTCAACGTAGACCGCCACGTCGAGGGCCATGCGGTGCTCGACCGAGTAGCTCCGCTCCACGATGTGCTCCACCGTGAGCTCCACGTCCTCGCGCTCCGCCTCGGCGAGGAAGCCCACGTGCCCCAGGTTCACCCCCAGCAGCGGCACGTCGTACTCCTTGGCCACCGCGGCGCCCCGCAGGATCGTCCCGTCCCCGCCCAGCACCACCACCAGCTCGGGGCGGTGCTGCTCGCCAAGCTCCTCCATGGGCGAGTCCGCCTGCGCACGCAGCGCCTCCACCTGGTCGGGCGGAACCGCCACGACCAGGCCACGCTCACCCAGGAGCCGCGCCACCTGCACGGCCACACCCACGGCGTCCCGACGTCCCGGGTGCGCACAGAGCACCACGACACGGGGCTGGTCGGCCCCGAGGGCGTCAGAGCTCGAGTGCGCTGTCATCGTCACCGTTCCAGAAGGGGTCCTCGACATCCGGGAGCCCACTGTGCCACGCGGCCCCGACAACCTCGCGCGCGGCGTCCCCGGTCTCCAGACGCACCACGAACTCCACGTTCCCGTGGGTCCCCGGGGTCCCACTGGATGCGACACCGTGGGGACGCAGACCCGCCTGCGCGGCTGCGTCGAGAACCACCGCCATCGCCTCGTGCCGGTCGGTCCCCCGCTCCACGATCCCCTGGCGGACCCGGGCGGGCCCCACCTCGAACTGGGGCTTCACCAACACAACCGCCGTTCCCCCGTCCTGGAGCAGCCACGCGATGGTGGGAAGCACCAGCCGCAGCGAGATGAAGCTGACGTCACACACCACGAGCCGTGCCATGCAACGCCGCAACCCGGCGTCGGTCATCTGCGACAGGTCCCGGGCGTTGACGCCCTCGCGGACCACCACCCGGGGGTCGCTCCGCAGCGCGTCGACCAGCTGGTCGTGCCCGACGTCGATGGCCCAGACGTCCTCCCACCCGGCGTCGAGCAACTCCTGGGTGAACCCACCCGTCGATGCCCCGAGGTCGACCGCTGTGCCAGCGGGGACGAACACACGGGGCCACAACGATCGCGCACGACCGAGCTTCCGCTGGGCCCGGCTCACCTCGCCCTGTCGCCGACCGTCGGCCACCCGGAGCACACTCGTCTCCCCCACCTGCTGGGAGGAACGGCTCGCTGCACGCCCGTCCACCAGAACCGAGCCCTCGGCAACGAGCTGCTGGGCATGGGAGCGGGAGCGGGCCAGTCCCCGGTCCGTGAGGGCCTTGTCGAGACGCATCGGGGGGGGTCAGTCGGACGAGGCGTGACCGGGCGCCCCCGGAACGGGACCAGCCGGTGCAGGAGCCTCCAAGGACGCCTCGAGATCACCCACCTCGGACTCCAGCCCTCTCACCCGACCCAGAAGGTCCTCGAGGTCCACCTGGTGCGTCCCCGGGAGCTGCGGGTGCTCGCTACCAAGCGCGTCAGAGCCAGTCATGACACCGATTCTACGGGGCACCTCTCCCTTCCCCATGGGGACGCGCACGGCCCACCCCCAACACAACCCCCGGGAATGGTTTCAGCCCCGACCAACAACAGTTGGGCGGGGCTGAAACAAACGTTGAGTTCGGCGGTGTCCTACTCTCCCACACCGTTCCCAGTGCAGTACCATCGGCGCTGAAGGGCTTAGCTTCCGGGTTCGGAATGTGACCGGGCGTTTCCCCTTCGCTATGACCACCGAAACACTCTCGTACTCACACACACTCTGGCGAGTCGATTCGTGTCTCGAACCACACACACGCATGGTGGCCTCACGAGACTCGTATTCACTTGAACCAACCACCCACCCAGGCACAAACCCAAAGTGGTCGCTGGTTGTTTCCCGGGGTGTGTTTTCCGGGAACCACACAGTGGACGCGTAGCACCTTTGTAGCAAGTTATCGGC
>NZ_JBHLVH010000018.1:22803-83305 GCF_042433515.1 Kytococcus schroeteri | reverse complement strand
CACCACCGGGTCCACTCCGCGATCGGAGCCCCGCCAGTCAGCCGCCTCAACAACCTGGCTGGACATCACATCTAGATGGCCGTACGTTGGGTCACCGGCAAGCGCGGGCGCGAGAGCGACCTGGAGGTCATCCGTGATGTCCAGAAGCCCTCGGTCGTACAGGCGGTGGATGTCGGTGCGGAGGAGCAGCCCGTTCTCCGGCACGTGCGTGTGCGCGCCGAGGAACCGGCTGAGGTGGACCGCGTCCAGGGTGGCCGCGACGGTCGAGCCGGTGACGGCGCACCGCATTCCGTACGTCCGCTCGAGCAGAGCCCTGAAGTCGCCCTGTCCCTCCCTGTTGGCGCGACGTGCGTGATCCCAGCGCCGGCGATCGTCCTCCAGTGCCGACACGTCGATCCGGTCGGGGGCGAACCGCAGCGGCTCTGTGGGCGCCGCGAAGTAGCTGGCCAGAATCGCTTCCTGTCGCGGCTCGTGGAAGCGAGGCTTGACGTTTGGCCCGCTGCGGAAGCCGAGCTGCTGCTGCAGTTCACCCCACGAGGGCTCCGAGTGCGGCGACTCGCTCACCAGCTGGAGGTCGAACCGCCACGTGTAGTCCTGGCCGTCGTTCCATGGCCAGCTGCCGTCCTCGCTGGGGTAGGCGTCCGACGTGGCCCTGGCCATGGCCACCAAGGACAGCTTCGAGAGCCAGAAGTAGACGGTGTCGTCTCGCTTGACCTTCTGGTGTGACGTCATACCCCAGATCTGGTGCTGGAAGGCGATCTCGGCGTTGTGCCGTTCGGTGTCACGGATGGAGAAGATCCAACTGGACATGCCTCGCTGCCTTTCGGCGCGGGCGGCATGTCCTTCAAGCGGAAGCCAGTCGGTGCGCGGTGCTGTTCGTGGGCCCTCGGGCCCGGTCGATTACTGGTTCACAAGCCGCTTGAGCGCGGCCTGGGTCTCGGGGTCGACGGCGAAGATGCGCACCGACTGCATTCCGCGGGTCAGCAGCACCTTGTAGACGTTGCGTACGAGGGCGTCGAAGTGCTCGTCGGGGACCTTCGTCCGGTTGCGGAAGTCGGGGTCGCGGTTCTCGGCGCGCACCGAGACGAATCGCCCCTCGCGCATCACGAGGTCGGGCCCGATGATCACGCCGGAGTGGTCGTACTCGAAGCCCTGCGCGGTGTAGATGCACCCGACCTGCCCGAACCCCGCCGGGTCGGTGGCCCACAGCGCTGACGGCGGCGCCCCACCGACGGACCGGTCGCCCTTGAGGTTCCACGGCCTGGCCCAGTGCCCGATCTGCACGTCTCGCGGCAGGTTGCCGAGCTTGTCGGGGTCGCCCCATGGCCAGCAGTAACCGGCGGTGATGCGGGAGGTGAACCCCTCGGCCTCCAGCGCCCGGAGCTGGTCCTCCATCTGTTGCGGGGAGTCGACCACGCGCACGTCCATGCGCCCGTCCTCGATCCACGCGACGGGCCCGCCCGGCTCCAGCCCGAGCAGTCGGAGCACCCACTGCACGTACTCCTCGGAGCCGCCGCAGCGGAACTGGTCGTCCAGGCTGATGTGCACCACGTCGATGCCGGCCGCCTCGGCTGCCTGGGTGATGTCGTGCACCGTCCCCATCTCGCCGGGCCGCACCACCTGGTGGTCGTCCAGCAGGAACACCGGCACCCGCGCGGCCGCCAGCAGCTCCTCCACCTGAGGTCGAGCCGTCTCGCGCAGGTGCTTGGGCGTGTACCGCTGCACGGAGTTGCGGCGGATGCGGTGGGCCTCGTCCAGGATGAGGCAGTCCAGGTCGTTCGGCTCCGCCTCCATGAACTGGTTGAAGTACCCGAACAGCTTGCGCACGCGCGGGTTGCGGTGAGCGGCCACCTTGCGGAGCGTCTGGGTGAACGACCGCGAGCCGGTGGCGTGGACGACGGTCCGCCCCTGGCGCGCGAGCTCCCCCATCAGGCTGAGGGCGATGACGGATTTGCCCGAGCCCGGGCCGCCGCTGACCACCACGACCGTCTTGGTGTTGTTCCGGCGGGCGTTGCTCACCGCGTGGAGCACGTGTTCGTAGGCGGCGCGCTGCTCGTCCAGCAGGGTGAACTGCTCGCGGCGCTGCACCTCGTCGGCAGCGACGGCGAGCAGCTGGCGGCTCGGGGCGATGCGGCTGCCCAGCAGCAGGTCGGCGGCCTCCACGCCCGTGCCGGTGTCGCTGAACCGCGACCGGAGGAACGCGATCCAGTCGGCGCGGCCCTGCCCGGTGAACACGCGAGAGCGCTCGTCCTGGGGGCGCTCGAGCAGGTCGGCGACGCCTAGGTCGGTGGCGTTGTGCAGGTAGGCGGCCCCGGCCAGGTCGAGCGGCTGCTCGGAGAACACGGTGGTGAAGTCAGCCAGGTAGTCGCAGTACCCGCTCACCTGAAGGCCGGGGTGAAGCAGGTCGTGGCGGCCGGCGCCGGTCACCAGGTCGAGGTTGTCCTCGTACGCCTCGGCGGAGTCCCACTGCTTGAGCTCGACCACCAGGTAGGACGGGTGACCGGTCTCGGGGTGGGTGCCGGCCAGCACCACGTCGGCGCGCTTGCTGCTAAGCGGCATCGCGTACTCGACGAGCATCTCCACGCCGCCGAGGCCGGCGTCCACAAGGTCGGAGCGCAGCACCGGCAGGGAGCGCTCCCACGACCGGCGCTCGCCGGGGGAGGCGTGCGTTCCAGAGCGGTGCATGAGCGCTTCGGCCAAGCGGTCGGCGATGAGGGTCTCGACGCCCGAGAAGCTCTCGGCCGACGAACGGAACAGGGCGGACACAGGACTCCCGGGCAGCACGAATCGTCGTGCGGGTGGGGGCGTGTCCTGTGGGAAGCCCGTCGGGCCGCATTGGTGGGGTCAGGGTAACGGTCAAGACGCCCGAGGTGCTCTGCCTCGAACGGGGAGGCTCAGGTGTGTCGTCAACGTGTGGCGATGACGGCCGCGGCGTCGGGGGAGAGGCCGCGGATGTAGGCGGCCAGGTTGTGGCGCAGGTTCTTGTCGTCGGCCAGCAGGGTGGCGAAGGTGAACTTGGACGTGTTGTAGAACCGGCGGCCGGCGGTCTTCTTGAGCAGGGCGTCCTGGCCGCGGCCGATGGTTTCCATGGTGGCGGCCTGGGCGACGACGGCGTCCTTGGTGTCCGCCAGGGCGGCGTCCATGAGGAGCAGCACCAGCAGGGGCAGCATCACCGAGCCGTACTCGTGCTGCTTGAACGAGCCGCGGAGGCGGTCGGCGATGCGCCAGACGAAGGCCACCTTGTCGTCGAAGCCGTGCGGTGCCATGGGGTCCTCTCGCGGGTGGGGCGGTGTTCTCGGCACCGGAACCGCGCGGGTGGCGCACGGGTGTGGCGGCGCTCCGGTGGCGAGGTTGTCAGCGGGCGGAACTAGCCTCTGGCCATGGCCCGTTCCTCCATCACCACTGCCGATACCCCCCACGACGGTGCGACCCTCGGGAGGCGACTGCGCGACCCGCAGCGACGGCACCCCATCGTGGTGCTGACCATAGGTCAGGGGGTGCCTGGCATCGACCCCGAGGACATCGCCGCCCGCACGCGCGGCCGCGCCGACGTGGCCGTCGTGGCCGACGCGGCCGCCTGGACCATGAACGAGTCGCTCCCCGAGTTCGCGCGCACCTTTGGAGGCGCGGCCCGCGTCTACCCGGTGCTGTCCGCCGACGGCAAGCTCTTGCCGCCCAACATCGTCAAGCCCACCGATGCCGAGGACGCGGGTCGGTGCGCCGATCGCCTCGTGGAGCAGGCCCGGGAACGAGTGGCAGGACGGACGCTGCGCGGAGCGCAACCCGCCACCACTGGGGCGGGCCGTGGCCCGGCCGAGGGGGCCGTCGGTGTGGACGAGCTGGCCGCCTACCTCCAATCCCCCTCGCGGGCGGAGCCGGTGGTGGTGGTCACCGCGCCGCTGGATGCCGCAGAACCCCTCATCGACGTGACGCGCCTGCGGGAGGAAGCAGGGGCCGACGCGCGTGTTGAGGTGCTCACCACCCGCGCGGAGACCTGGCGGCTGAGGGACCTGCTCGACGGCGAGGGGGTCTACGGCGGTGCCGGCCGCATCTACCCGCCGGGTACCGCGTGGCTGGAGGACGGCAGCCGTGCCCCGTTGCGTGTGGTGCGGGATGCGTCGCAAGCGGAGGCAGCCACGGAGATGCTCGTGGACGACCTGGTCGCGGCGTGGGCGGCGGCCGGTGCCAGCACCACCACCCCGCCCGCCAGTGCCCGACCGGCCACCGGCACGGTGGCGTCCGTGATCGGTGGCCGCGGCGTCGTACGGCTGGCCGACGGAGAGCTCGCCACCGTGTGGCCCGAGCTCGTGGTGGCGGGTCTGGAGCCCGAACGCCTCCTGGCCCCGGGCATGACCGTGGACGGGACGTACGACCCCCAGCGTCGTCGACTCGACGTGCGACCGGGTGACAGCACGGAGTGGTGGCAGGGGCGCGCCGCAGGGGAGGTGGTCCTCGCCCGGGTGGCGGACGTGGACGCCACGGCCGCCCAACTGCAACCGACGCCCGAGGTCACGGTGGCCGTCGGCATCGAGGCGGTGACAGGGAACCCCCTGGACCGGCTCACCGACCTGCTCTCCCCGGGGGAGGTGCTGCTCGCCCGGGTGGTCGGCGCGGGGGGCGAGCGCTCGCTGAGCCTGCTCGACGTGGACGATGACGAGGACCCGGTGGAGCCCCCGTCGGTGCTGCCCGGCGGCCCGCCGTGGTTGGACGCCGCAGCCCCGGGTGCCGGGACGGGCGGGCCGGTGAACGAGAGCCCCGCGCCGACGGCGGAGGTGGAGCCCCTCGCCCCGGAGGGGGACGTCCCGGCGGTGCGCGTGACTCCTGGGACCTCCCCGCGGGAGATCGAGCTGGGCAAGCAGGTCGACACCCTGCGAGAGGAGGTGCGCCTGCACCGTGCCGAGACCGCCCGGATGGAGCGCCGGGCGCAGCACGCCGAGGCCCGGGCATCGAAGCTGCAGGCGGAGACCGAGCGCCTGCGCACGGAGAACCGGCGGAGCCGGGCGACCGCCCAGCGTGCGGCCCAGGCCTCCCGGGATGCCTCGCCGCGGGAGACCTACGGTTTTGCGGAGCCGGTGGAGCAGCTGCGCTGGGAGCTGCAGCGGACCTGGGTGGAGTGCACGAGGCCGGAGGACAAGCGCTCCTGGCCGATGCCGGACGACTACGTCATCGGGGAACGGATGGTGGACTCGCTGCAGCTCGAAGGTGTTGCGCAGGACCGGGTGCTCCGGGTGGCCGTCATGGTGCTCACCGGACGTGGCGTGCCGGGGGACCACGAGCTGCGCCAGCACGAGGCGGGCAACGCACCTGCCGTGACCCGCGCCGACGGCGCGGTGTGCCGTCGGGCGCCCCTGCAGCAGAAGTCGCCGTCCGCGCGGCGGCTGAGCTATTGGCGCCTGCCCGACGGGCGGGTGGAGCTCTCGCGGGTGGCCCTGCACGACGACCTGGAGCCGTGAGGGCGGCGAACACTTCCTGCATCCGATGCCCGTGCGCGGCCGTGGATGTTGTCGGGGGTCGGTGTCACGGTGAGCGAGTCAATCCGATCGACACACAGGGAGTGGCCGTGAACGACGCGCAGACGATCGAGAATGCACAGCAGGACCTGATCCGTCGGATGGCGGACGGGCGCAGGTGGGGCGACCGCAAGAAGGCCGGTGCCACGTCGGAGGAGGCCTTCCAGTGGGCGCTCTCGGCGCCGGGGGCGGCGGAGGCGCTGGGGGTGATGGCGGTCTTCGCCGAGCACGTCGGGCAGGAGGGCATCGACTGCTGCTCCGTCTCCGCCCTGCCGCAGGGCAACGCCCCGGCCGGGAAGATGCGTTTCACCACCGTCTCCAGCGACACCCTCGAGATGCTCTACGTGATGATGGACAAGGACGGGCACATGAACCACTGGGCCCTGCGGATCGCCCACGAGGTCAACGCCCCCGAGTGGTACGTCGTCGGCGAGTCCGGCCGAGGGGACTGGCTGCTGCTGGGCTCCTCCCTCGAGGACCTCCTCGCCGCGCTGAGGATCCCCGTCGTGGTGGAGGCGTGGGACGCGGTGCTGGCGACCCGTCTGAAGAAGCGCCGCGCCACCTGGCACAACCCCTGGATGGAGGAGCTGCTCACCGCCGGTCTCCAGCGTCGGCCCCGTGAGGAGGGGGCTGGTCTGCCTGGCCTCTCCGCGCCGCTGACTCTCCAGGGGCGTCGTGTGCAGCCCAACCTCTGGGACCCGGCTGTGGAGTGGGGGCAAGAGGAGTACGCCGCTCGCTTCGAGCAGCTCCAGTGGCCCCAGAACCTCACCGCCCTGGGGCAGATCGTGCGCGACCACGACCCGTACGACTCGCTCGTGGCCTACGCCCAGGTGTTCGGCTCCGGGGCCCTCGTGCAGGACATGGCGAGGCTCGCCGACAGGGCCGTCAACCGGCTGGCCGGGGTCACGGTGGAGCAGCTCAACGCAGGCGACCTCGACGGGGCGCCGTGGGTGCCGGCCGACCTCGACCTCCACGGCTCCGACCCCTGGTCGGCCATCGGTCGGAGCTTCCGTGAGGCGGTGCGCCAGGCAGTGCGGGAGCGCGAGGCGGAGACGGGGGACGGCAGGGCTGAGCACGAGGAGAACGTGCTGCACTGCCTGGACCTGCTGGACACCCTCGACGTGGAGGACCCCGGGTTCGCCGATGCGGCAGTCGCCGGCGCGCCCACGGTCAATCCCGTTGTCGCCGCGTTCGAGGACATCTGCCTGCGGGCGTGCGGCGCCACCGCCCGCCTGACCTGGTCCTCGACGCAGCGAGAGGTGGGCATGCTGACCGCCTCCCAGGTCATGGGATGACGTGACGGTCCCGTGCGATCCCTCACCGTCCGCCCTCCCAGCCGAACCACCCCTCCTGCACGGACTGCAGCCGGTCGCCCAGCATCTCCACCAGTCGCGTCTCGGTGAGCAGGCCCTCCTGGTGGCAGTGCTCCACCCAGCGGCGCAGGTAGTCCGCGTCCTCCAGGGTCGCCACCAGGTCACGAGTGGTGCGCTCCACGGTGGTGACCGGCACGGCATCGCAACACCCCGACCAGTACCCCGGTGAGAGGGTCACCTCCTCCGGCGTCAGGCAGGCGGTGTGCACGGTGACACCGGACAGTCGTCGCCGCCGCGGCGTGGTGAGATGCGTGTCCCACGGCAGGTCCACGGCACCCCACACGTGCGCCGCGGCGAGGTGCGAGAGCACGCCCCGGTCCGGGTGCAGCGGGTCATGGACGAACTCCTGCTGGTGCACCGTCGGGTCCAGCCGCTGCAGGGCCTGTCGGTAGTCGCACCACCGGTCGTCCTGCAGCTGGACCAGCTGGTACACGCCCCGGCCCACGCGGCGCATCGCCCGCTCGTCCCGCGCCAGGGCGGTGATGGCCGCCGGGCGCACGCCCGCCTCCAGCAGCAGGTGCCGCGTGACGATGCCGTGGTTGTCCGCGGCCACCTCCACCACCGTCACCAGCTCGTCAACGAGCGACACAGCCGCCCACCCCCTCCTGGTGGGCGGCGTGCGCCCCGGTCACAGCCCCTTGGCCTTCTTGCCGTCCGGGCGCCACGGCTCGAACCCCTCGGTCACCACGGGGTCGTCGGCCCGATGGAACGTCTCGGCGTACACCGCCCAGCCCTCACCCTTGCCCGGGTCGTAGGTGCGAAAGTACTCCGAGGCGTCCCACACCGGCTCGGACTCGCCCTCCGGCGTGTACGGCCCGCAGATCACGTGCCCGTCCAGCTGGCGGCGCTCACCCTCGGGGTCGGCCTCGGCCAGGTAGTAGCAACGGGCGTCGTCGTCCACCTCGGCCGGCTCGGCCGGGGTGTCCGTGCCCTCACGCCACAGGGCCTCCATGTCCTCCAGGGAGGCCTCCATGTCGGTGATGGTGGCGCCCTCCCAGCGGTACTCGTACTCCTTCTCGCCGCAGCCGGCCAGGGTGGTGGCGGCGAACGCGGCCAGCGGCAGCGCCACGGCGGCGCGCTTCACGATGGTGTGCATGGTCGTCCTCTCGTCAGAGGGCCCCGGCGGGGCCCGGTGCCTCCTTTGTGCACCGGACCTCCGCACACATCACTCGAGAAGACGATGGCGCTGCTGCAGATGGCGGCGGCGCCGTAGGTTGCGCCACCGCATCCAGGCCCACGCCGCCAGTCCCAGCGCCACGGCGGCCAACGTCGACCCGGCGGCCAGGGCCCACCCCGGGTCGGCTACGAGCGCGGCCAGCGCCAGGACGAGGCCAACTCCGGTGACCAGGGCGAGCAGTTGCTCGAGGCGGTCGCGCGCACGGTCGGCATGGTCCTGCTGGTCCAGGTCTGCCAACTGCTTGTGGAGCTCCGCGCTGCCGATGAGGTCGCGCAGCTCCCCACGCGTCTCGGCCAGCATGGCCGGGGTCTCGAAAGCCTCCTGCAGCTCGCGCAGCAAGGTGGTGGCCTCCGGCCGGCCGGGCACCTCCGTGAACCACCGGTTGTTGTGGAACCAGTTCAGCCGGGCCTCGGTCCGCATGATCTCCCGCAACTTCTCGCGGGCCGACGACGCCTGCACCACCGACAGCAGGTCGCCCTCCTCCGGCGACGGCTCGTCGGTCTCGGTGTTCTCCTCACCCCGCTCCGGGGCATCCGGGTCGCTCTCCAGCCCGGCGACGGACTCGTGGTGGGCGTCTAACCAGTCACGTTGCCGGATGGCCAGCAGCATCACCTCCAGCAGGCGCCCGTGGTACAGCACCGTCAGCGAGGCAATGTCATGCTCGTCCGCGGGGTTCTGCAGCGCCGGGTCGATCACCACGCCCACGCCGTCCAGGGTGGCCCGGCCGATGCTGCCGTCGATGGCGAAGCTGCCGTGCGCCGCGGCCTCGGGGTTGTTGGGCGGCAGGCGAAAGTACCTCTTGCGGTTCATGCCCGTGGCCAGCTGGTGGGTCCACGCCTGCTCCGGCGTCCACGCGTCCAGCGCCTGCAGGTTGCTTGGCCGCGACGTGAGTGGGGCCAGCGGGGCGGCCACCGTGAGCACCCGGACCCGGTTGGCCGTGCGCGCCACCGTGGGCGTCGAGGCCGCCGCCGCACTCGCGTCCTCACGGGCTGTCCGGGCCAACTGGGTCTCGCCGTCCAGGACCTTCACCGTCACCCGCCGCGGGGTCGTGGTGCACGGTCGCCCCACCCCATCGAGCCATCGCTTCCGCGGGTCATAGGTGGTGGGGTAACCGGCGACAGCCTCAAGGTCCTTGGCCGAGGAGCCCTTCAGGTAGCCCGCATCCACCATCGAGTAGGCGCCCTTCTGCACCTTCACCGCCAGGCCCATGCGGTGCAGGGCCATGTTCAGCAGCCCGTCGGGTTTCGGCCGGCGCAACAGCTCCGAGGTCGCCTGCAGGGTCTCGTCGGTGGCGTGGCGCAGCTCAAGGTGGAGCACGGCGTACCCCATCTCGTGCCCGTCGTGGTCCGGGCTGGGGGAGTACTCCCATCGCTCGCCGGCCAGCAACCGCAGGTCCGGGCCGCCCTTGAACACGCGGCCGTACACGTTCAGCGCCTCGGCCGGCCAACAGGCGAACCGGGTGGGGCGGGCGGCCTTACGGGTTCGGGCGGAGTGGAAGTACTTGTGCGGTTCGTGCCAGTGCTGGTACTCCACCGACCCCGGCTCCGCACCCAGCACGGTGGGGTCCCACATCATCACGTCCGGCGCGCCCGGCGGGGCGCCCGCGGTGTCCCGGTAGTGGTTCACAGGGTCCCAGTTGATGCCGCCCGGACCGGTGTTGGCCCGGCGCACCCGCCAGTAGCCCTCCATGAAGGCGTCCATCGCCTCCTGGTCCTCCAGGGCGGCGCGGTCGAACACCGGGCGACGGGGGATGGTGTGGGTGGCCCAGCCCAGGGCGTAGGGCACCACCATCATGAAGGTCACCGGGCCCCACGTGGCCGGTCGTGCACTGGTCATCGCTCCTCCACCCTCTCCAGCAGCGCCCGCGCCCGACGCTGCGCCTCTGCCACCACCTCGGGCGGCTCCACCACGCGCGCCACGCCGGCCAGACGCAGCGCCATCCGCGCCCCGGCCGCCACGCCGGCCACGTCCTTGGTCACCCGCAGCGCGCCCTCGGCGGGTTGCTCCTCCATCACGGTGGCGCCGTACGCGTCCACCGCCCACACGGCATCGGGACCCAGCTCCACGGTCAGCTGCAGACCCCCGCCGCGGTGGCTGGGCGGCGGCACCTCGGCGGCGTCAGCCGGGGACTGGGCGCGGGCGAGCAGCTCCACGGCGGTGATGCGGTCGGTCTCCACCCAGTACGTCTCGCCCTCGTCGTCGCGCAGGCACACGATGGCGGTGCCAGCGGCCCGGGCCACCCGCAGCGGGGCCACCTCGCGAGGCTCGACCCATCGCGAGGAGTGGATGCGGCACCACACCCGGCCCACGGCATCGTCCAGGTCCGACAGCACCTCGGGCAGGTGGGGCTGGTCGGTGTGGTCGAGGTGCACGAAGTTGGCAGGTGTCTCGCGCCCCGCATCGGGCAGGTCCAGCGCGGCCAGCAGCTCCGAGACCGCCTTGGCACGGGCGGGGTTGCCGGTCTCGCGGATGTAGTCGAGCCCCACGCGCAGCGCGGCGGCCTCGTCGCGGCGCAGGTACAGGGTGCGGTCGGCCAACCACCGCGGCCTGATCGCCACGGCGGTGGCCGGGGGGCCGGGGTCGATGTCCACCAGCCCACGCTCGTCGCCGGGGAACGCCTCGTCGTCGAGCGATCGGGCGGCGGCCGCCCACGGGGTGAGGAGCTTGAGCACGTCCTCCTCGGTGCGCCCCGACCAGACGGCCACGTCCGCCACCGGCACCGGGCCGTCGTGGTCGGTCAGGAGCAGCACCAGCTCCAGGGCCCCGCTCATCTCGGTGCGGCTGGTGGGCCGCGTCGTCCTGCCCGGCGCGGGGGGAGCGGCCCCGTCCGTGGCGCGCGGTGCGAGCGGTGCTGGTGGGGCTGCGTCGATGACGGCGCGGAGCCGCTGCGCCTGGGTGCGCCGCAGGGCGGGGTCGACGAGCACGAGGCCGTCGCGGATCGCCTGGCCGACGGCCGCATCGCCGTGCGTGGTGCGGATGCTGCGCTCGGTGCCGTCGGCGGCCAGGGTGGCGTAGGTCTGCTGGCTCAGCAGCTCGTCGTGGATGGTCTTCACCTCACCGAGCTTGGGCTGCCAGGTCGAGGGGTCGTTGCACTCGTCGCCGTTCGCCTTCCGGCGTAGGCGGCCCAGATCCACGCTGCCCGGTGTGATCGCTGTCAACCGGATGGCGCGGGCGGTCTCGTGGTCCCGCTCGCGCACCACTAGGTAGAACACGTCACGCGCCTCCACCAGCGCCCACGGTTCCCCGATGACGGTGCGAGCCCCCTGGGTGTGGGACTCCACCGTGAACTGCACGAACCGTCGGTCGTCGTGCGCCTCCACGATGGTGCGCCACTCGTCCGCGGAGATCGGCAGCACGTCCGGGGAGTCGGCAGGCAGCGCCTCGGGAAGGTGCAGCTTGCCGCCCAACCCCCGGACGAGGTCGGAGCTGGACGGGGCGAACAGGCTGAGCGCCGTAGCCAGCAGGGCGGTGTGCTCGGGGTGCTCGCCGAGCTCGCGGCGCAGGAACGTGTGGGGGCGCAGCCGCCAGGTGAACGGCTTGCCCTCGTGCTTCCGTGCCTCCCGGTGGGGGTTCGCGCGGGGGCGCTCGCTGTGCTCGGGAAGCCACTCCACCGTGGCGCCGAGCTGTGTCAGCTGGTCCAGGTCGCGGAGCAGGCCGTCGGTGCGGTTCGGCGTCTTGACCCGGTGGTCGCCGGCTCCTCCGTGGTCCTCGGGGCGGCAGTAGTACGCATCGAGGTCCTCGAGGATCTCCTCCCGGTTGACGGGGACGTCCTGAGAGGCGAGGTACGCGAACAGCGCTGCCAGCCGTTCCTGACTCTTCTCTGCCGGCGGTCCTGCCATGGCGCCTCCTCGCGTTGGAGGGCCACTGTCTCAGACCCGGCGCGCCTCAGGGCAGCAGGCCGAACACCACACTGAGAACGGGCCAGAAGATGACGGTGAGCACGGTGAGCACGAAGCCCCACACGATGACGGCGCGGATCGCGTCGGCGATGCTCCCGAGGAAGGGGGCGATGACGAGGGTCGCGACGAACGCGGCGAGGAACACGAGGACGGGCACGGCAACTCCTTCGGGTGGTCGGAGCGTCACCGTGCGTCGGGGGTCCGCACACATCGCCGGAAGGATGTCGTCGGAGGTGGCTGCCACGGTGCTGGGGAACCGTTCCCGGACCAAGGAGTTGCTGTGTTCATCGCCGACTGGACCGACCCGCCCGCCGTCGTCGAGCCCCTGGGGAGGTGGGCCGTGCTGCGTTTCCTGCGGGCTGGGCGACGGCGGTGCTCGCCGACGGCGAGGGCTTCCTGGTCACGGTGGTGCCGTGGGCGGTCGGGTTCGCAGGTGCCGCCTTCTGGGACCTGGTCAACGAGCGCCTCGGGCGCATCCCGCTGTCGTGGGCGGCCGTCATCGGGCTGGGCGCCCTTGTCCTGCTCTTCGTGGTCAGTCAGTCGGAGCAGCGGTGAGCGGAGGGGCCGGGCCGCGACGGCCCGGCTCCCTCCGCCTCACTTCTCCTCGACGGCCTTCTTCTGCGCCTCGAGGATCTTCAGGGTGTCGTCCTTGGAGAGGCCCTCGCCCGAGACCCCGACCAGGTTGCCACCCACCTTGGTCACGGCCATGACGAAGCTCTGGCTCTCACCCATGGCGCCCGCGCGCATCTTGATGCCTCGGGCGTCCTTCTCGTCCAGCCTGTCGACCTGCATCTTCATGCCGTGCGGCCCGCCCTTGAGCTCCCCGCACTCGTCGGCGAACTTCTCGACGGCGTCCATGCCCTTGTCGTAGTTGTCGGTCTTGCCGCTGATGGTGACCTCAGCGTCCTTCTCCCCGTTCTTGAAGGTGGCCTTGGGCGACTCGGGACCCTCCTTCTTGAAGAACTCCGCCTCGTCGAGAGCCTTGCCAGCCTCCTTGCAGCCATCCGGCACGTCATCGAACATGAAGATCAGGTCCTCGAAGGTGCCGTCGTCCTCGGAGTCGGAGGACTCGTCCGTCGCGTTCTGCGTGGCGGTGTAGCCCTCGAGCGGGAAGTTCTCCTCGGTGAGCGCTTCCTTGCCACCACACGCGGTGAGGCTGGTGACGGCGACAGCGCTGGCGAGGGCAAGCAGGGCGAGGCGGCGGTACATGGAGAACTCCATGTGTGAAGCGACCACCGGTATTGGTTCGACGCCCGGGAGTGACGGGGCGTCGCTCCGATGGTGCCACTGCCGCGGGGGCGTCAGGCGCCGCCCGGCGTCTGTGCGATCACCCCGCCGAGCCGCAGGCTTGGCTGGTGCAGCGCGGCGCGGCCCGAGCGAGCCGTCGACCCCTCCATCAGGGCCGATGGAGCGATAGGCATTGCACTTATATCTGAAAACGCGTAGTGTGACCTTTCCGCACAGTGAGAGAGGGAGGGTGCCATGCCCACCGTCGTGGACCGTGAGTCCGTGCACGTCACCCGTGACCAGGCCGAAGCCGCCCGGCGAACCATGCCTGGACGAGCCGGTCAGGCTGCGCCGCGGTTCGCTGTGTCCCGCGGGGACTCGTTCGTCGAGCTTCCGGACGCGCTGCAGCCGTTGCTGCGGCGCATCGTGGAGTCCGTCGCCGAGGGGCGCCGCGTCACGGTGGGTGAGTTGCCGGAGGAGGTCACGACCACCCTGGCTGCCGAGATGCTCGAGATCTCCCGCCCCACGTTGATGAAGCGTGTCCGTGCGGGCGAGATCCCCGCCCACAAGGTGGGCAGCCACACCCGTCTGCGCACGGCGGATGTGCTGGAGGCGCGAGAGAGGGCACAGCAGCAGCGCCGTGACGCCTTCGACGCGTTGCGACGTGCTCAGGACGAGGGAGGGCTGACGGACTGACCTCCGTCGTCCTGGCGGGAAGGACTCGATGTGATCGGTGGCCGGACGCACTTGGTGGTGGTCGACTCCAACGTCTGGGCCTCTCGCACGTTGCGGGACTGGCTGGCGCTCCTGCACCAAGAGGGGCCGGGGCTCTATCGGGTCGCGTGGTCCGTCGGCGACACCCCGAGGTGGACGGTGGCGTGACGGCCAAGGTTGCTGAGGCCTTCGAGACGGTCTTTCCCGACGGGCGGGTGCGCGACTACGTGGTCCCCGGTGATATGCCGCGCCCAGCGGACGCCGGGGACATCCACGTCCGCGCCCTGGCCGAGCACTGCCGGGCAGACCTCCTCGTGACAGCCAACGTCCGCCACCTCCGGCCCGCAAGCGAGGACGAGCAGGACGCCCTGCACCACGAGGTCCACACCGCCGACGAGTTCTTCCTGCTCGTCGACGACAGTGCCCCGCACGTGGTGCGGGCAGCGACAGCTCGGAACCGCGACTACTACGTGGAGCAGGCGCCATGCCGCGGCGAGCCGGTGGACATCGACCTGCCGCAGGCTCTGGAGCGTGCTGGTTGCCCGGCCTTCGCGGACCGGGTGAGGGTGCGACTCCAGCAGATCTGACGGGCCCGCCCCCTCACTTCAGCAGCTCGACGTCCGCCTCGTAGCGCAGGATCTGCGTGCCGGCGCCCTCGTCGGAGTCGTCCGGGGCCGCCCAGCTCGTACTGACCGGAGTGCCCGGGCGCCTGGGGCAGGTTGGCCACGCCGGAGCACAGCATCTTGGAACGGCGGACGGACTCGCAGTCCTGGTAGTCGATGAAGTGGCTGTCGTTCATCCGCTTGTCGCGCAGCCGGCCGTCCGTCGACCACTCGTAGAACCGGCGCGAGCCCCACGACTGCCCCACGAGCCGGTGGCGGTCGCGGTCGTGGACGATCCCGCCCACGTGGTCGTCCACCCGGAACACCTCGGTGACTTCGAGCGTGTCGCGGTCGATGCGGTAGACGATCGCGCGCGAGTCGGGCCGGTGCTCGGCCACCGGCACCCAGATGGACTCCTCGTCCACGTCGATGCCGCCGGGGTGGTGGATGTGCCCTTCACCCAGCTCGTCGCCGTCCACCTCCGTGGCCTGCGGGTGGAAGGCCTTGAACTTCAGGTCGGTGGTGCCGGTGTGCTTCCACGCGGTGGAGCGGGAGGTCTGGCTCACGGTGTTCACCAGCCGCTCGTCGCGGGGGTGGCCCGCGCGCCCGCCGCCGGAGTCGGCGGTGGTAGAGAGCGCGGCCGTGCCCAGGAGGGCGGCCGCCGAGGGGCCGCCGGGTGTGGAGTGGGCGAACGCGGGGTGGTGCTGCCTCACCCCACCAGGTGCCGCAGGTACCGCGGCGGCGCGTCGAGGAACGCCCGCCAGTGCCCCACCAGCTCCAGGTCGTCCCACGCGGCCTCGCGGAGTCCCCACTCGCCCAGCTCCAGGATCCGCGCCCCGGGCAGCGCCGCCAGCACGGGGGAGTGCGTGGCGCACAGCACCTGCGCCCCGTCGGCCGCCAGCCGGTCCAGGGTGGCCATGAGGTGCAGGGTCGACTGGAACGACAGGGCCGCCTCCGGCTCGTCGAGGCAGTAGAACCCCGCCCGGGTGAAGCGGGACTCCAGCAGGGCCAGGAAGGACTCGCCGTGGCTCATCTCGTGGAAGCGCGGTTCGAGCGCGCTGGGGCTGGGGTTCTGCTCCAGGTAGGTGTAGAAGGCATGCATCGTCTCGGCGCGCAGGAAGAAGCCGTCGCGCGGCGCCCCGACCCCGCGCTGCACGCGGAGCCACTCGGCCAGGGGTGACTCGCTGCGTCGCGTGCTGTGTCGCGCGTGGCGCGAGCCGCCTTCCACGTTGAGCCCGAACGCCTCGGCCACGCCCTCCAGCAGCGTCGACTTGCCGGAGCCGTTCTCGCCCACCAGCAGGGTGATGCCGGGGGCCGGCTCGAACCCCTGCCGCAGCACCTGCGCGATGGCGGGGACGGTCACCGGCCACCTGTTGGCGGGCACGTCTGCGGTCGGGTCGGGGCGTACGGCGACGAGGGGCGGCTGGTCGGCGAGCATGCCGGCACCCTGCCACGTGCAGCCCCCCCCGCACCCACCGTTCACCCGCCCCTCACGCCCCCGTCACGCCGCGCTGCCCCCGCGTTCACACGCGTGAACTGTCCTGCCCCACATGCCTTCCACGCTCCACCGCCCCGCCCCGGACACCACCGGCGTCTCCCGCCGCACCCTGCTGGGGGTCGCCGGCCTCTCGGCCACCACCCTCGCCCTGGGTGTGGAGGCGCCCGCATCGGCCGGCGGCCCGCCGCCGCGCACCAACCCGTTCACCCTCGGCGTCGCGGCCGGCACTCCGGGGCCGGACTCGATGGTGCTGTGGACCCGACTGGCCACCGACCCGCTGGCCGCCGACGGGCACGGCGGCATGCCCCGGCACCCCGTGTTGGTGCGCTGGGAGGTGGCCCGCGATGCGGGGTTCACCCGCCGGGTCGCCCACGGCCACGCCCTGGCCCAGCCGGAGCTCGCCCACTCCGTGCACCCGCAGGTCACCGGCCTCGAGCCCGCCACCGAGTACCACTACCGCTTCCGCACCGGCCGCCACACCAGCCCCGCCGGCCGCTTCCGCACCCTGCCGGCGGCCGGCGCCGACGTGGCCTCCTTCTCGCTGGGGGTCGCCTCCTGCCAGGCCTGGTACCACGGGCACTTCACCGCGTGGAAGCACCTGGCGGCCGAGACCGACCTGGACCTCATCGTGTTCACCGGCGACTACATCTACGAGTACGGCATCCGCAGCGGCGACAACCTGTGGCGCCACGGCGTGGAGCTGGGCCCCGAGCACACCCAGGAGGTGCAGACCCTGGCCCAGTACCGCCTGCGCTACTCCCTGTTCAAGACCGACCCGCACCTGCAGGCCGCCCACGCCCGGGCCGCGATGGTGGCCACCTGGGACGACCACGAGGTGGAGAACAACTACGCGGGCAGCCAGTCGCAGTACGGCCTCAGCGAGGAGGACTTCCTGTTGCGCCGCGCGGTGGCCTACCGGGCGTACTACGAGAACCTGCCGCTGGGGCCGGCCGCCCTGCCCGAGGGGCCGCACAGCCGCATCCACCACTCCCTGGACGTCGGCCGCCTGGCGCGCCTCTCGGTGCTGGACACCCGCCAGTTCCGCGACCCGGTGCCGCAGGACGAGCAGCGCGTCGCCGACCCCGAGCGCAGCATCCTGGGTGCCGCGCAGGAGGCGTGGCTCACCGAGCGTCTGCGCACCTCCCCGGCGCAGTGGAACCTGCTGGCCGACGGCGTGGCGATGGTGCCGGTCACCGACGACCGGGTGGACCAGTGGGACGGCTTCCCGGCCGCCCGCCAGCGGCTGATGGACCAGCTGGCCCGGGTGAGCAACCCGGTGGTGCTCACCGGCGACATCCACCACCACGCCGCCGCCGAGCTGTGGGCCGACCCGACGGCACCCGCCCCTGAGGCCGAGCCGGTGGCCGTGGAGCTGATCTGCAGCTCCATCGCCTCCGACGGCGACGGCAAGCCCGGCGGCCACCCGGACTGGACCGCCCACCCGTACGTGCGCGCCATGGACGCCCGCCGCGGCTACGTGCACGTGACCCTCACCCCGCAGGAGATGCGCTCGCGCTTCGTGGTGGTGCCGTGGGTCGAGGCCGACGACACCGCCCCCGCCCGGACGGCCTTCGCCTTCCGCACCCCGGCCGGCTCGCGCCGCCTCCTGTCCTGAGCTGACCCGCCCTCTCGAGAGGACCCCCATGACCCACCACCCCCGCCCCGTGACCGGCCTGACCGCCACCGGCGCCCTGATGACGGTCCACCTCGCCTGGGAGCCGCGCGCCCACGGCCCCCTGGTGGACCACTACCGCGTGCACGCCGTGCCCGCCGGGCGCGCCGAGCGTGGACTGCGCCACCTCGGTGACGACACGCTGCTGGCCCGCACCGTCTACCCCCGCTGGGAGCACGGTGGGCGCTCGCCTGAGGGGGAGGAGTGGGTGTACGTGGTGGTCACGGTCGACGCCGCCGGCCGCTGGTCGCGTCCCTCCCGCCCCGAGCGCGCCCACTCGCTGCCGTCGGTCACCACCGGGTGCCCGGTAGCCCAGGTGGGTGACTTCGACCGCCGCAGCCTGGAGCTGCGCCACGCCCCGGCGGGGTACAAGGCCATCGCCACCGAGCACCCGGACGGGCTCATCACCGTCGGCCCCGATGACGGACCCGCGCAGTGGCCCTACCTGCTGCCCGGGCCGGGCGACACGTGGGCCGGCTCGCGCGCCTACACCCTGCGCTGGACCGTGCGCGCCGACCGCCCGGTGTCCCGCCCCGCCGTGGCCCTGTGGGGCATCGACACCACGCGCCTGGGAGGCCGGCTCGAGGTGGCGTTGGGCACCTGGCAGCAGGCCACGGACCTGCCGCGAGGAGCCACCAAGGGGTCGCGTGAGGGCGACGCCACCCTGCCGGACACGCCGCTGCGCCCGGTGTCGTTGGAGTGGGAGCTGCCCTCGCCCCTGCCCGCCGGTGAGCACCTGCTGACGGCGACCCTCGCCGAGGGGGGATGGCTCGCCTGGGACGCCGCGGGCCTGTTCGACCTGGCCTGACCCTCCTCGCCCGGCCCCCACCCCCATCGGCCAGAATTCACGGGTGCTTCCCACCTCCGTTCCCGTCACCCGCCATTCGGTGGGCACGCGCGGCACCCTGCGCGCCGTGCTGCCCTGGGCCGCCTACGCGGCGTCGCTCTGGCTGGCCATGGGCGCGGCCTGGTGGTTCTTCCTCGTGCGCAAGGAGGACCCGGGGCTCGCCACGGCCTGGTTCACGGGGACCCTCAGCGCGCTGCTCGCCACGATGTGGGCCTTCCCGCACTCCGTGAAGAACCTGCACGTCCGTCCCGACACCACGGGGCTGTGGCTCGCCGGGGCGGGCCTGTCCGCGCTGATGGCCACCGCCTCGGTGGTGGGGCTCGTGGTGACCGCCGCGTGGGACGAGGTGACCGTGCCTGTCCTCGCGTGGGTGGCCTTGGTCGCCGGGCTGCTGGCCGAGTACACCTTGGCGGCGTCCACCGGCATGGCCCTGGGCGCCATGTGGCGCGTGGGCTGCGGCGGGGGACTGCTGGCCCTGGCGCTCGCCGCCGTGACCGGAGTGGGCGCGGCGGCGGGGGTCGGCGCGCTGCTGCTGGTGGTGGAACCCCCGTCCACGCCCCTGCCCTGGCCGATGATGGCGGTGGCGATGCCGCTGACCGTCCCCCTTGCCGCCGGGGCGCTCTGGCTCGCCGCCCACCTCGGGTCCCGCGGCTGACGCCCACACGCGCCGCGCGGCATCCTGCCGCTGAGCCAGCCCGCCGCTGAGCGGCGCCCGCCCTCGGTTCCCCGCCCCTCAGCCCGCGCTGCCCTCCCGGGCGGCCTCGGTCTCCTCGGCCAGGTGGTCGGCCAGGCGGTCCACCTCGTGCAGCATCACCGCCATGCTGCGCACCACCGCAGCGCGCAGCGGTCCGGCCTCCAGCTCGCCCTCGCGCCCGTAGAGGTGCTGCTCGGTGAGCTCGGCCCAGGCCTGCTGCAGCCGGGTCACCACGCACAGCTCCACCAGTGCTGGGCGGGCGCCCTCCACGTCCACCACGAGCAGGCAGGCCACGCCCCAGCAGCCGCCCTCCTCGCCGCGCTGCACGTCCACGCCCTCCAGGGGCAGGTCGAGCCCGCTGTGGTCCACCACCTCCACCAGGCGGATGCCGGGCGCCTGCGCCACCTCGTCGGCGATGCACCGCACCAGCAGGGTCTGGGCGCGGGTGGAGGTGCACACCACGGTGGCCGAGGTGAGGTCGGGCACCGCGTGCTCGACCTCCTCCACGGTGGTCGGCAGCGGGTGGCCCTGGGCGGCGCACTGCTCCAGCGCCCGCAGGGTGTCCTCCTCGGAACGCTGGCGCACCTCGCCCACGATCGCGCGCGCCGGCTCACCCGGCTGGAGGGTGACGCGGCAGTGGGTGCGCAGGGCGGAGTCGACGGTGGACAGCGCCGTGGCCCAGTCGTCCTGGCGTTCGGTGTGGGTCTGACGAACGAGGTCGCGGAGTGCGGTGTTCAAGGCAGACCTCCAGGGCGCGCCGTCGTGGGGGTGTCCGATGAGTGTGCACGCGTGTCACTGTTATTTCGCTGTCCTCACCCCATGAATACGGCGCGGCGGCACGGCCCTGGGCCGCGCCGCCGCGCCGTGCTGCGGTCCAGTGCCTCAGAAGGCGCCCACCGTGAGACCCATCACCACGGCCACCGCGGTGCCGATGAGGGGCCCCACCACGGTGACGGCGAAGATGTCCTTGTACGCCTCGCGGTGGGTCAGCCCGGTCACCAGCAGCATCGTGATGATGGCGCCGTTGTGCGGCATCGAGTCGAAGCTGGTGCTCGCCAGGGCCGCCACGCGGTGCAGCACCTCGGGGTCGATGCCCTGCGCCGCCCCCTGTGCGGCGAGCTGCTCGCCGAAGGTGCTCATGGTGATCTGCAGGCCGCCCGATGCCGAGCCGGTGACGCCCGAGATGCCCGCGGTGGAGACCGCCGCCGTCACCACCGGGTTGTCCGTGAGTCCGAAGATGCCGTCACGGATGACGGTGAACGCCGCCATGGAGGCGATGACCGCACCGAAACCCACCTCGCTGGCCGTGGTGAGCGTGGGCAGCACCGCCTGGCCGGCGCCCTCGGACACGTCGCTGGGGTAGTGCTTCATTCCGCCGGGGCGCAGCAGCACCACCACGAGGATGGCCACCACCATCGCCACCGTCACCGCCCAGATGCCGGCCACCGAGGCCAGCGTGACCGCGCCGTACTTCTCGTCGGCCAGGTAGGCGGTGTCCAGGCGGGGGATGACCAGGTAGGTCATGAGCGCCTGCACGGCCACCACCACGGCCACCGGCACCAGGCCCAGCAGCCCCGATGCGGTGGAGACGCGCCCGCGCTCGGCGGGGCGGTCGGTGCCGCCGGCCACGGTGACGCCGGCCTCGCGCTCGCGGATCGTGAGGTCCTCGAAGGACTCGCCGGCCGCCATGAGGGAGCGCTGGCGGTACCGCAGCCAGGCCATGCCCAGGCCGAACACCAGGGCGCCGGTGAGCAGGCCCAGCACGGGCGCCGCGAAGGTGGTGGTGCCGAACACGGTGGTGGGGATGGTGTTGTGGATCTGCGGCGACCCCGGCAGGGCACCGAGCGCGAAGGTGACCACGCCCAGGGCGACGGCGGCCGGCATCAGGCGCCGGGGAATGCCCGCCTCGCGGAACAGCTGGGTGGCGATGGGGAAGATGGTGAACACCACCACCCACGCGCTCACGCCGCCGTAGGTGAGGGCGGCCGTGGTGAGCACCGTGATGAGCACGGCGTGCTGCGCGCCCAGCCGCTGCGAGGCCCAGGCGGCGAAGTCGCCGGCCAGGCCGGAGGTCTTCATGAGGTGCCCGAACACCGCACCGGTGAGGAACAGCGGGAAGTACGAGCCCAGGAACGTGGCCATGGCGGGCATGAACACCTGGGTGTACGTGCCCAGCAGGGGCGCACCGGCGAACAGCGTGGCCACCAGCGCCGCGACCGGGGCGGCCACCAGCACCGAGTGGCCGCGGTAGGCCAGCGTGATGAGCAGGGCGAGTGAGACGAGGATGTCGAGCAGGCCGAGGGACATGGCGTTCCTGGGATCGGGGACGGGACGTGCACGCATTGTGACTCCCGTCACTCGATGCGATGCGGCCGGGTGGCCGTCCACCCCCAGATAACGATTGTTCAACCATCGGCGCGCGGGGGTGTCGCCCCGCGCGACCTGTCGGTTGCATGGCGCCCATGAGTTCCCAGACCCGCTTCCCCGCCGTCCCCCGGGAGGACCCCACCCGCCCCCATGCCCAGGGCCCCCGCGCCACCCCCGCCCAACTGGTGCGCAGCGTGCTGGCCAGCCTCGTCGGCATCGCGGCGTTCTTCGTGCCGTTCACCGTCAACGGCACCAACTCCATCGCCCTGGACCACATCGTCACCTGGTTCAAGGGCGCGGTGCCGCAGGCCGTCCCGTGGGTGCTGCTGGCCATGGTGGTGGCCGGTGCCGTGTGGCCCTTCGTGCAGGGCACCTGGCGGCGCAGCACCACCGACCTCGTCTTCAGCGCCGCCAAGGTCGTCGGTGCCGTGGTGGGCTGCCTCATCGTGTTCGACCGCATGCCGGCCTGGCTCGCCGACCCCGGCATGGGCCCCTTCCTGTGGGACAAGGTGGTGGTCTCCGTGGGGCTGCTCATCCCCGTGGGTGCCGTCTTCCTGACGCTCCTGGTGGGCTACGGGCTCATGGAGTTCGTCGGCGTGCTCATGCAGCCGGTCATGCGCCCCGTGTTCCGTACCCCGGGCCGCTCCGCCATCGATGCCGTGGCCTCCTTCGTGGGCAGCTACTCACTGGGCCTGCTCATCACCGACCGCGTCTACAAGGAGGGCCGCTACTCGGCCCAGGAGGCCGCCATCATTGCCACCGGGTTCTCCACCGTCTCGGCCACGTTCATGGTGGTGGTGGCCAAGGCGCTGGACCTGATGGGGCACTGGTCCACCTACTTCTGGGGCTCCCTGGTCATCACCTTCGCGGTCACCGCCGTCACCGTGCACATCTGGCCGCTGCGCTCCATCCCCACCACCGGGTACCAGGGGCAGGAGGTGGAGCCCGAGGAGCGCCCCACCGGCTCCCGTCTGGCCGCCGCGTGGCGCGCCGCCGACGAGCAGGCCGCCACCGCGCCCTCGCTGGGCCGCAGCATCTGGGAGAACCTGCGCGACGGCCTGCTCATGGCCATGGCGATCCTGCCGTCGATCCTCTCGGTGGGCCTGGCCGGGTTGCTGCTGGCCGAGTACACGCCGCTGTTCGACTGGCTGGCCTACGTCTTCTACCCGATCACCGCGCTGCTGGGTCTGCCCGAGCCGATGCTGGCCGCCAAGGCGAGCGCGCTCGGCATCGCCGAGATGTTCCTGCCCGCGGCGCTGGTGGCCGACGCCTCGATGGTCACCCGGTTCACCGTGGCCGTGGTGTGCGTCAGCCAGATCATCTTCTTCTCCGCGGTGGTGCCGTGCATCCTCGCCACGGAGATCCCGCTGCGCATCCGCGACCTGGTGATCATCTGGTTCGAGCGCGTGGTGCTGACGCTGCTGTTCACCGTGCCGGTGGCGCACGTGGTGTTCTGACGAGGCCGCCCGATCCGAGGGAGGTCCGTATGTGGGTGCTGCTCGCGACGGTGCTGCTGCTGATCCTCGTCATGGGGGTGGCGTGAGCTGAAGCGGACGCGGCCGTGCCAGCCGCTCCCGTCATGGGTACCAGAGGCGGTGGCGCCCCGGCGTCAGTCCCAGCCGTGGCGCGGGGGCGCCGGCGCCTACCCCGCCAGGGTCCGCTCCATCTGCAGCTCAGGGCCCATCGCCTCGTAGGCCGTGACGCCGGTGGGCCGGAATCCCAGGCGCGCGTAGGCAGCTCGGGCCCGGGCGTTGTCCTCGTGCACCCACAGCGACAGCGCCCCCAACCCCCGCTCGCGTGCCCACTCGGCCGCCGCCTCCGTGAACCGGCCGAGCAGCCCCCGCCCGCGGTACGCCGGGTCGACGTACACGCCCAACAGCTGGCCGCGGTCGGACGGGATGGTGCCGCCCCCGAACTCCGGCTCGCCCGCCCGCTGGACGAGGCACACCAGCGAGGCGACCCACACCCCATCGGAGGTGGTGGCGACGAACTGCCGCCCGGTCGCCCCGGGGCCGTCACCCGACCACGCCAGCGCGTTCTCGCGCCACTGCTCGTCGGTGCGTGCGGCGGCCTCCGCGTAGCGCGTGTAGAAGGCGATCTCCGCGTCCGGGTCCTGCAGCGCGGTCAGTCGAAGGTCGCGCACCCGGCGCCATTCCTCGGCGCGGATGGGGCGCACAGTCAGGTCATCAACCATGCAGGGAGGCTGCCACAGGGCGGGGGCGAGGTGCGGGTCCGCGCACCGCCGTGCACCCCCTCACCTACCCTGCCCCCCATGCGCGCCGTGGTGATCGACGAGGTCGGGGCCCTGCCAACCGTCCGGGAGGTGCCCGAGCCGGCCTGCCCGCCCGGCGGCGTGGTGCTCGACGTCAGCGCGACCGGCGTGTGCCGCTCCGACTGGCACGCCTGGATGGGGCACGACCCGTTGCCCCTGCCGCACGTCCCCGGCCACGAGCTCGCCGGCACCATCCGCCAGGTCGGCGAGGGCGTCACCCGCTGGAGCGTGGGCGACCGCGTGACCACCCCCTTCGTGTGCGGATGCGGCGCCTGCCCCACCTGCGCAGCCGGCGAGAGCCAGGTCTGCCCGCAGCAGACGCAGCCCGGCTTCACCGGCTGGGGGTCCTGGGCCGAGCAGGTGGCCCTCCACGCCGCCGACCACAACCTCGTCGCCCTGCCCGACGCCCTCGATGACGTGCACGCCGCCGCCCTGGGCTGCCGCTTCGCCACCTCCTACCGCGCGCTGGTGACCCACGGCGGCGTCGGGCCCGGACAGTGGGTCGCCGTGCACGGGGCCGGTGGCGCGGGGTTGTCGGCGGTGCTGATCGCCCGTGCGCTGGGGGCCCGCGTGGTGGCCGTCGACATGGCGCCGACCGCGTTGGAGCGCGCCCGTGCCCTGGGCGCCGAGGGCACGCTGGACGCCCGCGGCCTGTCACCCGAGCAGGTCGGCGAGGCCGTGCACGACCTGACCGATGGGGGAGCGCACGTCTCGCTCGACGCCTTCGGCTCGCCGGCAGCCGCGCTGGCCTCGGTGCTCGGCCTGCGGCGCCGCGGACGCCACGTGCAGGTGGGGCTGCTGCTCGGCGAGGCCGCCCGGACCGCGCTGCCGATGGACCGCGTGGTCGCCTGGGAGCTGGCCGTCCACGGCACGCACGGCCTGGCGGCGCGCGACTACCCCGCGATGCTGGAGCTCGTCACCGGCTCCGGCGGGCGTCCCGGCATCGCGCTGGAGGGGTTGGTCGGGCGTGAGGTGGGCCTCGAGGACGCCCCCGCGGCGCTCGCGGAGCTGGGGGCGGCGCCCGGTGGTGGGATCACCGTCATCCGCCCCTGAGATGGCGGCGCGGTGGGCCGGGGCGGGGTGGCCCAGTCGTCCGGCCCGGCCCGCCTCAGTCGGCCAGGAAGCTGAACCGCACCGTCCGCACGGGGTTGTCCACGTTGAGGTCCACCAGGCAGACCGACTGCCAGGTGCCCAGCATCATGCGCCCGCCCACCACGGGCACGGTGGCGTGCGGCGGCACGATGGCGGGCATCACGTGCGAGCGGCCGTGCCCGGGGGTGCCGTGCGCGTGGCGCCAGCGGTCGTCGGCGGGGAGCAGGTCGGCCAGGGCGGCGAGCAGGTCGTCATCGCTGCCGGCGCCGGTCTCCATCACGGCGATGCCGGCGGTGGCGTGGGGCACGAACAGCTGCAGCAGGCCGTCGCCCCGGCCGGCGACGAAGCCCTCGCAGTCGCCGGTGATGTCCAGCACCACGTCCTGGTCGCCGGTCCGGTACTCGCGGGTGGTGGTCTCCATGCCGTCATCGTAGCGAGAGGGTTCCATGGTGTAACCCGACGGGTGTACGGTGTAGTCATGGCGCTCAACATCAAGAACGAGCGGGTGCACGAGCTGGCACGGCAGGCCGCCCAGGTGCGTGGCACCACGCAGACCAGCGCGCTGGAGGCCGCCCTCGAGGAGTACCTCGCGCGGCACGGGGCCACCGAGGGGGCGGCGGAGGGGCGCTTCGAGCGGGCCACGGTGCTGGTGCAGCAGATCCGCAACGGTCTCTCCCTTGATGACGGGGAGTCGCTCAGCGCCGACCTCGCCGACCTCTACGACGAGCAGGGGCTTCCCCGATGATCGTGGACAGTTCGGCGGTGGTGGCGGTGCTGCAGGGTGAGGAGGGGAGCGAGGAGATCCTGCGCGTCCTGACCGAGGCGCCCTCGCTGGCCATGTCCACCGCCACGTACGTGGAGTGCGCCGTGGTGGTGGACCGCCGCGGGACGGCCGCGACGCGACGGCGACTGGACGAGCTGTTCGAGGTGCTCGGCATCGAGTTGGTGCCGCTCACCGTGGAGCACGCCCGGCTGGCGCGGGAGGCCCACCGTGACTTCGGGCGGGGCAGCGGGTCCGCCGCCCGCCTGAACCTGGGGGACTGCTACACCTACGCCCTGGCGGCCGAACGGGGCGAGCCGCTGCTGTTCGTGGGGGAGGACTTCACGCACACCGACCTCGAGTCCGCGCTGGGCTGACCGTCGTGGCGGGGCGTCGCCCGCGGCGGGCGTTCCGCGGCGGGTCACCGGCACGCCATCGGAGCGCCACCACCACGACACGGTGGGGCCACGCGCCCTGCGTACGGTCCGGCGCATGTGCCGTGAGAACACCTGCGCCGATGGCGCCACCCCTTCCCGCCGTGCCGTCATCCTGGGTAGCGGCACCGCCGGGCTCACCGGTGTCCTGACGGGTCTGGGTGGCCCCGCCGGGGCCACGCCCGCCGACGCCGCAGAGGCCCCCGAGCCCGTGGCCGCCCGCCGGTCCAGGCCCCAGCCCGTGGGCGACCAGCAGTTCACCCTGGCCGTCATGCCGGACACGCAGTACCTGTTCGACGACGACTCGATCCACCCCGAGCCGCTCACCGCCTCGCTGCGCTACCTGCAGCGCGAGCGCCAGCGGCAGGGCATCGCCTTCCTGGCCCACCTGGGCGACCTCACCGAGAACGGCCTGCCCCACGAGGTGAACGCCTTCGACCGCGCCTGGAGGCGACTGCGCCACAGCGGCATCCCGTACTCGCTGCTGGCCGGCAACCACGACGTGGGCGGGGACACCACCGACGCTCGCGGCGCCACCCCCTACCTGGGCGCCTTCCGCCGCTCCACCCGCGAGCCCGGCGTGGTGGCCGTCAGCCCGGACGGCTACAGCACCGCCCACCGCTTCACCGCCGCCGGCCGCGACTGGATGGTGCTGGCCCTGGACTGGCGCCTCTCGGAGGCCGGCTTCGCCTGGGCCGATGCCGTGCTGCGCACCCACCGCCTGCCCACCGTCCTCACCACGCACGACCTCGTGCAGGCCGATGCGGGAGACGGCGTGGCCGCCCCGTCGGAGTACGGCCAGCAGCTGTGGGACCGCCTGGTGCGCCGCCACGACCACGTGTTCCTCACGCTCAACGGTCACTTCTGGCCGTCCGGTCGCACCACGATGGTCAACGACGCCGGCCACGAGGTGCACCTGCACCTGGCCAACTACCAGCAGCGCTACTACGGCGGAGCGGCCATGGTGCGGCTCTACCGCTTCGACCTGGCGCGCGGCGTCATCGACGTGGAGACCCTGGCGCCGTGGGTGACCGAGCGGGATCCCGGGCGGCGCAACGAGCTCATGGCCGAGGAGCTGGTGGTCACCGGCGATCTGGACCGCTTCACGGTGGAGATCGACTTCGACGCGCGCTTCGCGGATTTCGCGCCCGCCCCGGAGCTGCCCGGCCAGCCCGTCCGCGAGGCGTTGGTGCCCGGCACCGTGGCGTACTGGCGGTGGGAGGGGCGCGACGGGGACGTGCTGCGCCCCGGCCAGCGGGTGCGCGACCTCTCCGGCCACGGCAACCACCTCGAGGTGGTGTCCGCCGGCGCCCCGCTGTGGGTGGTGGCCGACCACCACCCGGAGCAGCCGGGACGCACCAGCATCGCGATGGGGGGAGCCGAGAAGGCGGTGGGCGACCACCTGCACACGGTGGCCGAGGCGCCGCTCAACGACGCCACTTTCGAGCGCGGGTACACGGTGGAGGTGTTCTTCCGCCTCCCCGCCGAGTGGACCGGCCGCGACGCCTGGACCGCCCTGCTGAGCCGCGAGGGCACGGCTGCCGAGGCCGGCAAGCACGGCGGCGACGCGGAGGAGCCGGTGGTGACGCTGAGCCTCTCGGGGGAGCGGCAGCTGCAGTGGGTGGCCTACCCCACCTCGCAGGACACGGGCCTGACGAACTGGGGCCACGAGCTGCACACGGACCGCTGGTGGCACGTGGCGGTGGTGAACGACGGCCGTCACACCACGATGTACGTGGAGGGCTGCCCCGTGGTGCGCAACCCGCTCACCCGCAACCGGGGCCTGGCCACGCTGGGGCGCCGGTGGCTGGTGGGTGCGTACACCTGGGACGGCGTGCTCGATGCGGTGACGCGCGCCCGGCTGGGTGACGTGCGCATCGTGGAGCGCGCGTTGCGGCCCGAGGAGTTCATGACGCGCACCTGAGGGCGGCAGGCGGGGCGGCCCGCCCGGTGCCCGTGGGCGTGACCTAACCTGTCGGCAGACTCCCCGGGGAAAGGTTGAGATGGCACCGCGAATCGTCCTGCGCACGGCATCGGCGGAGTTCACCGTCCCACCCTCACCGGAGGGCGCCGTCATCGGGCGCAGCATCGAGGCCGACGTGATGGTGCCGGACCTGGCCGTCTCCCGCCGGCACGCCCGCGTGGTGCTGTATGAGGGCGTCTGGTGGGTGCAGGACCTCGGCAGCACGGCCGGCACCTTCCTCGACGGGGCGCGGGTCGCGGACTCGGCGCCGGTGCACCCGGGGCAGCACATCGGGCTGGGCGAGGGGGGTCACACCGTGGCCGTGGAGGCCGCCGCCGAGCCCGCGCCGCAGCCCGAGCCGGAGCCGGAGCCTGCACCCGCCGAGCCCGCACCCGCCGAGCCCGCACCCGCCGAGCCGGCCCCGCCGGAGGCCACCCGCCTCCACCCCCTCGACGGCACCGGCCCCCTCCCGGGCGCACCGACTGCCACCATCACCACCCCCGACGACGCCACCGCCCGCACCGAGGGCAGCTGGCACCTGCAGCCCGGCCAGGTGCTCACCATCGGCCGCGAGCGCGACTGCGACATCCAGGTGGAGGACCTGCTCGTCAGCCGCCGCCACGTGCGTCTGGAGGCCCGGCCCGAGGGGTTCGCCGTCACCGACCTGGGCTCCAGCAACGGCACCTACCTGGAGGGCCAGCGCGTGGAGTCCGGCCTGCTCACCGAGGGGCAGCGCCTGGCCGTGGGCCACGCGACCTTCCGGGTGCGCGACGGCGCCCTGGTGATGGGCAGCGACCACGGCAACGTCTCCCTGACCGCCCACGGGCTCGGCGTGCGCCTCGGCTCGGGCAAGGTGCTGCTGCAGGGCGTGGACCTGGAGCTGCCGCGCTCGAGCCTGCTGGCCGTCATCGGCCCGTCGGGTGCGGGCAAGTCCACGCTGCTGGGCGCGCTCACCGGCTCCCGCCCGGCCACCGAGGGGGAGGTGCTCTACGACGGGCTGGACCTCTACGCCTCGTACGACCAGCTGCGCCACCGCATCGGGATCGTGCCGCAGGACGACATCGTGCACCGCCACCTCACCGTGCGTGCCGCCCTGGGCTATGCCGCCGAGCTGCGCTTCCCCGAGGACGTGGAGCCCGCCGCCCGGGCCGCCCGCGTGGCCGAGGTGATGGAGGCGCTCGCGCTGACGCCCCACGCGGGCACCCGCATCGACCGGCTCTCCGGTGGGCAGCGCAAGCGCGTCTCGGTGGCCATGGAGCTGCTCACCGAGCCCTCCCTGCTGTTCCTCGACGAGCCGACCTCGGGCCTCGACCCGGGCCTGGACAAGCGCCTCATGACCACCTTCCGCGAGCTGGCCGACGGCGGGCGCACGGTGGCGGTCATCACCCACTCGGTGGCCAACCTGGACCTGTGCGACCGGGTGCTGCTGCTGGCCCCCGGCGGACGCGTGGCCTACTTCGGCCCGCCGGCCGGGCTGCTGCCGCACTTCGGGGCGGACAACCACGCCGACGTCTTCGAGCAGGTCTCCGCCGACCCCGAGGGCGTGGAGGCCGCCTTCGCCCGCACCCGTCCGCCACAGCCGGCCCCGGCACGGCGCCCGGCGGGGGAGATCTCCGAGCCGGTGCGCCAGCAGTCGCCGATGCGGCAGTGGTCGGTGGTGGTCCGGCGCCAGCTGCGCGTCATGGCCGCCGACCCCGTGTACGTGGCCATGACCCTGGCGATGCCGGTGCTCGTGGGCCTGCTCTCCTGGCTCGTGCCGGGCGATGCGGGGTTCCGCGAGCCCAGCATGGAGGCCCGCCCCTCCTCCTCCCCGATGATGGTGCTGCTCATCGTGGCCGTGGGAGCGGCGTTCATGGGCGTGGCCGGCAGCATCCGCGACCTGGTGGCCGAGCGGCCGATCTTCAGCCGGGAGGCCGCGGTGGGCCTGCGCCCGTTGGCCTACATGGCGGCCAAGGTGTCGTTGCTCTCGGTGGTGGCGGTGCTGCAGGCCGGCATCCTCGTGGCCGTGACGCTGGCCCACACGGGGCGCCCGGAGTTCTCGCACTTCGGCCTGTCGTGGTGGGAGCTCACCCTGGCCATGGGCCTGTGCGCCGCGGCGTGCGTGGCGGTGGGGCTGTGCGTCTCGGCGGTGCTGCGCACGCTGGACCAGGTGATGCCCACCCTGGTGGTGGCGATGATGGTGATGCTCGTGCTCAGCGGCGGCCTGTTCCCGGTGGTGGACCGGGCCGGGCTGGAGCAGGCGGCGTGGCTCTCGCCCACCCGGTGGGGCTACGCGATGGCGGCCTCCTCGGTGGACCTGCAGACCCTGACCGCGCGCCGCAGCACCCAGGACCCGCTGTGGGACCACGAGCTGCCGGTGTACCTGCTCAGCGCGCTGGTGCTGTTGCTGCTGCACGCGGTGGCCTCGGTGATGGCCTGGCTGCTGGTGGAGCGCTCGACCCGCCGCTGAGGGCCCGGCGGGACCCGGTAGGGCGGCGGGGCGGCCTCAGAGGTCGCGCTGCCACCACCCCACGTCGTGCGGCTCGCCGAACTTCCACCCCACGCGCCGGAAGGTGCCCACGTGCTCGAAGCCGAGGTGCTCGTGCAGGGCCACGCTGGCGGCGTTGGGCAGGGTGATGCCGGCGACGGCCAGTCGCAGCCCGCGGCCGGCCAGGTCGGTGAGCAGCCGCTCGCAGAGCAGGCGGCCGAGGCCCCGGCCGCGCGCGGCCTCGGCCAGGTAGACGCTCACCTCCGCGGTGGTGTCGTACGCGGCGCGCACCCGGTGGCGCCCGCCATAGGCGTAGCCGAGCACCTCGCCGCCCTCCTCGGCCACCAGCCAGGTGTGGTGCCGCAGCGCCCCCTCGATGCGGCGGGCCATCTCCGCGGCGTCGGGGGCCTCCAGCTCGAAGGTGATGGCGGTGTCGCGGACGGACGGGGCGTAGATGGCGGCGCAAGCGGCGGCATCGGCCGGGGTGGCCACGCGCAGGCGGGGTGCGGGGGAGGGCATACGGCATGGTGGCACACGGCCGGATCGGCCATGGGCTCCCCGGAGGGCGTCATGCACGGCCAGCTGGAGACCGATGGCGGCTACGTGCTCATGGCGGCCGACGGCACCCGCCCCGAGGACGAGGTGGTGCGCGGCGGCATGAACCTGGTGCTGTGGGGCTCCGACGAGGCCACCCTGCGCCGCCAGTTCGACGGCCTGGCCGAGGAGGCGCGGTGAACATGCCCATGGAGCAGCAGATGTGGGGCGACGTCCACGGCGACCTCACGGACACGTCCGGCATCAACTGGGGCGTGAACGTCGGCAGCTCTGAGCCGACCGTCTGAGCCGCGCGGAGCCGCCGCCGGGCTCATGGGGCGGCGTCCCGGGACGGCCGGGGACCCGGCCCCACCCGTCCCCGTCGGCCGCCTCGTCCGCCTGCGCCAGGGCGCTCTCCGCACGCGAAGTTGCCGTGCGCACGCGAAAGGTGCTCTCCGCGCGGGAAACAAGCCGTGTGGGGAGCACCTTTCCCGTGCGCGGTGACCTTTCCCGTGCGCCGGCCCGCCCCGACGCGCGGCGGGAGCCGACCACCTGAGCCGCACTGGCCGCCCTGCCCACCCCGCCCGCCTACGCTGGCGCCATGACCACCCCCGATGCCGTGACCGCCGCCCGCGAGGCGCGCGCCCGTTACCGCGCCGGCGAGGTGCGCCCCACCAGTGGCGTGGCCCCGGGCGTCACCCAGGCCAACCTCGTGGTGCTGCCGGCCGACTGGGCCTTCGACATGCTGCTGCTGGCCCACCGCAACCCGGCCCCGATGCCGCTCCTGGACGTCACCGACCCCGGCGACCCCACCACCTCGTGGGCCCGGGGCGCGGACCTGCGCACCGACCTGCCGGCCTACCGCATCTGGCGCGACGGGCAGGTCACCGACGAGGTGCCCGACGCCACCGCCCACTGGCGCGACGACGCGGTGGCCTTCCTCTTCGGGTGCTCGTTCGGCTTCGAGGCGGCGCTGCAGTCCGCGGGGGTGCCGGTGCGGAACATCGACCAGGGGCGGAACGTGGCCATGTACCTCACCGACCGCCAGCTCACCCCGGCCGGCCGACTGCACGGCGAGCTCGTGGTCTCGATGCGGCCGATGCCGCTGCCGCTGGTGCCCACGGCCAGCACCACCAGCGCGAACGTTCCCCTGGCCCACGGCGCCCCGGTGCACGCCGGCGACCCGGCCGCCCTCGGCATCGCCGACCTGGCCCGCCCCGACTTCGGCGACCCCACCGACCTGGAGCCCGACGACGTGCCGGTCTTCTGGGCGTGCGGCGTCACCCCGCAGGCGGTGATCGAGGCCTCCCGCCCGCCGTGGGCGATCACGCACGCGCCGGGACACATGTTCGTTACCGACGTGCTCGACGGGCGCCGCTGAGCCCTCACGCGAACGGGCCGGGCAGGGAGTCCCCGCCCGGCCCGCCGCGTGCGGGGACGCCTCAGCCGAACACGGCCCGCAGCATCAGCACACCCCCGGCACCCACCACGGCCGCGGCCGGCACGGTGATGACCCACGCCAGGGCGATCGGCTTCATGAGGTTCCAGTTGGCCGCCCGGTTCACCAGACCCACGCCCAGCACGGCGCCGATGAGGATGTGCGTGGACGACACCGGCAGCCCCAGCAGCGAGGCGGTCATGACCACACCGGCGGCCGAGAGCTCGGCGGCGAACCCGCTGGCCGGGTGCATCTGCGTGAGGCCCGAGCCCACGGTGGTGATGACCTTGCGGCCGATGAACCACAGACCGGCCACCAGGGCCACGCCCGAGGCGAGCATCAGCGGGGCGGGCACGGCGGCCTCCTCGCCGATCTGCTCGGTCTTGAGCACGTCGAACACCGCCGCGAACGGTCCCACGGCGTTGGCGATGTCGTTGGAGCCGTGGCTGAAGGCGAACGCGCAGGCGGTGAACACCTGCATCCAGCTGAAGAGCACGAAGGTGGAACGGGCCAGCGACTGCTGCTTGAGGTTCTTGGCGAAGATGAACACGGCCACCCACACCGCCGCGCCCACCATGGCCAGCACGATGAGGTTGTCGGCCACCCCGTCGGTGAGGTGCAGGTTCTTGAGCCCCTTGAACAGCAGCATCGCGGTGATGACGATGGCGCCGAAGGCCGCCAGCAGCGGCACCCAGGTCTCCAGGGCCTTGTGGGCGGCCACGTCGTCGCGCTGGTCCTGGATGCGGTAGAGCTCCCGGTAGTAGTCGGTCTCCAGCTCGTCGCGGTCGAAGTCGCCGTCGGCGCTCACCACCACGGCGTCGCGGGCCATGGCGTTGGTGTACGAGATCTGCTGCAGCTCGCTGAGGCGCTCGAAGGCCTCCTTGTGGCGGGCGCGGTGCTCGATGCGCTCGGTCTTGATGCGGCGCAGGCGCTCGTCGGCGGCCTCGTTGTACTGCAGGATGCCCCGCTTGATGAGGCCGAACAGCAGGTAGGCGATGACGCCGCCCAGCAGCGGGGAGAGGAACCAGGAGATGACGATCTGGCCGATCTCGCCCCACTGCACCATCTCCCAGCCGCCCTCGCCGGTGACCAGGCCGAGGGTGACCGCCGCGCCGACGATGCCGCCGACGATGGAGTGCGTGGTGGAGACCGGCCAGCCCATCTGGGTGGCCACGAGCAGCCACACGGCCGCCCCGAGGAGCGCCGACATCATGATGAAGGCGAAGTCCATGGGCGCCAGGGCCATGCCGTCCAGGTCCACGATGCCGGAGCGCACCGTCTCGGTGACCTCACCACCGGCCAGGACCGCGCCGCCCACCTCGAACACGGCGGCCACCATGAGGGCCTGCTTCATGCTCAGCGTGCCGGCACCCACCGAGGTGCCGAACGAGTTGGCCACGTCGTTGCCGCCGATGTTGAAGGCCATGAACAGGCCGAAGAGGATCGTCACCACGAGCACCGCGTGGTGGGAGTCGATCTGCCCGGTGGCCCAGCTGGTGAAGGTGATGAGCGTGCCCACCAGCATCACGGCGAACAGCAGGTGCCACCAGAGGTCGCGGCCGCCGTCGCCGTGGCGGCCGGCGTCGGTGGTGGGTGGGGACTCGGGTGCGGCGGTGGCCACGGGAACTCCTGTGCGACGGGAGGGGACAAGACGTGGGCACAGCGTGCCCCACCTCGGCGACGCGCGGGTTTCCTGTGGGTGAACAGGGGGAGGCCGACAGCACCGGGAGGTGAGGGCCCGGCGGGGAACCACCCCGTCTGTGCGGTGGGTGGCCGGTGTCGGCCGTCAACAACGCGTCAAGAGGGCATCAGGCCCACGTCAACGCCCCGCACCACCCCGGTGTCCGCGAGGTCCGATGGGGGACATGTTCGAAGATCTCATCGCGCTGGGTGCCGGGATCGCGACCCTGGCCTACATCGTCCACATGTTCGTGACGGACCGTTACTGAGGTGGTGCCGTGAACATCCTCGTGCACTCCCTGCTGGGGCTGGCCGTCGTCGCCGCCCTCCTCGTCGTTCCCGCCCACCTGCTCGGTGGCTGGCTCCACCGGGTCCTCACCGACGAGCACGACTGGGCCGTCGAACGCCTCACCTACCGACTGGTGGGCGTCGACCCCCGCGCCGAGCAGCCGTGGCGGGCCTACCTGGCCGCGGTGCTCGCCTTCGCGGTCGCGTCCGTGCTGCTCCTCTGGGGACTCATCCTGGTGCAGGGCCACCTGCCCTACGGGCTGGGCCGCTCCATGGACTGGCACACCGCCCTCAACACGGCCGTCAGCTTCACCACCAACACCAACTGGCAGTCGTACTCCGGTGAGGACGGAGCGGGCTACCTGGTGCAGGCGGCGGGCCTGACGGTGCAGAACTTCGTCTCGGCCGCCACCGGCATCGCCGTGGCGGGTGCACTGCTGCGTGCCCTGGCCCGCAGCGGTGCGGACACCGTGGGCAACTTCTGGGTGGATCTCACCCGCACCGTCTTCCGTGTGCTGCTGCCGGTGGCCACCCTGGGTGCGCTGCTCCTGCTGCTCGGCGGTGTGGTCCAGACCCTGCAGGCACCCTCCGAGGTGACCACCCTTTCCGGGGGCACGCAGGTGCTCCAGGGCGGACTGGTGGCCTCGCAGGAGGCCATCAAGGAGGTCGGCACCAACGGCGGTGGCTTCTTCAACGCCAACTCGGCACACCCCCTGGAGAACCCCACCCCGTGGACCAACGTGCTGGAGATCTGCCTCATCCTGGTCATCCCGTTCGCCCTGACCCGCACCTTCGGCCTGATGGTGGGTGACGCCCGTCACGGTGCCCTGCTGGCCACCGTGATGGGGGCCCTGCTCACCTGCTCGGTGGTGGTCATCGGCTGGGCCGAGATGGTCTCCGCCCGGGGGACGGCCGGCGGCATGGAGGGCAAGGAGGTGCGCTTCGGCGTGCCGTGGTCGGTGGTCTTCGGAGCTGCCACCACCGGAACCTCCACCGGTGCGGTCAACTCGATGCACGATTCCTACAGCGCCGTCGGTGGCGGCATGTTGATGCTCAACATGCTGCTCGGCGAGCTGTCGCCCGGCGGTGTGGGATCGGGCCTGTACGGCATGCTCGTGATGCTGGTGGTGGCGGTCTTCCTCTCTGGCCTGATGGTGGGACGCACCCCGGAGCTGCTCGGCAAGTCCATCGGGCAGAAGGAGATCACCTGGGCCGCTCTCAGCGTGCTCGTGGTGCCCACCCTGGTGCTCGGGTGCTCCGCCGTGGCGGTGCTCGTGCCCGGCACCGGGGCGGCGCTGAACAACTCCGGACCGCACGGTCTCAGCGAGGTGCTCTACGCCTATGCCTCGGCAGCCAACAACAACGGGTCCGCGTTCGCGGGCCTGACGGCCTCCGACGAGTGGTTCACACTCAGCCTGGCCTTCTGCATGCTGCTGGGTCGCTTCGCGACCATCGCCGTGGTGCTGGGACTGGCAGGGGCCCTGGCCGCCCGCACCCGCCGCCCGGCCACGCGCGGCACCCTCCCGACGGCCACGCCCACCTTCGCGGTGCTGCTGCTCGCCGTCACCCTCCTGGTCGCCGGCCTCACCTACCTGCCGGCGCTCGCCCTCGGACCCATCGGAGAGGCCCTCTCATGAGCACCACCCCGTCCAGCTCGTCCCTGTCCCGCACCGCCCTCGACGCGCTGCCCCAGGCGTTCCGCAAGCTCGACCCGCGCCACGTCATCGACCAGCCGGTGCTGTTCGTCGTGCTCATCGGCTCGGGTCTGACCACCCTGTACACGGTGCTGGACCCCACCGTGTTCAGCATCGGCACCACGCTGTGGCTCTGGGCCACCCTGCTCTTCGCCAACCTGGCCGAGGCCGTGGCCGAGGGTCGTGGACGTGCCCAGGCCGACTCCCTGCGCGCCGCCCAGACCGACCGCACGGCCCTGCGCCTGCTGCCTGACGGCAGCACCGAGGAGGTGCCCGCCCAACAGGTGGGTGTGGGCGACCTCGTGGTGGTGACCGCCGGGCAGGTCATCCCCTGCGACGGTGACGTCCACGAGGGGGTGGCTACCGTGGACGAGTCGGCCATCACCGGTGAGTCGGCCCCGGTGATCCGCGAGTCCGGTGGGGACCGCTGCGCGGTGACCGGCGGCACGACGGTGGTCTCCGACGGCATCGTGGTGCGCGTGACGAGCGCGCCCGGCGCCGGCTTCATCGACCGGATGATCTCCCTGGTGGAGGGGGCCGACCGTCAGCGCACCCCCAACGAGAAGGCCCTCTCGGTGCTGCTGGTGGTGCTCACCATCCTGTTCCTGCTGACGGTCATGGCCCTGCAACCCCTGGCCGTGCACAGCGGGAGCCGGGTGGAGCCGGTGATGCTCGTGGCCCTGCTGGTGTGCCTCATCCCCACCACCATCGGGGCGCTGCTCTCGGCCATCGGCATCGCCGGCATGGACCGCCTCGTGCAGCGCCGCGTGGTGGCGACCTCCGGCCGGGCCGTGGAGGCCGCCGGTGACGTGGACACGCTGCTGCTGGACAAGACCGGCACCGTCACCCACGGCAACCGCCGGGCCGATGCCGTGCACCCCGCAGCCGGTGTGGAGGAGGCCGAGGCCGTCGCAGCGGCCCGCACCTCCTCGCTCTGGGACGAGACGCCGGAGGGGCGGTCCATCGTGGAGTGGGCCGCCGACCGCGCCGCCCCCGGGAGCGCACGTCCGACCGTGGAGGAGCTGGCCGCCGCCGGTGCCGAACCGGTGCCGTTCACCGCCCAGACCCGCATGAGCGGCGTGGACCTGCCCGACGGGACCCGCCTGCGCAAGGGGGCCGCCAGCGCCGTGGGCGCCTGGGTGCGGGAGGCCGGTGGCACCGTGGGCGACGCCCTGGGGGCGATCGTGGACGAGGTCTCCCAGCAGGGTTCGACCCCGCTGGTGGTGGCCGAGCAGCGTCCCGGCCGCCCGGCCCGCGTGCTGGGTGTGGTGGCGCTCAAGGACGTGGTCAAGGACGGCATGCGCGAGCGCTTCGAGGAGCTGCGCGCCATGGGCATCCGCACCGTCATGGTCACCGGTGACAACGTGCTCACCGCCCGCGCCATCGCCGCCGAGGCCGGTGTGGACGACGTGCTGGCCGAGGCCACGCCGGAGGACAAGATGCGCCTCATCCGGGCCGAGCAGTCCGGCGGCCGGCTGGTGGCGATGGCGGGTGACGGCACCAACGACGCCCCCGCCCTGGCCCAGGCCGACGTGGGAGTGGCCATGAACACCGGCACCCAGGCCGCCAAGGAGGCGGCCAACATGGTGGACCTCGACTCGGACCCCACCAAGCTGATCGACGTGGTGCGCGTGGGCAAGGAGCTGCTGGTGACCCGCGGGGCCCTGACCACCTTCTCGGTGGCCAACGACGTGGCCAAGTACTTCGCCGTCATCCCCGCCCTGTTCGCCGGCGTCCTGCCGGGGCTCGGGCGCCTGGACGTGATGCACCTGGCCAGCCCCCAGTCGGCCATGCTCTCGGCGGTGGTGTTCAACGCCCTGATCATCGTGGCGCTCATTCCGCTGGCCATGCGGGGCGTCCACGCCCGGGCCGCGTCCGCCGGTGCACTGCTGCGCCGCAACCTCCTGGTCTACGGCGTCGGTGGCCTGGTGGCCCCCTTCGTCGGGATCAAGCTGATCGACCTGGTCGTCTCCCAGATTCCCGGAATGGTGTGATGAACGTGAACTCCTCCCTGACCCGTCCCCTGCTCGCCGCCGTGCGGATGCTGCTGGTCATGACCGTGGTGCTCGGCGTGCTCTACCCGGCCGCCGTGCTGCTGGCCGGACGTGCCCTGCCGGCCCGGGCCGACGGCTCGGTGGTGCACCACGACGGCCGTGCCGTGGGCTCGGCGCTGTTCTCGCAGGAGACCACCGACCCGCGGTGGTTCCACCCCCGCCCCTCGGCCACCGACCACGACGGTGCCTCCAGCGGCGGCAGCAACCTGGGCACCCGCGAGCCCGCCCAGCTGGAGGTCGTCCGGGAGCGCCTGGCCGCCGTGAGGCAGGAGAACCCCGATGCCGCTGGGCCGGTCCCGCCCGACGCGGTCACCGCATCGGGGTCCGGGCTGGACCCCCACATCAGCCCCGAGTACGCCGAGTACCAGCTGCCGCGCGTGGCCGCCGCCAACGACCTCCCCGTCGAGCAGGTGCGTGCGCTGGTGGAGGAGCACACCGACGGCCCCTCGCTGGGGTTCGTCGGGGCGCCCCGGGTGAACGTCCTGCTGCTCAACCTGGCCCTGGCCGACGCCGTCGGGACGGACCGGTGACAATCACGCCATGAGCCAGGGACGACTCCGCATCCGACTCGGCGCCGCCCCCGGCGTGGGCAAGACCTGCGCGATGCTGGACGAGGGGCACGCCCTCGCGGCCGACGGGGTGGACGTGGTCATCGGGTACCTCGAGGACCACGACCGCCCCGCCACCCGGCGGCGCGCCGAGGGGCTGGAGGTGGTGCCCCGCCGCCGCACCGTGCACCGCGGGGTGGCCGTGGAGGAGATGGACCTGCAGGCCGTGCTGGACCGTCGACCCGAGGTGGCGCTGGTGGACGAGCTGGCTCACACCAACGCGCCCGGCTCGGAGAACGCCAAGCGCTGGCAGGACGTGCGCGCCCTGCTGGAGGCCGGCGTCGACGTGATCTCCACGGTGAACATCCAGCATCTGGAGTCGCTCAACGACACGGTCACCGCCATCACCGGGGTGGTGCAGCGCGAGACCGTTCCCGACGCCCAGGTGCGCGCCGCCGACCGGGTGGAGCTCGTGGACCTCTCGCCGGAGGCCCTGCGGGCACGTCTCACCGACGGTCTGGTCTACCGGCCCGAGCGGGTGGACTCCGCGCTGCAGAACTACTTCCGGCCCGGGAACCTGGCCGCCCTGCGCGAGCTGGCCCTGCTGTGGCTCGCCGACCGGGTCAACGAGGGCCTGGCCGCCTACCGGATCGAGCACGGCATCGACGGCACCTGGCCCACCCGCGATCGGGTGGTGGTGGCCGTCTCGGGGGGACGCGAGGGCAGCACGCTGCTGCGTCGCGGCGCCCGCATCGCCGGGCGGTCGGCCGGAGGGGCCTTCCACGCCGTGCACGTGGCCCCCATGGACGGACTCACCGTCTCCTCGCCGGGCGCGGTGGCCGGGCTGCGACAGCTCACCGAGGAGCTCGGAGGCACCTTCCACACCGTCACCGGGCGCGACCCGGCCGAGGGCGTGCTGGAGTTCGCCCGCGGCGTGAACGCCGCCCAGGTGGTGGTGGGGTCCAGCCGGCGGCCGTGGTGGCGCCGTGCCGTGGACGCCGGCACGAGCGAGAAGATCATCCGGGACTCCGGTGAGATCGACGTGCACGTGGTGACCCATGCGTTGGCCGGCCGCGGTGGGCTCTCCCGCCCGGTGGCGGACCTCCCGGCCGAGCAGGTGCGCTGGGGATGGGTGCTGGCGGTGCTGCTGCCGCTGCTGCTCACGCCGCCGATGACCTTGCTGCCCTCCGGCGGGGCGCTGCCCCTCATCGTGCAGGTCTACCTCCTGGTGACCGTGGTGGTGGCCCTGGCCGGCGGACTCTGGCCGGCCGTGGCCTCGGCGGTGATCTGCTCGGCCCTGCTCAACTGGTACTTCACCCCGCCGGTGCACGAGTGGACCATCTCCGACCCGCAGAACGTGGCCGCCATCGTGGTGTACGTGCTCATCGCGGGGCTCGTGGCAGGGGTGGTCCATGCGCGGGCGAGGCGGGCCCAGGCAGCCGTGCGGGCCCAGCAGGTCTCGCACTCGTTGGCGGCCCTGGCGCCCACCGTGCTGGGCAGTGCCGACCCGATGGGGACCCTCCTGCGCCAGGCCGTGGAGCTGCTGGGCCTGCGCCGGGTGTCCCTGGTGCGCCTCGAGGAGGGGAGCCCGCCGGTGGTCGAGGCGTCGGCGGACGCCACGGACGGACCTGCCGACACCGCATCGGAGCCGCCAGCAGGCACTGCGGAGGGTGCCGAGACCCTGCGGGAACCGGTGGGGGACGGCCACCAGCTGGTGCTGGTCACCGACCGACCGCTGGAGGCCATGCAGCGGCGCGTGGTTTCCGCCCTGGCCGTGCACGCCGAGGCCGTGGTGCAGCGCCGCGCCCTGGAGGCGGAGGCGCGTACCGCCGACGAGCTGGCCCGCGACAACCGGGCCCGCCGGGCGCTGCTCTCGGCCGTCTCCCACGACCTGCGGACCCCGCTGGCCGCCATCAAGGCGTCCATCGGGTCGTTGCGCAGCACCGAGGTCGACTTCGCTCCGGAGGATCGCGAGGAGCTGCAGGAGATCATCGAGCACTCCTCGGACCGCCTCGAGGCCCTGGTGGACAACCTGCTGGACATGTCGCGCCTGCAGTTCGGGGCCGTGGTGGCCACACTGCGTCCTGTGGACTTGGCCGAGACGGTGCACAGCGCCCTGGAGGGGGAGGAGGGTGCCACCGCGGTCGAGTGCGACTTCGACCCCGCCGCCCGGGTGGTGCTGGCCGACCCCGGTCTGTTGGAAAGGGTGCTGGGCAACCTGCTGGAGAACGCCCTGCGCCACCAGCCCGCCGGGGAACCGGTGCGGCTTCGCTCCCGCCGGGTGGAGGGAGACGACGCGGATCCCTCGGGCGCCTCCGTGGTGCTCGAGCTGGCGGACACCGGGGTGGGCGTGGCCGCCGACCAGCGGGCGCGCATGTTCGAGCCGTTCCAACGGTTGGGTGACGTGCCGGCCGGCAACGGCGTGGGGCTGGGTCTGGCGGTGGCCAGGGGCCTGGTCACGGAGATGGGTGGCACCCTGGAGGCCGCGCCCACTCCCGGCGGCGGGCTGACGATGCTGGTGACCCTGCCCGCACCGGATCCCGGGGTCGACCACTCGTCACCGGGCGCGCCCTGCGCCGTGGCCGGTGTGTCCCCTGCTGCCGAGGTCCCCGAGGAGGGCGACGCATGACCCCCCGCATCCTGGTGGTGGACGACGAGGACGCCATCCGCCGCACCCTGCGCATCAACCTCCGTGCCCGCGGTTACGAGGTGGAGGCCGTGGGCTGTGGCCGTGACGCGCTGGACTCCGTGGAGCAGGACGCACCCGACCTGGTGGTGCTCGACCTGGGACTGCCGGACATCGACGGTGTGGAGGTGCTGCGGAGGATCCGCCGCACGAGCCGGGTGCCGGTGGTGGTGCTCTCGGCCCGGCGGGCCTCCGACGACAAGGTCGAGGCGCTGGACGAGGGCGCCGACGACTTCGTGACGAAGCCGTTCGGCTCCGATGAGTTCATGGCCCGGGTACGGGCTGCCCTACGCCGCGGAGAGTCGGTGACCAACGGGGCCACGCCGCCCTTCGTGACCGCCCACTTCGTGCTCGACTTCGCCACGGCATCGTGCGAGGTGGCCGGCCAGCCGGTGCACCTGACCCCAACCGAGTGGCGCTTCCTGGAGGAGCTCGCCCGCCACGACGGGCGTCTCGTGCCCCATGCGGACCTGCTGCGGTCCGTGTGGGGACCGGGCTACGGGCGCGAGTCCAACTACCTGCGCGTCTACGCCAACCAGGTGCGCCGCAAGCTGGAGCCGGACCCCACCGCACCGCGCCACCTGCTCACCGAACCCGGGATGGGCTACCGCCTGGTCCGGTGAGGGGTGTCGGTGGGAGCGGGCCACGTCGTACGGCACGCGACGACCGGGCCCTGTGGACGGCTGCGACGCACCGCTGGTGCGGTGGTGTGTACTGGGGCGCCGTCGCACGAGGAGAACCATGAGCACGCCGCCGACCCTCGGGGCACCCGACTGGGAGAGCCGCACCACCGACCCCCAGCGCATCCAGACCGGCCCCGTGGACGGGAGCCACCCGATGGCGGACGCCGCCCCGTCCGCGCCGCGGTCCTCCGGTGGGCGCGGCTCGTCCGGTGGGCCGGACCGCACGACCCTCGGCTGCCTGCTGGGTGGCGGACTGCTGGCCCTGCTGCTGGTGGTGGCCGGCTTCTGGCTGTTCGGAGGCCTGGACGAGGACCGGCCGCAGGAGACCGACCCCACGGGCGGCCCCGCGATGCCGTCGGCCCCGGCCGTGCCGAGCGTGGCCCTGCCGTCGGTGCCCACGGGCCCGGCCGCCGAGTCGCCGGAGGCGGTCGGCTTCGGGGAGGGTGCGACCGTGCACGGGGTGGAGGTGGTGGTGGGCGAGCCGCAGTCGTTCACCCCGAGCGAGACCGCCGCCGGCTTCTCGCCGGACGCGCATCCGGTGGTGCAGGAGGTGACGGTCACCAACCACGGGGAGAAGCCCTTCGAGGTCTCGTTCCTGACCTTCCGGGCCACCGCCGGCGGCGAGGACGTGCGTCGCGGGTTCGACTTCGGCCAGGACCTCGGCCAGCCGTCGGGCGCGGTGGAGCCCGGCGGGTCCACCACCTTCCGCATAGGCTGGTCGGTGGAGGACACCGAGGACCTGACGGTCACCGGCTCGGTGGTGACCCCCGACGGGGGCCGCGGCACCTCCACCTGGGAGAGGTGACCGTCCCACCCACCGCGGGTCGTGGACCCACGGACCGGAATGGGCCCGTGGTCGCCCGTCCGACCGCGTGGCGTCAGGTGTACTGGGAGCAATCGCACGAGGGAGAAGACCATGACCACACCGCCTCCGCCCCCCGGCTCGCCCGACTGGGAGGACCGCCCGACCGAGCCCCACCGCATCCAGCCCGGCCCCGCCGGTGGCGGTGGGTCGCCCCGTCCCTACGACCAGCCCACCCCGCCGGTGTACGGGGGGCAGCAGTCGTCGCCCTACGACCAGCCGGTCCAGGACGCCTACGGGCAGTACGGTGCCACCCCGGCCCGGGAACAGCCCGCGTACCCCGCCCACCCGATGACGGGCCACGGGGGCTCGGGCGGGCGCTCCGGGGGCGGGCACGACCGCACCGCCATCGGATGCCTGGTGGGTGCTGGCCTGCTGGTGCTGGCCGTGCTGGCAGCGCTGTTCTTCGTCCTCGGCGGGTTCGGGGGTGACTCCGAGGACGACCAGAGCACGGGGGACGAGACGTCGGTGGAGCAGACCACCCCGGCGGAGGACCCGACCACCCCGGACGAGACGACCCCGGCGGAGGACCCGACGACCCCGGACGAGACCACGCCGGCGGAGGACCCGACGACCCCGGACGAGACCACGCCGGCGGAGGACCCGACCACCCCGGACGAGGACGCCGCCGCGGTGGCCTTCGGGGACGCGGCCAGCGCCGGTGACGTGGAGATCACCGTGGGCCGGCCCGAGCCGTTCCAGCCCGCCGAGGGCGCGGCCGGTGCCCAGAAGACCTCCGAGGCGGTGGTCCACGAGGTGACCGTCACCAACCGCGGGGACGCGCCGCTGGGCATCGGTTCGTACTACCTCCTGGCCCAGTCCGGCGGCCAGGACGCCGAACGCATCTTCGACTACACGCAGGAGATCCGCCTGCCGAGCGACCCCGTGCCGCCGGGGGAGTCGCAGACCTACCGGGTGGCCTGGGGCGTGCAGGACGCCGGCGACCTCGCGGTGACCGCAAGCGTCAGGGGCAGCGGTTCCGAGATGCCCACCAAGCTCACCTGGAGCAACTGACACCGGGCACCTCGGACCCGCGACGGGGCCGGGTGGGGACTGATCCCCACCCGGCCCCGTCGTCGTGCTCAGCGGAAACGCGCGGCGGCATCGTACGGCCCGCGGGCGCCGGGTCGGCCGACCGTCAGGTACAGCCCGTCCGCGCGCTCCATGGCCTCCCGGGCGCCGGCCTCGTCGCCGGCCTCGGCGCGCAGCTCGCCGAGGATGCGCAGGGCGTGCGCCAGGCAGCCGGAGTCCTCGATCTGGTCGAACAACGCCACGCTGCGCTCCGCCTCGGACACCGCACGCGGCATCCGTCCCAGCCGGGCCAGGGTGCGGGCGCGGCCCCGCAGAGCCAGGCCGAGGCGGTGGGGGTCGTCGGCGCGTGTGGCGTCGCTCACCGCGAGGTCGTAGAGCTCCAGCGCCTCCTCGGGGCGGTCGTCGCCCAGCATCAGCCCGGCACGGACCGAGCGCGCGGAGGCCCGGATGCGCAGCACCCCGCACCGCCCGGCCTCCCGGGCGTGGGAGTGCGCCTCGGCCCGGCGGTGCGTCTCGCGGGTGGCGGTGAGCAGGTTGAGGTGGGTCAGCGCGATGCCGCGCTCGTCGCCCGCCGCCTCGAAGGCGTCCAGCGCCTCCAGCAGACGCTCCTCGGCCTGCTCGTAGCGCTGCCGGTACAGGTCGAACTGCGCCCCCCCTCGCTGCAGGCGGGCGCGGGTGACGGCGTCCACGGGCATGCCCAGGAGGTCGGGGTCGCCCTCGGGACGGTCGGGGGTGCTGCCAGTGGCCGCCCCGGCGGCCTCCACCGCGGCCAGGGCGGTTCCTGCGGTGGCGCGCCACTCCTCGTGGAGCCACTCGTAGTCGAAGAAGGTCATGAGGCTGCAGGCCAACCCCGCGGCCAGTCCGGGCAGGTCGTGCTCGGCGGCCAGCTGCACCGCCGCGGCGGCCGGGCGGCGCTCGGTGTGCAGCCACGCCCGGGCCGTTCCCAGGGCCCGCTGCGTGCCGCGGTCGAGCGCGGTGGCCGGCTCCGGCGGGGTGATCTCCGGGGCCACCAGGTCGAGGTCGTACAGGGCCGGCGGCAGCTCCCGCCGGGTCTGCTCCACCAGCGTCCACCAGGTGGCCACGAGGCGACCTGCCGCGGCCCGCACGGCCTCGGCCCCCAGGGCGTCGGCGTGGCCCTGCGCCACGGCCCGGGTAAGGGTGGGGACGCGGTAGCGGGGCTGTCCCAGGGCGTCCACGCCCTCCTCGAGCAGCAGGTGGGCGTCCACGAGGGCGTCCACCTGGTCGAACCAGTCGTCCCGGCCGGTGAGCGCACCCACCACCCAGCCCGGGAAGGGGTCCTCCCCGGCCAGCGGCAGCAGGGCGAAGGCCTCCCGGGCGGCCGCGCCCAGGCCCTGCACCACGTTCTCCACGCCGGCGCCCAGGTCGAAGCCGTGCTCGGCCAGCTCCGGCAGCGACTGCCCGGGTGTCAGGAGCCGGTCCAGCAGCACCTCCAGGCTCCACGAGGGTCGGGTGCGCAACCGACCGGCCACGAGGTTGAGGGCCAGCGGGCTGTGGCCGCAGGCGCGGGCCACCGCCGCGGCCGCCGCCTCGTGGCCCTCCGTGCGCTCCGAGCCCAGCGCCGCGTGCAGCAGCTGCACGGACTCCTCAGGGTCCAGCGGCGGGACCGGTAGGCAGGTCACCCCGGGCGACGGCGGCACCGGGTGGGTCGTGGTGGCCAGCACGGTCACCGGCCCCACGGGCAGCACCCGGTGCAGCTGGTCGGCGTCGATCAGGTCGTCCAGCACCACCAGCACACGTCGCGTCGAGAGCTCCTCGGCCAGGGCGCGACGTCGCTGCTCGTGCTCCGCCATCCCCGACCGGGTCGGCACGCCCAGCTGGGAGAGCAACTCCTCCACGACCTGCTCGGTCGAGAGGGTCTGCCCCGGGCCGTGCACCGGGACGTGCAGCACCCCATCGGGGAAGTGGGGGGCCACCTCGTGCGCCACCTTCAGCGCCAGTGCGGTCTTGCCGATGCCGGCCGGGCCGTGCACGACCACCACGCGCCGCACCATCGGCCCCAGCAGGGCGGCTGAGACCTGCTGCTGCAGCTCCTCCCGCCCCACGAAGCCCACCGGCGCCGGGGGCAGGTGCCCGGCCGCCACCGGGCGGGTGGGTGGCTGCGCGGGCTGCTCCTCGCCGCGCAGCACCGCGGTGTGCAGCGAACGCAGCGGTTCGGAGGGCTCCACGCCCAGCGTCCTGCGCAGGAAGGTCCGCGCCCGGCCGTAGGTGTCCACGGCCTCGGAGCTCTTGCCCGCCGTCACCTGCGCGCGCATCAGGGCCGCCCACGCGCTCTCCCGCAGGGGGTGCAGCTCCACCACCTGCTGCAGCTCGGCCACTGCCTGGGCGGGGTCGGTGCGGGCGGTGAGCAGCCAGTGCTCCTCGCACAGGTCTAGGTGGGCGCTGCGCAGGCGGGCGGCCAGGGCGCTCGCCCGGTTGCCGGGCACGGCATCGGGGAAGGGGTCGTCGCGCCACAGGTCCATGGCCGTGGAGAACTGGGCGTGGGCCTCCTCGGGGCGCTGGGCGGCCAGGGCCTCCCGGCCCAGGCGGACGGCCTCGCGGTAGCGGTGCAGGTCCAGGCCCACCTCGTCGGCCAGCCGGTAGCCGCGCGCCACCGTGAGCACCACCTTGCCCTCGCTCTCGGGCACGGCCCGGCGGATGCGGCCGATGCACCCCTGCACCTGGTTGGCCGCGGTGCGCGGGGGACCGTCCGGCCAGAGCGCCTCGATGATCTCGGTGGCGGAGACGTTGCGGGGCGCGGCGGCGGCCAGCAGCTCGAGGATGCGTCGCTCACGCAGGGCGAGGTCCAGCGGCCGGCCGTCGGCGGTGAAGGCCTCGAGGGGGCCGAGGACCGAGAGCTGCACGTTCCCTCCGTGGTGTCTGCCGGCAGCGCGCCGGGTGGACGCCCATCGTCGCCCACGCGGCGGGCGGACGGTACCCACCGTTTCTGTCAGGTGCATCACGGTGTCTCCCGCCGGTTCCCCGGTCGGTCGCGGGCGCGGAACGACGCGGCACACGAACGGGGTGGCCCGGGCCGCGTGCGGTCCGGGCCACCCCGGGTGGTCGAGCGTCATCGGCTCACTGCCAGGTGACGCTCACCTCGTCGCCCTGCACGAGCACCTCACCGTTCAGGTCGAACTCGACCTCGTCGGTCTTCTTCTCCCAGGTGGGGGGCTCGTCGAAGATCGCCGTGTCCTCCTCGTAGGAGTAGGTGGCCCGGCCCGAGGAGTCGGTGGTGAGCCTCAGCCCGCCCTGTCCCCAGTCGTCGCCGGCCTCGAGGTGCATCTGCGGCTGCTGGTCGATCTTCCACGACCCGTTGCGCACGTCCTCGCTGGTGTACGTGGAGAACGGGCACCCCTGGGGCTCGGCGTCGGTGCTCTTGGCGCACTCCTCGAGGTGGGCCTTCGCCTGCTTGAGCGCCTCCTCCTCCAGGGCCGGGGTGGGCTCGTAGGTGAGCTGCCCGTCGTCCTGGCCGGCGGACGACTCCTGGCCCGCCGGGCCCCAGGTGCGGACCGCCTCGCCGGAGGACTGCTGGTAGGTGCTGTTGGGCAGGGAGAAGCGGTAGGTGCCCGGCAGCACGGCGAAGCCGCTCTCCGCGCGGGCGTTCGTGGGCACCTCGCGGCCGTTGACGACCACCTTCTCCGTGCCCTCGGGGACGTAGGCGTCCACGTGACCGGTCAGGGGGGAGGCGTCCGCGATCTTCCACTTGTCGAAGAACACGAAGGACGAGCCATCGCGCTCCACCGCCACGTCCACGGACTCGGTGACGCCGTTCTGCGTGTACTTCACCGGCACCACGGCGCGGTCGTCCTCCTTCTTGACCTCACCGATCTCGAAGCCGGTGGGCCGGTTCTCCACCTCGGCGTACACCTCGTCGACCATGAGCAGGCGCTGGTCGGTGGGGATGTTGGGGTCGGCCAGGCGCATGGCGTCGCTGCCGCGCCCGTCCACGACGGCCTCCATGTACTGCTCCACCTGCTTCTCCGGGGCGAAGAAGGCGGAGTTGACCGCCTTGCTCAGCAGCGACAGGACCAGCAGGGCCAGCACGACACCGCCGAGCACCATCGCGCCGAGAGTGAGGCGGCGCTTCGTCGCCGGGTCCATGGGGGTGCCGGCCCCGGCGCCCGCACCCAGCGGTGCGGTGGACGTCGTGGTGTCCGTGGACCCCGGTGCGGTCTCGCCGTGCCACGCCGTGGCGCCGCTGTCTCCGGCGGTGGGGGTAGGGATGGCCTGGGTGGCGTCGTCCGCCACGGCGGGTGCACCGGGGGCGGGTGCAGCAAGCGTGGCGGCCGGGGTGGGGTCGTCGACGGTGGTGGAGTCCGCGGCTGCGGCCTGCCAGCGCCCCATCAGGGGCGCGGGAACGTACTGCACCAGGTGGGGTGCCACGAAGCGCGACACGAGCTCCACCGCCAGACCCGCCAACGGAGCGGTGAGCAGGATCGTGGTGGTCGGCGCGATGCGCCCTGCCTCGCTCATCCCCATGAAGGACATGCCCGCGTTCACCTGGGTGAGCAGCAGCATCAGCAGCGCGCCACCGGCGAAGACGGCCGGCAGGGCCAGCCACCCGGCCGGGGAGTTGAGCGTGGTGTGGCGACGGTCGCGGACCACCCACCACCGCACGCCGGCCACGACGAGGGCCACCAGCAGCAGGAGGATCCACAGGGTGCGCACCAGGCCCGAGGCCTCGGACCAGAGGCCGGCGGTCTCGTTGCCGGCCGTGACGCTGCCGAAGTGCACCACCTGGTAGCCCCACAGCAGTACCTGGGGCCACACCGGGAAGGCGATGAGCGCCCACCCCAGGCCGTTGTCCTTGAGGACCGCGACCAGCAGCCCGAGCAGCAGGCCCACGGACACCACGGCCACGTGGACGCCGTACGTGCTGAGGGCACCGGCCCACGCCCCGCGCGGACGTACCTCGTGGCTCCGGTGGGCCAGCGAGCCCAGCACCCACCCGGCGCCGGTGAGCACGAACGCCCCGAGGAACGCGGTGAAGGACCCGGCGTGCAGGGTGAACTCACCGAGCCAGGTGTCCTCGGTGCGCAGGCCGAACAGGGCGGCCAGCGCCCAGGTCAGCGCACCGGCCACCAGGCCGGCGAGGGCCGCCTGCGTCCAGGTCTGTCCCATCGACTGGCCGGCGCGGCGCGTCCGACGGGCCCAGAAGGCGGCCCCCAGGACGAGGCCCGGGGCCACGGTGAACAGCGGCAGCCACACGTGGCCGAGGGAGTCCTCGCCGTTGGCAAGGCTCAGGGTGCCGAAGGACCCCAGGCTGACCATCTGGAAGGGCAGCGAGAGCAGGATGTCGCCGAGGTTCACGTCGGCACCGCTGAGGTCGCTGGAGCCCGAGGGGCCGTCGTCGCCCTGGATGACCGACCCGATGAACATCACGAGCATGGTCACCACGGAGGCGGCCAGGGCCGCGCCGTACGCGACCAGGCCACCCAGGGCGGCCGGCTTGAGGGTGTCAGCGTCCAGGTCGAGCGACCCGGTGCCGGTGCGGGCGGCGGCGAGCGGAGCCGTGGTGGGGGCCGACGGCGCGGGGGTGTCCGCCACCCCCTCGACGGTGGGGCCGGCTTCGCGGGGCGACCCGGCGGTGTGCGACGCCGTCGGCTCAGCCGTGGGCGAGGTGTTCCGCTCCGGGGCCGGCGGGGTGGCCGGCTCGGGGCGGGCTGCGCCGCACTGGGCGCAGAAGCGTGATGCGGGAGCGAGTTCGCTCTCGCACTGCTGGCAGGTGGTCATGCGTGTCCTCTCGGGATGGGGGAAGTGCGTGGCTCGTGGGTGGTGGCCCGGGGCGTCACCAGAGGTCGTAGTCCTTCTTGGCCAGGCGGAAGCCGTGGCCGGAGGCCTCGCGGGTGCACTCGACACCCGTGTCCTTGCTGTGGCAGGTGGTGCCCTTGAAGGTGAGGCTGTCGCCCCACGGCAGGATGCTGTAGACCTCGCCCTTGATGACCTTGGTCTTGCCGACGGGCAGGACGTCCACCCACTCACCGCCGTCGTTGGTGCGACCGTGCCCGAGGGCGTGGCCGCCGCAGTTCCACGTGGGGCGGTCGTTCCCGGACACGGAGAGCTCGCCGACGCAGTCCGGCTCCTGGGCCGCGCTGTACTCGGTGACGTCGATCTCGCAGCTCACGCCCTCGGCCGTGATGTCGCAACCGACGTTCTCCGACTCCATGAGGAACGAGACGCGCTCGTACCCGGCCAGCGGGTCCTCCGCAGTGGGGCTGCTCGGGGCGGGGGACTTCGGCGCGCTCGAGGACGTCGGGGAGGACGAGGTGGCCGAGCTGGCCGGGGCCGAGGAGGGGGAGGCGCCCTGGTCACCGGCGGGTCCGGAGTCCGTGGGGGAGGCCGTGACCGACCCCGGGGACGTGGCGGCTGGCTCGTCGGTGGGGCTCTCCTGGGCCGAGGTGGTGGGCGCGCTGGACGCCGGGGCCCCGTCGTCCTCCGAGGCCGGGGCCTCCGGGGTGGTCTCGGACGGGCTCTTGGCCGGGGCGGTCTCCACCTTGGGAGGTGCATCCGGCAGGTCACCGGCCTGCTCGTCGCCGCCCGAGCAGGCGGCGAGGGTGGTGAGCGCCAGGGCGAGGGTCAGGTGGCGGGCAGCAGTGCGCACGAGAACTCCTGGGGTGAGGGGATGGTCCCGCGCATGATGACAGTCGCATGGCACCGCTCATGGCGGAATGGCGGGGATTTCCGGGCGCTGCGGGTGCGTGACAGGTGAATGACAGCGAAGGGACAGGACGAGGGGTCCGTGCGGGCCCAGAGGCGCCTCAGCGGTACCCGGCCGCCACGTCGAACGGGCCCCGCGTCCCGGGCCGGCCGACGGCCAGGTACAGCGCATCGGCGCGGCGGTGCGCGGCATCCGCCCCGGCGGTGTTCCCGGTCTCACCCCGCAGCCGGGCCAGCACCCGCAGGGCGTGGGCGAGGCAGCCCTCGTCCCCCAGCCGGTCGAACAGCCCGGCGCTTCGCTCCGCCTCGGCCAGCGCGGCCGGGGTGCGCCCCAGCGCGTGCAGCACCGTGCTGCGCCCCCGCAGCGCCTGGGCCAGCCGGTGGTCGTCGCCCACCTCGGTGGCATCGGCCACGGAGCGGTCGTACAGCGTGAGGGCCTCCTCGTGCTGGCCGGCCCGGTGCAGCAGCCCGCCCCACACCGAGAGCGCCACCGCCCGCACGTGCAGCGAGCTGGCGCCGGCGGCCTGCTGCACGTGCTCCAGCGCCTCCTGCGGGTGGTGCGTCTCGCGCAGCGCCACGGCCAGGGCCAGGTGCGCCAGGGCGCAGCCGTCCGCCACCCCCGCCCTCTCGAAGAGGTCCAGTGCCTGACGGGCCCGCTGCTGCGTGGCCTCGTAACGTCCCCGGTAGGCGTGCAGCTGCGCCGAGGTGATGAGCATCCTGGCCTGCGCCATCTCGAGGCCGGGGCCGTCGCCCTCCTCGAGCGCCTCCAGGCTGCGGTCCACCACCTGCTCCCACTCGTCGTGCATCCAACGGTAGTCGAAGAAGGGCTCCAGGGCTGTGGTGAGGCGTGCCGCCAGCTCGGGCCAGCCGTGGTCGGCGGCGCAGCGCACCGCGGCCATGGCGCTGCGGTGCTCGCAGTGCAACCACTCCCGGCCCGAGCGCAGCGCACGCTGGGCCCCGGCGTCCAGCTCGGTCTCCGGGTCCGGCACGTCCACCGCGGGCAGGGCCACGCCCGGGTGGTGCAGGGTGAGCGGCACCGCCACCACCGCCGAGTCCACCGCCCACCACCAGGTGCGCGCCAGACGGCCTGCTGCCTCCCGCAGGAGGGCGGGGTCCACGTCCTCGGCGCGCTCGCGGGAGACCGCCGCGGTGAGCGGCGGGACCACGAAGCGGGGCTGCCCCAGCCCGTCCACCCCCTGGTCGTGGAGCAGGTCGCGCTCCACCAGCTGGTCCAGGAGGTCGAACCACTCGCACCGGCCCGCCAGTGCGCCGACCGCCCACCCGGGGAAGGACTCCTCGCCCAGCAGGTGCAGCAGCGGCAGCAGGTCGGCGGCCTCGGGGGGCAGGTCCGCGGCCGCGGCCGCCACGTCCGCTGCCGGGTCCACCCCGCGCACGGACAGCTCCGGCAGGGGCTGGCCCACCGTGGTCACCCGGTCCAGCAGCACCTCCAGTCCCCAGCCGGTGTGGGAGCGCATGTGCTGGGTGGCCACCCGCAGCGCCAGCGGGTTGTGGCGGCAGGCCCGGGCCACGGCGAGGGCCAGCCGCTCCTGGCCGTCCACCCGCTCGGCCCCCAGCAGCCCGCGCAGCAGGTCCAGCGACTCCTCGCGGGTCAGCGGGGGCACCCGGCGCACGAGGGCGTCGTCCAGCTCCGGGAGTGGGCGCAGGCTGGTCACCACGGCGTGCACCGGCCCGTCGGGCAGCACCCGGCGCACCTGCCCGGCATCGCGCAGGTCGTCCAGCACGAGCAGCACGCGGCGGCCGGTCAGGCGCCGGCCCAGCGCGGTGCGCAGTGCTGCTTCGTCCTCGGGGAGCTCCGCCCGCTCGGCACCGGTCTGGGTGAGCAGCTCGGCGAGCACCCAGCGGGCGCTGCGGGCCTCCTCGGCCTGGCCGCGCGCCGAGACGTACAGCACGCCGTCGCGGAAGGTGTCCGCGAGCGTGCCGGCCACCCGTACCGCGAGCGACGTGCGGCCGATGCCCCGGGGGCCGTGCAGTGCCACCACCCGGCGTTCCCCGTCGGCCACGAGGTGGGCCCGCATCGCGTCCTGCAGCGCGGCGCGGCCCACGAACAGCTCCGCCGTGGGCGGCAGGTTGCTGCAGGTGCCGGCGGGCTCGGCCCAGAGCGACCCTGCGTCCTCGCCCCGCAGGATGCGGGTGTGGAGGGTCTGCAGGGTCTCCGAGGGCACGGTGCCCAGTGCGTCGCGCAGCGTGGTGCGCAGCCGGGCGAAGACCCCCAGGGCCTCGGCGGTCTTGCCCGACCGGGCCAGGGCGCACATCAGCTCGCCCCAGGCGCTCTCGCGCAGCGGGCTGAGCGTCACCATCCGCTCGAGCTCGGCGACGGCGCGCTCCGGCTCGGTGCGGGAGGTGAGCGACCAGCGCAGCTCGCACAGGTCGAGGTGCTCGGCGCGCAGCTGCGCCGAGAGGCCCGACGCGCGCGTGCCGGCCAGCGAGTCGGGGAAGGGGCGGCTGCGCCAGGTGCCCATGGCGGCGGCCAGGTGGGTGATGGCCTGCTCGGTGAGGCCGGCCGCAGCGGCTTCGCGCCCCGCCCGGGCCAGCTCGCGGTAGCGGCGGAGGTCCAGGTCCACCGAGGGGGAGAGGCGGTAGCCGCGCGAGGTGGTGTCCACCATCGGGACCCCTGCGCCGCCGGCCGCGCGCCGGATGCGGCCGACGCACCCCTGCACCTGGTTGCGGGCCGTCCCCGGGGGGTCCTGCGGCCAGAGGGCGGCGATGATCTCCTCGGTGGGCACCTGGTGGGGGGCCGCGGCCGCGAGCAGCTCGAGGATGCGCACCTCCCGCAGGGCGAGCGAGACCTCCCGGTCGTCCTCGCCCACCACCTCGAGGGGGCCGAGCACGGACAGCTGCATGCCGGGTTCCTCCATCGGTCGGTCGTCGGGTGGTGGGCGGGTGGGGTCCGTCACGGCCGGTCGGGGGCCGGGCGGGGCCTGCATCAGGGATGCTGGCAGAGATTGCTCCACAATCCGCGGCAGGGCCATGCGACGGTGGGTGGATCAGCGGGGTGCGACAGCGATATGACAGGGGGGCCGGGGGACGCGGCGCGGCCGGGTAGGCTGTCCGTCATCTGGCCCGCCCTGTCTTGCCGCGGGCCCTTTGGCGATGACGTCCGGCCCCCGGCCGACGCACCTGCCGCGTCGTTCCCCGGCCCTGCGAGAGGGCCCCGCTGAGCCCGGCCCCGTGCCGGCCCCGCCCGGAGCCGCGTGCTGCGCGAGACGCCGCCTGCCCCTCGACCGGGGCCTGCGTGACCTTCCAGCGAGAATCGACGGTGCCCCGTGCCCCACTCCTCCGTGTCCTCCTCCGCGACCCGCCCTGTGGCCGCGCCCACCTCGTTCGACGCCCTCGGGCTACCCGCCTCCCTCGTGGCCGTGCTGGCCGAGGCCGGCATCACCACCCCCAGCCCCATCCAGGCCGCCACCCTGCCGGACTCCCTGGCCGGCCGTGACGTGCTCGGCCGCGGCCGCACCGGGTCGGGCAAGACGCTGGCGTTCGGGCTGCCGCTGGTGGCGCGCCTGGCCGCCGACCGCCGCCGCCCCGCCCCGGGCCGTCCCCGGGCGCTGGTGCTGGCCCCCACCCGGGAGCTCGCCAGCCAGATCGAGCGCGCCATCAGGCCGCTGGCCGACGCCGAGCGCCTGACCACCACCGTCGTCTTCGGTGGCGTGGGGCAGAACCCGCAGGTGACCGCGCTGCGCAAGGGCGTGGACGTGCTCATCGCCTGCCCCGGCCGCCTGGAGGACCTCATCGGCCAGGGGCACTGCGACCTGCGCGACGCCGGCATCGCGGTGCTCGACGAGGCCGACCACATGGCCGACCTGGGCTTCCTGCCCGGCGTGAAGCGCCTGCTGGCCGCCACCCCGCGCGACGGTCAGAAGCTGCTGTTCAGCGCCACGCTCGACGGCGGCATCAAGGTGATCGCCGACCGCTTCCTGAGCCAGCCGGTGACGCACGAGGCCGACTCCGCTCAGTCGCCCGTGGCCACGATGACCCACCACGTGCTGGAGGTGGCCAAGGACGACAAGCTGCCCGTGCTGCGCGAGCTGGCCGCGGCACCCGGCCGCACCGTGGTGTTCACCCGTACCAAGTACGGGGCCAAGAAGCTGGCCAAGCAGCTCACCGCCAACGGGGTGCCGAGCGTGGACCTGCACGGCAACCTCTCGCAGAACGCCCGCCAGCGGAACCTGGCCGCGTTCACCGAGGGCGTCGCCTCCACCCTCGTGGCCACCGACATCGCGGCGCGCGGCATCCACGTGGACGACATCGCCCTGGTGGTGCACGCCGACCCGCCCGCCGAGCACAAGGCGTACCTGCACCGCTCCGGGCGCACCGCCCGCGCCGGCGCCGAGGGCACCGTGGTGACGCTGATGCTGCCGGACCAGCGCGACGAGGTGCGCTCGCTGATGCGGGCCGTGAGGATCCGGCCGGTGACGCAGACCGCGGCCGTGCCCGGGGCGCCGGTGCTGCAGGAGGTGGTGCCCGGGGAGCGGGAGTACCGCGACGCCGCCGAGCTGGTGGCCGCGACGACGCCGCCGGCGCAGGGACGTGGCGGCTCGGGCGGCAGCTCGGGGTCCGGGTCCGGTGTGGGCTCGGGTGGCGGCCGGGGCCGTCGCCGTGGCGGGCGCGGCGCGGGTGGTGCCGGTGCCGACGCGGCCGGTGGCCGAGGGGGCGCCGGTCGCGGCCAGCGCCGGGCTGGTGGTGGCGGCCGGGGTGGCAGCCGTGGCCAGCGCTCCGGTGGCGGTCGCGCGCAGGGCCCCCGCCGTGCCCGCGGCTGACCTCGTCACGTCGTGCGCGAGACACCAGTGCCTCGGCGTGACCGCGTGACCGCCTGACACGCGAAACCTCGCACCGCACGGGAAAGGTGCTGGCCACACGGGGAACTTCCCGTGCGGCCAGCACCTTTTCCGTGCCCGGTGGGGTTTCCCGTGCGGCACGGCCCGTCCGGTCACGCTGTCCCGTGCGGCACCACCCCTCCGGCCCCACTCACCGTGCCCGCACCGTCCGGCGGGCGTCCTCGACCAGTCGCCGCACGGCCTCGGGGTGCCCCAGATGGTCCCAGCCGACGTGCACCGGCTCGAACCCCAGGTCGCGGATCGCCAGGTCGCGACGTTTGTCCTCCGCCGGCGTGCGGCCGTAGCGCTCGTACTTCTCCATCCCGTCGAACTCGATGGCCACGGCCTCGTCCTCGAGGGCGAAGTCCACGCGCGCCACGAGCCGTCCCACCGCATCGCGCAGCTCCACCTGGGATCGCACCCGGTAGCCGAGTCGCCACAGCAGCAACCGGGCGCGGGTCTCGCCGACTGACTCGCACGCCGGGTCCACCAACCCCGCGGCGGTGCGCAGGAGGGGCGCCACGCGATGGCCCCGGCGGGAGGCCAGCACCGCGTGCACCTCCTCCATCGACGTGGTGCCGGGTGGCCGCCCGCGCCCCCACAGCCACTCGCCCTCCCACAGCCGGGAGGGGTCCCAGGGGATCTCCCCGGCGACCATGCGCTCGTGCTGGAGCCGCCGGTGGAGCGCCGCGTCGAGGACGGCCACCGCGGCATCGCAGCCGTGCAGGGAAGCCACCCCGACGGCGGCCTCCGCGGCCGTCGCCACCGGGCACCCGCTGATCTCCTCCGGGGGACGGTGCAGGCGCCCGCCGTGGAGGACGGCGCCGGACCGTGCCCGCGAGACCCCGTGCCGGGTGCGGGTGCCGTGGACCAGTCCCACCCGGCCGAGGACAGGCAGCTGCAGCAGGAGAGCAGCCGAGTCGTGGCTCACCGCCGTGCCCTCGGGCCAGGTGCGGCCGACGGCGAGGGCCCGCAGGGCATGGGCCCGGTGTGGTCGCGCGCCGTGGAGGAGCGCCCCCTCGACGTACGCACCCCGCCCCACTCGCACGAGGGTGCGCCGGGCCACCAGGCGACGCACCTGGGCCGGGGTGGCTCCCAGCATCGCCAGGTCCGATGTCGTTGCAGTGCCGCCGTGCCGGGCCAGCACGGTGTCCAGGCCCGGGAGGGAAGCGGCGTGCGATGGCGCACCGGTGGGTGAGGTCATGGCGGGCAGGGTGCCGGCTGCGGACCCGTGCCCGCGGGGTGGTCGGACAGGGCCTGGGGATGGTGGGAGGGGCGGGCTGCCGGCACCGCGCTCGTCCACAGGGGCCGGGTGGGCGCGGGACACGGGAAAGCTCACGCGGCACGGGGAAGGTGCTGGCCGCACGGGGAACTTCCCGTGCGGCCAGCACCATTCGCGTGCGGCGAGGGGCGCGCCGGCGCGTCGAGAGCGGGTGCGCCCCCGCGCCCCCGCGCCCCGGCGCGCGGCTCAGCCGTCCAGCGCCGCCAGCATCTTGCCCGGGTTGAGGATGCCGCGCGGGTCCAGCGCCTGCTTGACCGCGCGGTGCATGGCCTGCGTGGCCGGGTCCAGCTCGCGGGCCAGCCACTCACGCTTGAGGTAGCCCACCCCGTGCTCGCCGGTGATGGTGCCGCCGAGCGCCAGCCCCAGCTCCATGAGCTGCTCGAACGCCCGCTCCGCCCGGGCCACCTCGGCGGGGTCGCCGGCATCGAAGAAGACGGCCGGGTGCAGGTTGCCGTCGCCCGCGTGGGCCACCACGGCCACGGTCGCGCCGGACTCCGCCCGCACCTCGGCCAGCCGCTCGAAGAACTCGGCCATCCGCGCCCGCGGCAGGCAGATGTCGTCCAGCAGCTGCCCGCCGCCGTGCGCCATCGCGTACTTCTCGTAGGCCGGCTGGGCCAGGCGGCGCGTGGCCACCATGGCCTCGCTGTCGGCCGGGTCGTCGGTGAAGCCCACGTCCAGCGCGCCGGCCTCCTCGGCGATCCGGGCGAACTCCTCCACCTCCCGCTGGGCCGATGCGGGGTCGCCCGACCCGTCGGACTGCACCAGCAGCATCGCGCCGGCCCCGGCGTCCAGGCCGAAGTCGCCGTAGTCGTTGAGCATGCCCAGGGTGGCGCCGTCGAGCATCTCCACCATGCTGGGCCGTGCGCCGGTGGCCATGAACTCGGCCACCACGCCGGCGGCCACGGCCTCGGAGGGGAAGGTGGCCACCGCCGTGAGCGGCGGCGCCAGCTGCGGCACGAGGCGCAGGGTCACCTCCACCACCACGCCGAGCGTCCCCTCGGAGCCGATGAACAGCCCGCGCAGGTCCAGGCCGGCCACGCCCTTGGCGGTGCGCGGTCCCAGGGTGGCCAGGGACCCGTCGGCCAGCACCACCTTGAGCTGGCGCACGTAGTCGCGGGTGACGCCGTACTTGACGCAGCACAGCCCGCCGGCGTTGGTGGCCACGTTGCCGCCGATGCTGCTGATGGCCACCGAGCCGGGGTCCGGCGGGTAGGCCAGGCCGTGCTCGCGGAGGTGGTCCTTGAGGGCCTGGTTGATGACGCCGGGCTGCACGGTGGCGGTCTGCTCGGCGGCGTCCACCTCCAGGATGCGGTCCATGCCGGCCAGGTTGAGCAGGATGCAGCCGGGCACCGCGTTGGCCCCGCCGCTGATGCCGGTGCGCGCGCCCTGCGGCACCACCGGCACGTGGTGGGCGTGGGCGAAGCGCAGGGTGGCCTGGACGTCCTCGGTGGAGCGGGCGCGCACCAGCGCCACGGCGCCCTCGGCGGGGCAGAACAGGGCGGTGTCGGCCGAGTGGGCGGCCACCACGTCGGCGTCGAGGGCGAGCGCGCCGTCCGAGAGGACCGGGGCCAGCTCGGACTGCAGCAGGGCGGCCAGCGCGGCGATGTCGGGGGCGGGCTGGGTGGCGGTGGTCGGGTCGGTCATCGGGCGGCCTCCGGGGTGGGGGTGTCGAGGACGGTCTCGGGCGTGGTGGGGGCGGTCTGGTGGTGACCGGCGGCCTGCCCCGCGTCGGGGGCCGGCGACGCCTTGAGCGCCAGCACGGTGGCCGCGGCGGCCAGCATGACGCCGCCCACCACCCACATGCTCGCGTTCTGGGTGCCGGTCAGGTCGGCCAACCACCCGGTGACGTACGGGGCGGCGAAGCCGCTGGCGTTGCCCACGGAGTTGATGAGGGCGATGCCGCCGGCGGCCGCCGCGCCGGAGAGGAAGTGCGTGGGCAGGGGCCAGAAGTTGGGCAGCGCGGCGCAGATGCACATGCACACCACGGTCACGGCCGCCATCGCGGTGAACGGCGAGTTCAGGTACAGCGCGGCGGGGATCACCACGCCACCCACCAGCAGCGGCAGCACGAGGTGCCACACGCGCTCGCCGGTGCGGTCGGCGTGGCGGGCCCAGAGCACCATCGCCACGGCGGCGAAGGCGAACGGGATGGCCGTGATGAGCCCGATCTGCATGACCGAGTACTTCACCCCGAAGGTCTGCTGGAACCCGGCGATGATGGTGGGCAGGAAGAAGTTCATGGCGTACAGGCCGTAGGTGGTGCCGAAGTAGACGAAGGCCAGGGCCCAGACGCGGCCGTCGAGCAGGGTGCGGCGCAGCGGGTAGTGGAAGCGCTCGCCCGTGGTGGCCTGCTCGCGGGCCATCTCGGCGGCCAGCCAGTCGCGCTCCTCGGGCTCCAGCCACTGCGCCTGCTCGGGGCGGTCGGTGAGCAGGAACCAGCACACGACGCCGAGCAGCACGGCCGGCACGCCCTCCATGAGGTACATGAAACGCCACCCGGAGAGGCCGGCGATGCCGTCGCCCGTGCTGACCAGGAAGGCCGACAGGGGCGTGCCCACCACGGTGGACAGGGGGATGGCCAGCAGGAAGAGCGCCGTGGCGCGGGCGCGCTCGCGGGCCGGGAACCAGTAGGTCAGGTACAGGATGATGCCGGGGAAGAAGCCGGCCTCGGCCACACCCAGCAGGAAGCGCAGGACGTAGAGCCAGCCGGCGCCGGGGACGAAGGCCATGAGGCTGGCCAGGACGCCCCAGGACACGATGATGCGGGCCAGCCAGCGGCGCGCGCCGAAGCGGTGGAGCGCCAGGTTGCTGGGCACCTCGAGCAGCAGGTAGCCGGCGAAGAAGATGCCGGAGGCCAGGCCGAACATGGTGGCGGTCAGGCCCAGCTCGGCGTTCATGCCGTTGGGGCCGGCGAAGCCGATGTTGGTGCGGTCGAGGTAGTTGACGAAGTACAGCGCGATGAGGAACGGGATGAGGCGCAGGGTGACCTTGCGCAGGGTGCGCCGTTCCAGGGCGGAGGGGACCGGCGGTGCGTCCGAGGGGTTCATGGGGGCTCCCGGTGTGTGCGCGGGGCGGGCTGGGGTGGCCTGAACGCTAGGAGTGTGTGCGCCGGCGCACAATGGTGAGATGCAACGTCGTGAGACCGAGTCGGTGGAGGATCCCTCCACCCCGCCGGTGAGTCCGGATCCGCACCGGGACGAGGGGGCGGCCGACGAGGCCGTGCCCGGCGGCGAGGGCTGGCTGTCCCTGCTCCTGCGCGACGCCTCGGTGGCCGAGCTCATGGCCCACGGGCGCGGTCTGGGGCCGCAGGGGGCCGCGCAGACCGTGCAGGCGCTGGAGGTCAGCGCCCGCCTGCAGCAGCGGGCCCGGCGGGCCGGTGAGCTCGGTGCGCTGAGCGACATCGCGGGCCGGCTCTCGAGCATGCGCTCGCCGCAGGACCTGCTGCCGCAGGTGGTGGCGCACGCCCGGCAGCTGCTCCGGGTGGACCTGGCCTACCTGGCCCTGCTCCACGGGGAGGGTGACCGGGAGGTGCTCCGCATCGAGGTGAGCGACGGCAACATCACCCCCGAGCTGGTGGGTGTGGAGCTCTCCCTGGGGCACGGGGTGGCCGGGTGGGTGATCCGCCACGCCCGGCCGCGGTGGAGCGCCGACTACCAGCACG
>NZ_JBHLVH010000018.1:0-22734 GCF_042433515.1 Kytococcus schroeteri | reverse complement strand
GCGCCGCTGCTGGTGCGGGGCCGGGCGGTCGGGGCCCTGTTCGCCGGGGTGCGCAGCCACCGGGACTTCCCGGAGGACGAGGTGACGCTGCTGTGCGCGCTGGCGCTCCACGCCGGCATCGCGCTGGACAATGCCGACCGCATGGCCCGCCTGGCCGAGGCTCGCGACGAGCTCGACCAGCGCTCGGAACGGCTGGCGCGCAGCCTCTCCTGGGACGAGCAGCTGCGCGAGGTGGTGCTGCGTGGCGGGGGCGTGGACGAGCTGCTCACGGAGGTGGGCACCGCGGTGGGCACGGCGGTGGAGCTCCTGCCGGCCGGGTCCCCCGGTGGCCCGCCCGCCGACGCCCACGCGGTGGAGGCCGCCGGGCGCCTGCTGGGCTGGCTGGTCCCGGCCACCCCACTCTCGGAGGAGTCCGCCCGGGTGGCCCTGGAACGCGCCGCCCCCACGGTGGCGCTCACGCTGATGGCCCAGCAGGCCACGGCCCAGGCTGCGGGGCGTGCCCGCACCCTGCACCTGCTGGAGCTGCTCACCACGCGGGAGGACGAGGAGGTGGACCCGGCCGAGCTCCGGCTGGCGGGGCTCGACCCGCGGCGGCGCCACGTGGTCGTCATCGTGGACGGGCAGGGCGCGGCGGCCGAGGACCCGCCGGAGTGGCTGCGCCGGCTGCCGCGGGGTACGGCCGTGCTGGGGCACCGGCAGGACGCGGTGCTCGTGGTGCCCGCGGGCCCCGAGGCGGTGGCCGACGTGCTGCGCCCGGCCGACCTGCTGGCGTCGGTGAGCGCCCCGGTGGTGCCGGTGGACGGGCTGCGGGCGGCCTACACCGAGGCGGTGGAGACCATGAAGGCGCTGCGCGCCCTCGGCGAGACCCGGGCGGTGGTGGGGCCGCAGGACGTGGGGCTGCACCGGCTGCTGCTCGGCGACGCCGGGCGTGGCCGCCTGCGGGAGGCCTTCGAGCGGCAGCTCGGCGAGGTCCGGGCCCACGAGGCGCGCCGCGGGGTGCCGCTGCTGGGCACCATGGCGGCCTTCCTGGACTGCGGCGGCAGCCCGGGGGCCACCGCATCGGCCCTGGGGGTGCACGTGAACACCGTCTACCAGCGCCTGGCGGTCGTGGACGGGCTGATCGGCGCGGACTGGCGGCGCCCCGGCCGGGCGCTGGAGCTGCACGTCCTGCTGCGGCTCACCGAGGCGCGCGCCGCCCTCGAGGAGGGGGCGTAGGCTCCACGCGACCCGCCCCTCCCGCCCGCGCCGGGCACGCCGCCCGGTCCGCGGCGGACGCCGCGCCAGCCCCCCATCGGAGCCACCCATGACCGAGCAGACCCCCGACGCCACCGAGCGCGCCACCACCGCCGAGCTGCTGCAGGACGTGGTGCACGTGCTGGGCGACCCGAGCCTCTCCCACGAGCAGGTGCTGGCCCTGGGGGACCGCCTCGGCCAGCCGGCGGTGCTCTTCCTGACGGCCATGGCCGCGCACGCCGCGCAGATCCGCGTGGCCCGCGAGCTGGTGGACCGTGGGGAGTCCCTCACCGACGAGCAGCGCGGCTGGCTGCCGGACCCGGTCGCCCTGGGCCGCGCGCTGGGCACCACCCCCGACCAGCTCGTGGTGGGTGGTGCCATCCAGGACACCTTCGGTGAGCTGACCCGCCGGATGCTGGACTCCACCGACGAGCAGGAGCGCGAGCGCGCCGGTCACCAGGCCGAGTCGCTGGCCCTGCTGGGTGCCGCGCTGGGCGGGAGGGCCGGCCAGGAGCGCCTGGCCGAGCTGGGGCGGGAGCTGGGCTTCGGGGTCGCCTTCGGCCGGCTCCACGCCTACTTCGCGATGATGGTGCGCCAGCTCGCCCGTCTCACCGGCCAGGCCTGGGAGCCGGCCGTGGAGCAGGTGTCCGCGCAGTTGCGCGCCGACGCCCGCTGACACCCCTCACGGCGCCCGGGCTCAGCCGAGGAAGCGCACGCCCTGCCCGGGGCGCACCTGCGCGGCCAGGTCGAGCGCCTCGTCGCACACGTACCCGATGACGGGGTACCCACCGGTGATGGGGTGGTCGGCCAGGAAGACCACGGGCTCGCCGCTGGGCGGCACCTGCACGGCGCCGCGGGTCATGCCCTCGCTGGCCAGCTCGCCCTCGCGCTCCCGTCGCAGCGGCTCGCCCTCCAGGCGCAGGCCCACGCGGTTGCTGTCGCTCGAGGCGGTCCACGTGCGGCCGGTGAGGTCGGCCCACCCGGCGTCGCCGAACCAGTCGTCGCGCGGTCCACGCACCAGCGGCAGGCGCACCACGTCGCCGGTGGGGGTGGGGGCGGGGGCGCAGTCCACGCCGTACAGCTCGGGGTCCTGGTCGTCGCCCACCGGCAGCTCGTCGCCCTCGGCCAGCGGGTCGGGGCCCAGCCGGGCCAGCAGGTCGGTGCTCCGCGAGCCGAGCACCGGCTCCACGTCGATGCCGCCGCGCACGGCCACGTAGGTGCGCAGCCCCGTCGCCGGGGGGCCCAGCGTGAGCCGCTGGCCGGCGCGCAGCCGGGTGGTCGACGACATCGGGGCGCCGGGGCAGGGGGCGCCGGTGACGGCCACCACGACGTCGGTGGTGGTCTCGAGCTCGAGCCCGCCGAAGGTGGTCTCCAGCACCGCCGCGCCGGGGCCGTTGCCCACCAGGCGGTTGGCCAGGGCGGCCGCGGCGCGGTCGGCCGCGCCCGAGGGGCCCACGCCGATGTCGGAGCGGCCCGGGCGGCCGAGGTCCTGCACGGTGGTCAGGGGGCCGGGGGTGATGACGCGCAGGCTCATCGGGTGACCTCCTCGAAGCGGATGCGGACGCCGGCCCGCATCGGGGCGGGCGGGGTGGCGTCGGGGTCGAACAGGACGGCGTCGGTGCGGCCGATGAGCTGCCAGCCACCGGGGGAGTCCTGCGGGTAGACGGCGGTGAACTCCCCGGCCAGGGCCACCGACCCGGCGGGCACGCGGGTGCGGGGCTCGGAGCGGCGGGGGGTGTCCCAGGCGAACTCGCGGCCCACGCAGTAGCCGAACCCGGGGGCGAACCCGGCGAAGGCCACGGTCCACTCCTCGGAGGTGTGGCGGCGCACCAGCTCGGCGGGCTCGATGCCCAGCGCGGCGGCGGCCTCGGCGAGGTCCTCGCCGTCGTAGACCACGGGGACGGTCACCACCGGGGCGTCGTCGGCGGCCGTGGCCGCGGCGTCCACACCGCGCTCGGTCAGCTGCTCGATGCCGGCGCGGAGGCCGGGCACGTCGGCGGGGGTGGCGGCCACCACGAGCACGGTGCTCGCGGCGGGCACGACGTCGGCCACGCCGGTGAGCTCCCCGGCCCCGACGGCGCGGGTGAGTGCGGTGTGCCAGGTGCGGGCGTCGTCGAGCCCGTCGAGGTCGAGCAGCAGGGCGCGGGTGCCGGAGTCGAGGAGGCGCATCAGCCCTCCCGACCCGGGGTGGCTGCGAAGGGGGCGAGGGTCACGCCGGCCTGCTCCAGGGCGGCGCGCACCGCGCGGGCGATCTCCACCGCGCCGGGGGTGTCGCCGTGCACGCAGATGGACCCGGGGGTGAGCACCAGCTGGCCGCCCTCGACGTCGGTGACGGCCTCGCCACGGGCCATGGCCACGCAGCGGGCGGTGATCTCGTCCACGTCGTGCAGCACCGACCCGGGCTGGGAGCGGGGGACGAGCTGGCCGGCCGGGGTGTAGGCGCGGTCGGCGAAGGCCTCGGCCACGAAGCGCAGCCCGGCGGCCTCGGCGGCCTCCTGCCAGGGGGTGCCGGGCAGCCCCAGCACGGTCAGGCCGGGGCGGAAGGCGGCCAGCGCCTCGGCGGTGGCGGCGGCCTGCGCGGGGTCCTTGGCGATGGTGTTGTACAGCGCGCCGTGCGGCTTGCAGTAGGCCACCTGCGTGCCGGCGGCGCGGGCGATGCCCTCCAGGGCGGAGACCTGGTAGAGCACGTCGGCGGTGAGGTCCTCGGGGTCCACGGCCAGGGCGCGGCGGCCGAAGCCGTGCAGGTCGCGGTAGGCCACGTGGGCGCCCACGCTCACGCCGCGCTCGGCGGCCGCGGCACAGGTGCGTCGCATGATGGTGGGGTCACCGGCGTGGAAGCCGGTGGCCACGTTGGCGCTGCTCACGACGCCCAGGAGGGCCGCGTCGTCGCCCATGGTCCAGGCGCCCAGGCCCTCTCCGAGGTCGGCGTTGAGGTCGATGGTGGCGGTCATGGGGACTCCTCCTCGTGGGTGGGGCCGGGGCGTCGGTGTGGACGCCCCGGCCCGGGGGATGGTGCGGGGTGTGTCAGCTGAACAGGGCGACGAGCTCCGGCCACTTGGCCTTCACGGTCACGTAGGCCAGCCAGACCGTGACCAGCCAGGCGACGGAGCCGATGACCAGCAGCCACTTGGGGTACACGTACCCGTGCAGCAGGTCGCGGCGGAACCAGGCCACCCAGAGCATGACGGCGATGCCCAGCGGGATGAGCACGCCGTTGAGCGTGCCGGCCAGCACCAGCAGGGTGGCCGGGGCGGCGCCCAGGCCCAGGAAGATGGCGGTGCACACCACGATGAACGCGATGGTGACGCCGTTGCGGACCCGGGTGGAGGTCCCGCTGGAGGAGGTGAGGAAGGACACCGTGGTGTACGAGCAGCCCACCACCGAGCTGATGGCGGCGGCCCAGAACACCAGGCCGAAGAGGCGTCGGCCCACGTCGCCGGCCGCGATGGTGAAGGCGTCGCCGGCCACCGAGGCGGACTGGCTCAGGTCGTGGCCGGCGGCCACCACGCCGAGGATGGCGAGGAAGAGCAGGCCGCGCAGCAGGCCCGTGACCAGGATGCCCAGCAGGGAGCTGCGGCTGATGTCCTGGACGGCCTCGATGCCGGTGTTGCCTGAGTCCACCAGGCGGTGCGCGCCGGCGTAGATGATGTAGCCGCCGATGGTGCCGCCGACCAGCGTGGTGATGACGGTGGCGTCGATCGTGCTCGGGGCCACCGTGTTCTGCAGGGCCTCGCCCACCGGGGGCTTGGACACGAACATCACGTAGGCCGTGAGGGCGATCATCAGCGCGCCGAGGAAGACCACGACGCGGTCCATGGCGGCACCGGCCCAGGCACTCAGGAAGATGCCCACGGCCAGCAGCGAGGAGATCGCCGCACCCACCGCGGGGCTCACACCGAGCAGGATGTTGAGGCCGGACCCCGAGCCGCCGACGTTGCCGACGTTGAACGCCAGGCCGCCGATGAAGATGAGGGCGCTGAGCACCCAGCCCAGACCGGGCAGGACCTCGTTGGCCAGCTCCTGGGCGCGGCGGCCGCTGATGCCGATGACGCGCCACACGTTGAGCTGCAGGGCGATGTCGATGAGGATCGACACGAGCACCGCGAAGGCGAACGCGGCGCCGAGCTTGACGGTGAACTGGCCGGTCTGGGTGATGAACCCGGGGCCGATGGCGCTGGTGGCCATGAGGAACATGGCGCCGAGCAGTGCGGTGCGGGTGGCCTTGCGGTCGCGGACGGGTGCGTCCGTGGTGCCACCGGTGCCCTCGTCGGCGAGCGTGGCGCCGCCGGAGGACTGGGGGTCGAGGGTGTTCATGGGCCGTAGCGTAGGCATTGTTGAACAATGCGTGCAGGTGGTCCGGGGCGATCGTGACCCAACCGTGACGCTCCCTTGACCGATGGGGCGCCCCCGTCGCGGCTCGTCCGTCCTCCCGCGGGGCCCGGAGGCGGTCCCCGTCCCAGGAGGGCAGAATGCAGGCGATGACCGCGCAATCCCTGAGCCCCCGAGCGTCCCTCGCCAGGTCCGACGCCTCCGTGCCCGCCCGCCGGAGGGTGGCCGCCGCGGTGCGCGCCATGATCACGGCCGGCGAGATCGGGCCCGGCGAGCATCTCCGGGAGCTGGACATGGCCGGCCGGCTGGGGGTCTCCCGCAACACCCTGCGCGAGGGCTTCCGCGAGCTGGCCGGCGACGGCCTGGTGCGCCACGAGCCCAACCGTGGCGTGTTCGTGGCCGCCCCCACCGCCGAGGACGTGCGCCGCCTCTACACCGCCCGCCGCATCCTGGAGTGCGGCGTGCTGCACGAGCAGGCCCGCACCCATGCCCTCAGCGGGCCCGGCGTCGCGGCCGAGGTGCTCGACGTGACCGCCCGTGCCCTCCACGCCGCGGAGCGCCAGGAGTGGCGCTTGGTGGGCGACCTCAACATGGACTTCCACGCCGCCGTGGTGCGCCTGGGTGGCTCGGCGGTGCTCGATGCGGCCGCGGCCCCCCTCCTGGCGCACGCCCGCCTGGCCTTCCGCTCCCTCGACCTGCCTGGTGCGCTCCACGCCCACTTCGTGGAGACCAACCGGAGCCTGGCCGAGACGATGCGCGACGGCGCCTGGGAGCAGGCGGCCGGGGACATGCGCTCCTACCTGCTGGCCGCCGAGGCCGAGCTCCTCGAGGGCCTGGGCTGACCGCCACGGGGGCCCGGTCGCCGGTCCGCGGCACCGCGTGCAGCGGGCGTGGCGCAGGTCACTATCCTGTGCCCGTCCCCTGGTGAAGAGAGGTGCCATGAACGAGCCGTCCGCCGCCGCCACCGAGGCGACGCCCGAGGCGCCCCCCGCGGACGTGGGGGAGGCCCACATCGACCTCATGGAGGGCTTCGACGCCCGCTCCGTGGAGTCCTGGGAGGCCAGCGCCGCCGCCGTCGTCAACAAGCCGCGCGGCGAGGGGCGCCAGTTGAGCGTCGAGGACGCGGTCGACTCGCTGCGCACCCGCACCCTGGACGACTACCGCGTGGAGCCGCTCTACACCGGCGCGAGCTCCCCGTCGGTGCCGCTGGAGGCGCCGGGCGAGTTCCCCTTCACCCGGGGCGGGTCCGTGCGACCGGCCGAGCTGCCGTGGGACGTGCGCCAGGCCTTCGACGACCCCGACGCCGCCCGCACTGCCGAGCAGGTGGCGGCCGATCTCGAGCACGGCGTGAGCTCGGTGCACCTCGTGGTGGGGCGCACCGGCATCGCGCCCGAGCAGCTGGCCACCGCGCTGGAGCCGGTGCTCACCGACCTCGCGCCGGTCTCGCTGGCCGCCCCCGACCGCCACGCCTCCATCGCCGGGGCGCGGGCGCTCGCCGACCTCCTCGCCGGCCGCGAGGTGCTCACCCAGGCCCCCGAGGCCTCGGCACAGGGCTCCTTCGGTCTCGACCCGGTGGGCCACGCCGCGGTGGAGGGGCACGAGGGCCCGGTGACGCTGGACGAGGACTCCCTCGCCGTGGTGCGCGCCGCCCTCGACCTCGCCGAGGGGCGCGACCTGGCCCCGATGCGGGCGGTCACCGTGGACACGCTGCCGTGGCACGAGGCGGGCGCCTCCAACGTGCAGGAGCTCGCCGCCGCGGTGGCCACCGGCATCGCCACCGTGCGCCTGCTGGTGGGCGCCGGCATCGCGGCCCGGGACGCCTTCCGGCTCGTCGAGTTCCGCGTCTCGGCCACCCAGCAGCAGTTCCAGACCATCGCCCGCCTGCGCGCCCTGCGTCGGCTGTGGGCGCACGTGGCCGAGCAGGTGGCCACCGCCGAGGGGGCCGACTGGCACCGCGACCCGGCCGTGGCCGCCGCCCGCCAGCACGCCGTCACCGGCCGCCGCATCATCACGCGCGACGACCCGAGCGTGAACATCCTGCGCGGCACCATCGCGTGCTTCGCCGCCGCCGCCGGCGGGGCCGAGGCGATCACCGTGCTGCCCTACGACACCGCCGCCGGCCTGCCCGACGCGCACAGCCGCCGCGTGGCCCGCAACACCCAGACCCTGTTGGCCGCCGAGGCCCACGTGGGTGCGGTGACCGACCCGGCCGGTGGCGCGTGGTTCGTGGAGTCGCTCACCGACCACTACGTGGACCTGGCCTGGAGGTACGTCCAGGGCCTGGAGTCCGGGGGCGGCCTGGCCGATGCCGGTATGCGCGCCCTGCTGCGCAGGAACGTGGTGGCCGTGGACCAGATGCGTCTGGACCGGCTGGCCACCCGCGAGCTGGGCCTCACCGGCGTCTCGATGTTCCCACTGGCCGGCGAGGTGCCGCTGCAGCGCACTCCCCGCGCCGAGGCGGTGGCCCCCACGGGCACCGACGCTGCCACCGGCCAGGAGGCCGCCGCCGAGTTGGCCCTGCCGCGCAGCTGGGACTCGCTGCCCTTCGAGATGCTCCGCGACCGCACCGCGGCCACCGCCCTGGAGGCCGAGCGGCCCACCGTGGCGCTGGTGTGCGTGGGGGCCCGCAAGGACTTCGGTCCGCGCGAGACCTTCGCCGCCAACGTGCTCGGCGTGGCCGGCATCGTGCCGGTGGCCGTGGAGGTGGACCCCGCCGCCGACGACCTGGACGCGGCCGTGGCCGACGCGCTGCACGCCGCCTTCGAGCAGCGCGTGCCGCCGGTGGCCGTCGTGGCCGCCGCGCCGGCCGCCAACGCCGAGCACGGCGAGGCCGTGGCCGCCGCCCTCCGTGGGGCGGGCGTGGGGGGCGTCGTGGTGGCCGGCAAGGCCTCCGAGCTGCCCTCGGCGGACTCGTCGGTGGCCACCGGCGACGACGTCATCGCCTTCCTCACCCAGCTCCTCGACGCGATGGGAGTCTCCCGATGAGTGCCCCGACCCAGCAGCCCGGCGTGCCGGCGGGCTTCCCGGCGTTCCACGACGTGCCGGCCCCGGAGCGCCGCACCGAGGCGGCGACCCCGGCCGACGCCGAGCGCGCCATCGGCGAGAACCGCACCGGTGCCGATCTCGACAGTCGAGTTCCGCACCGGTGCGGAACTGGTGCCGAGCGCGCCCCGTGGACCACGCCCGAGGGCATCGACGTGCCCCCGGTGTACGACGCCTCCGACCTGGCCGGCCTGGACTTCCTCGACACGGCGCCCGGTGCCCCGCCCTACCTGCGCGGCCCGTACCCCACCATGTACGTCAACCAGCCGTGGACGGTGCGCCAGTACGCCGGCTTCTCCACCGCGCAGGAGTCCAACGCGTTCTACCGCCGCAACCTGGCCGCCGGGCAGAAGGGCCTCTCGGTGGCCTTCGACCTGGCCACCCACCGCGGCTACGACTCCGACCACCCCCGCGTGGCCGGTGACGTGGGCATGGCCGGCGTGGCCATCGACTCCATCCTGGACATGCGCCAGCTGTTCGACGGCATCCCGCTGGACCGCATGAGCGTGTCCATGACCATGAACGGCGCGGTGCTGCCCATCCTGGCGCTCTACGTCGTCGCGGCCGAGGAGCAGGGGGTGAGCCAGGACCAGCTCTCGGGGACCATCCAGAACGACATCCTCAAGGAGTTCATGGTCCGCAACACCTACATCTACCCGCCCGAGCCGTCGATGCGGATCATCAGCGACATCTTCGCCCACACCAGTGCGCACATGCCGCGGTTCAACTCGATCTCCATCTCCGGGTACCACATCCAGGAGGCCGGGGCCACGCAGGACCTCGAGCTGGCGTACACGCTGGCCGACGGCGTGGAGTACCTGCGCGCCGGCATCGAGGCCGGGCTGGACGTCGACACCTTCGCGCCGCGCCTGAGCTTCTTCTGGGCCATCGGCATGAACTTCTCGATGGAGGTGGCCAAGCTCCGCGCGGCCCGGCTGCTCTGGGCGCGCCTGGTGCGGCAGTTCGAGCCGAGGAACCCCAAGTCGATGTCGCTGCGCACCCACAGCCAGACCTCCGGCTGGTCGCTGACCGCCCAGGACGTCTACAACAACGTGGTGCGTACCTGCATCGAGGCCATGGCCGCCACGCAGGGGCACACGCAGAGCCTGCACACCAATGCCCTGGACGAGGCGATCGCGCTGCCCACGGACTTCTCCGCCCGCATCGCGCGCAACACCCAGCTGCTGCTGCAGCAGGAGTCCGGCACCACCCAGACCGTGGACCCGTGGGGCGGCAGCGCGTACATCGAGACGCTCACCCACGACCTCGCGCAGCGGGCGTGGGCGCACATCCAGGAGGTGGAGGCCGCCGGCGGCATGGCCCAGGCCATCGAGGCCGGGCTGCCCAAGCTCCGCATCGAGGAGGCCGCCGCCCGCACCCAGGCGCGACTGGACTCCGGCCGCCAGGCGCTGGTGGGCGTGAACCTCTACCCGGTGGACGAGGACGAGCCCATCGAGATCCTCAAGGTGGACAACGCCCGCGTGCGCGCCGAGCAGCTGGAGAAGCTGCAGCGGCTGCGCGCCGAGCGCGACGAGGACGCCTGCCGGGCCGCGCTGACCGCGCTCACCGAGGGGGCACGCGGTGACGGCAACCTGCTGGCCCTGTGCATCGAGGCCGCCCGGGCGCACGCCACCGTGGGCGAGATGAGCGACGCGATGGAGGAGGTCTTCGGCCGCTACACCGCGCAGATCCGTACGATCTCCGGTGTGTACAGCAAGGAGGCCGGCGACGACGCCGCCATCGACGCCGCCCGCGAGGCCGTGGAGGCCTTCGCCGAGGAGGACGGCCGTCGCCCGCGCATCCTCGTGGCCAAGATGGGCCAGGACGGGCACGACCGCGGCCAGAAGGTGGTGGCCACCGCGTACGCCGACCTCGGCTTCGACGTGGACGTGGGCCCGCTCTTCCAGACCCCGCAGGAGGTGGCACGTCAGGCCGTGGAGGCCGACGTGCACGTGGTGGGCGTGTCCTCGTTGGCGGCCGGGCACCTCACCCTCGTGCCGGCGCTGCGGGCCGAGCTCGACGCGCTCGACGGCCAGGACGTGTGCATCGTGGTCGGTGGCGTGATCCCCGAGCAGGACTTCGCCGAGCTGCGCGAGGCCGGGGCGGACGCGATCTACCCGCCGGGCACCGTCATCGCGAAGGCGGCGGTGGACCTCATCGGGACGCTGCGTCGCAAGGCCGGGCACGCCACCGACCCCACCGGCGCCTGACCGTGACGGCGGTGGACCCGGCGGCGCTGGCCGAGGGCGTCCTGGCGGGCAACCGCCGGGCCGTCGCGCGCGCCATCACGCTGGTGGAGTCGATGCGGCCGGACCGCCGCGAGCCGGCCAAGGAGCTGCTGCGCCGCATCGCGCCGGCCACGGGGGGCGCCGTGCGCGTGGGCATCTCGGGCATCCCCGGGGCGGGCAAGTCCACCACCATCGACGCCCTGGGGCAGCGCCTCATCGACGCCGGGCACCGCGTGGGCGTGGTGGCGGTGGACCCCTCCAGCGCCCGCACCGGCGGCTCCATCCTGGGCGACCGGACCCGGATGGGGGCGCTGGCCGCCCGCGACGAGGCGTTCGTGCGGCCCAGCCCCACCGGCGACCACCTCGGCGGCGTCGCCCGGGCCACCCGCGAGTCGATGCTCGTGCTGGAGGCCGCGGGCTACGACGTGGTGGTCGTGGAGACCGTGGGCGTGGGGCAGTCCGAGGTGGCCGTGGCCGGCATGGTGGACACCTTCCTGCTGCTCGGTCTGGCCCGCGGCGGTGACCAGCTGCAGGGCATCAAGCGGGGCATCCTCGAGATGGCCGACGTGGTGGCCATCAACAAGGCCGACGGCGACCACGCCCCGGAGGCCCGCGTGGCCGCCCGCGACCTGCGGCAGGCGCTGCACCTCATGCGACCGGAGGACACCCCGGTGGTGCTCACCTGCTCCGCGGTCACCGGCGACGGGCTCGACGAGCTGTGGCAGGCCGTGCTCGACCACCGGGAGGGGCTCGTCTCGGCCGGGCGGCTGGAGACGCGGCGGGCGGCCCAGCAGCGGGACTGGATGTGGTCCATGGTCGATGCCGAGCTGCGTGCCGCCGCGCGGACCACGCCGTCCGTGGCGGAGGGCCGGGGCGCGTGGGAGGGCGCGGTCACCCGCGGGGAGCTCGACGCCACCGAGGCGGCGGCGCGCGTCATCGAGGCACTGCGGGAGGACTGGACCGCTGCCACACGGCATCGCCGTTGACCGTGACCAGGGCGGTGTGGGAGGGCTCGTCGGTGATGCCGGCGAGGTACCGCTCGAAGTCGGGGAAGCCGGTGGCCAGGGCCACGCGGACGCCGTCGGGGTCGGCGGTCCGTACGGCGCAGGTGGCGTCGCCCTCGACCTGGCAGGACACCTCGGCGGCGGGGTCGACGTCGCGGGCCCGCCCCACGAGGTCGAGCCACCAGTCCACCGTCTCGCCGTCCACGGCCGGCTGGTGGGCCACGAGTCGCGCGTCGGCCGCGGGCATGTCGTAGACCACGCCGGCGGTGGAGGTCGGGCGGCTCCGGGTGCTCCCGGTCGCGTCCTCAGTGGGGTCCTCCGGGGTGTACTCGAGGCGAGGAGCCAGCTGGTCGGCGTGGTCGACGGCCGAGGGGGTGAGCGTCCACAGGCGGTGGTCGGCCCACTCGCGCGGGGTGGCGTCCGGGCCCAGGTCCTCCACCTCCTGGACGCCGGGCAGCTCGCGCAGTGGGTCGCGCTCGGCGGTGGCCCGCTCGGTCGGCGTGGCTCCGGGGTCACCCGCGTGCGTTCCGTGCTGCAGCCACATCGCCAGGCCGCCGAGCAGCAGCGCCACCGCCACCAGGGCCAGGACGAGGCGGCGGGCGCGCGTCGTCGCGGCGGCGGGGTCGGTCGGCATCCGCAGAGGGTAGGTGCGCGGCCCGGTCCGGCCCCAATCGGTGCGTGGCGGGATCGTGGCACCTCCGAGGCTCCCCGGGCGTGGGAGTGCCCTCGCGGGAGGGGTGTCCTATCAGCTGATAGGTCGACCGATTCCCAGTCGCCCGCCTGCGTTTCGGTCGACCTATCGCGCGATAGGTCACGTCTCCATGGGGTCACCCCTGACGTCGCCCCGGGCCGCCGTCGCCCCGGGCCGCCGCCGCCACCGCGCGGAGCTGTGTGACGCCCTGCCGGCCGCGGTGCATCCCCGCCTGTGGACGACGCGCGGCGTGGGGCCGGCCTGTGGTGCGACGCTGGCCCGGTGGGCGGGCAGAAGGCACGGGCGGCGCGCAGGGCGAGGCGACGTGAGGAGCTGCGGCAGCAACGGTGGCAGGCCGCGGTCAGCGCAGCGACGGCGCTCGCGTGCGAGGGCGGCCGCGCAGCGGTGACGACGCGGGCCCTGGTGGCGCGGGTCGGGTTCAGCCAACCGGTCCTCTACGAGTCCATCGGGTCCATGGCCGACCTGTGGGAGGAGGTGACGCGGCGCGCCGTGCAGGTGCTGGGCGACGAGCTCGAGGTCCTCGACGGGCTCCCCACCCCCGAGGCCTTCCTGCTGCACCTCGTGTGGTTCGCCCGTGAGCGGCCGGGGCTCCACGACGCGATCTGGGTCGACGGGGTGGCTCCACCGTGGCTGACCGACTGGCTCGTCGAGAGCCGGGAGGCCGTCGGTGGTCCGCCCGCATCCACCTCGGGCGGGGTGCGGGCGCAGGCGGTCATCGCACTGGCGACGGTCCAGGGGCTCGTGCTGCGGGAGCGGTCGGGTCCCGGGTCGCCCGAGGAGTCCCGGGCCGCCGTCGCCGAGCTCGTCGCGCTGCTGGGGTGGACGGACCCTCAGGCGGCGCGCCAGTAGGCCAGCGCCGTCACGCGCTCCTTGGGCACGCCGACCTCCTTGCGCAGGTGCTTGCCCAGCTCGCGGCAGGTGGCGGCCTCCGGGGCCAGCCAGAACCAGTCGTCGGCCGGGTCGTGGCCGGCCTCCCGGCGGGCGGCCACGGCGGAGGTCACGGCATCGGGCAGGTGGCGGCCGGTGCCGCGCTCCAGGCGGTGCACCTCCACGTCCACCCGTGACGTGACGTGGATGCGCTGCTCGGAGGCGTCCTGCACCTCGAGCCAGACGGTGGCCGGTGTGGTGGGCAGCGCGTCGAGCACGGTGCGGATCGCCGGGATGCTCGCCGCGTCGCCCACCAGGTGCAGGTGCTCCACCTCGCCGTCGGGGGCGCGGAAGCCGGTGCCCTGCACGGTGGCCTCGAGCTCCAGGCCCGGTGCGGCGCCGGCCAAGGTGCGGGCGGCCACGCCGTCGTGCACGTGCACCTCGATGCTGAAGGTGCCGTCGGCCTGCGGGTCGATGACCGTGTAGGCGCGCTGGTGGGGCTTGCCGCGGTCGTCGGTGAACCACAGCCGCACCCACATGGTGGGGTGCCACTCCACGGCCCGCAGCAGCTCGGCGCCTTCGAGCCGGAGCCGCACGAAGGTGGGGGTGACCTGTGTGGACTCGAGCACGCGGACCCGGAAGTCCTTGGCGCCGTAGACCTTCAGGACGGCGCCCTGCCAGCCGCGATGCATGTGCTTCCTCCGTGGGATCGGGACCCGCCGCGCGGGAGTGCTGTTGAGGCAAGCCTAACCTGTGTGGCAGGGTGCGGCCTCGGTCACGTGGCCGACCCGGCCATGCGGCCCGGTGTCCGCCCCACCCCGCCGGTCGGTGGCCGCACCGTCCCCCGCATCGACCAGGAAGGCACGCATGTTCCTCACCTCCGCCTCCGGCCCGGCCTACGCCGACGCCGTGCAGCAGGCCGCGCAGCTGGTGCAACGCCACCTGGGGCGCACCGACCGCCCCGCCACCGGTGGGCGTGCCGCCCCCGTGGATGAGGTGGTGGCGCGCGTCGAGGGGGTCGACCTCGACACCCCCGCCCCCGGCGGCCTGGCCGAGGTGCTGCAGGAGGTCGACGACCTGTTCGTGCGCGACAGCATCGCCTTCGCCGACCCCCGATACGTGGCGCACCTGAACTGCCCGGTGACCCTGAGCTCCGTGGCCGCCGACGTGGTGACCAGCGCGCTCAACCCGTCCGTGGACACCTGGGACCAGAGCGTGGGTGCCACCGCCATGGAGTGCCGCCTCGTGGAGTGGACCTGCGAGCGCCTCGGCCTGGTGGCCGGCGACGGCGTGTTCACCCCCGGGGGCACCCTGAGCAACCTGCAGGCCCTGGTGGTGGCCCGCGGCGAGGCGCTGGCGGCCGGGCACGACCTGGCCGACCTGCGCATCCTCACCAGTGCGCACAGCCACTTCAGCATCCTCAAGGCCGCGCGCCTGCTGGGTCTGGCGCCCGATGCCGTGGTGCCCGTGCCGCTGGCCGACCACCGCATCGACCCGGTCGCCCTGGCCGTTACCGTCGACCGGGTGCGCGCCGCCGGCCACGCCGTGATGGCGGTGGTGGCCACCGCCGGCACCACCGACCTGGGCGTCGTGGACCCCCTCGAGGAGGTGGGTCGCGTGTGCCGCCGGGCGGGGGTGTGGCTGCACGTCGACGCCGCGTACGGCGGGGGCCTGCTGGCCAGCCGTCGGCGCCGGGGGCTGCTGGCCGGCATCGAGCAGGCCGACTCGGTGACCGTGGACTTCCACAAGACCTTCTTCGTGCCCGTCTCGGCCAGCGCCGTGCTGGTGCGCGACCCCTCCACCCTGCGCCACGTGACCCACCACGCGGCGTACCTCAACCCGGCCACCGCCAGCGTGCCCAACCAGGTGGACAAGTCCCTGCAGACCACGCGGCGCTTCGACGCGCTCAAACTGTGGATGACGCTGCGCACCGATGGCGCGGACGCCCTGGGGGAGGCGTTCGACACCGCCATCGACAACGCGCACGCCGTGGCCCAGCTGCTGGACGCCGACCCGGACTTCGAGATCGCGGCCGTGCCGCAGCTGTCCACCGTGGTGTTCCGGTACGCCCCGGCGCACCTCTCGGACTCCGCAGTGGACGTGCTGAACCCGCGCATCCGTGAGGAGCTCTTCGCCGACGGCGGGGCCATCGTGGCCGGGACGACCTTCGAGGGGCGGCCGTGGCTGAAGTTCACGGTGCTCAACCCGGCGAGCACGCCGGAGGTGCTGGCCGACGTGGTGGAGACCCTCCGCGAGACCGGGCGGATGCTCGCGCCGGTGGTGGGCGAGACCGCCGGAATGGCCCTCGAGCGCGAGGCGGCGGCCCGATGAGCAGCGCCCTGCGTTCCGCCCCGGTGGCCGGGTCCGCCCCGGCCGGTGCCCCCGTCCACGACGTGCTCGTCATCGGCGCCGGGCCGTTCGGCCTCGGGCTGGCGGCCCTGGCCGACGGCATCGCAGACGCCCCGCGCGGCGGTGCCGGCGCGCCGTCCGGCGGTGCAGCCCCGCTCGACCTGCGCGTGCTCGACGCGGCCCCCGGGTTCCGCTGGCACGGCGGCATGCTCATCGAGGGGGCGACGCTGCAGGTGCCCTTCCTGGCCGACCTCGTCACCCTCGCCGACCCGACCAACCGGTGGAGCTTCCTCAACTGGCTGAAGCAGACCGGCCGGTTGTACCCCTTCTACATCCGCGAGGACTTCGCCCCGCTGCGCGCCGAGTACGACGCGTACTGCCGCTGGGTCGCCGAGGGCCTGCGCGCCCCGTCCGGGGAGCCGACCGTGGAGTTCGGCCGCGAGGTGGTGCGGGTGGTCTTCGACGAGGCCGCCGACGCGTTCGCGGTGACCTCCGTCGCGAGCCGTCGAGGCGCGGACGGCTGCCCCGTCGACCAGGGCACCGACTCCGCCACCGCGGCCGCCCCTCGCACCGCAGCCGTCGACGCCACCGAGCGCACGGACCTCACCCGACACCTCGTGCTCGCCACGGGTACCCGGCCGCGCGTGCCCGCACCGGCCCGGGCCCTCGTCGGCGAGGACGCCCCCGGGGCCGCGGCCCACCTGCACTCCTCGCAGTACATGCACCGTCGCGAGCACCTGGCCGGCGCCGAGCACGTCACCGTCATCGGCTCTGGGCAGTCGGCAGCCGAGATCTTCCTCGACCAGCTGGAGCGGCTCGACCTGGGCCGGCAGCACCTCAGCTGGCTCACGCGCTCGCCCCGCTTCTTCCCGATGGAGTACACCAAGCTCACCCTGGAGATGACCTCCCCGGAGTACACGCGCTACTTCCACGGCCTGCCCCAGTCCGAGCGCGACCGGCTGGGGCGCCAGAACCTGCCGCTGTACAAGGGCATCTCGGGCGACCTGGTGAACGCCATCCACGAGGCGCTGTACCGCCGCCGCGTGGAACACGGTGCCGACCTGCCGGTGACCATGCGGACCGCCTGCGCCCTGGAGTCCAGCGAGCTCGTGGGCGACACCGCCCACCTGGCCTGGCGCCACACCGAGACCGGGACCCCCTTCACCACCACCTCGGACGCGACCGTCCTGGCCACCGGGTACGAGCACTGGGTGCCGGACTTCCTGGAGCCGGTGCGTGACCGCATCTCCTGGCTGCCCGACGGCCGGTACGACGTGGCGCTGGACTTCACCGTGGACGCCGCCCGCCGCATCCGTGTGCTCAACGGCGAGGAACACACGCACGGTCTGTCGGCGCCCGACCTGGGCATGGGCCCGTGGCGTGCCGCGCAGGTGCTCAACGACCTCACCGGCCGGGAGCTGTTCGCCGTCGAGCAGCAGATCGCCTTCCAGCAGTTCGGCGCGCCGGACCCGAGCGCTCCGTCCGCCGGGTCCGGCCTGGTCGCTGGGACCCAGGCCGCGTCCACCGATGTCACGCCCACCGATGCCGCCTCCGTCGAGGCAGGGGACCAGGCATGAGCCCCACCCGCATCGAGGGCCCCGTGGTCACCTGGACCGAGCTCACGGGCGAGCTCGTCGACACCCACGCGCCGCTGCTGCAGCGGTGGTTCGCCCACCCGCGCTCGCACTTCTGGGGCGCCTCCGAGCACACCGTGGAGCGCGTGGCCGCCGACTACGCCGCGGTGGACGCCGCCGACCACCAGTGGGCCTGGCTGGGCACGGTGGACGGCGAGCCGATGGTGCTGGCCGAGACCTACGACCCCCGCCGCCACCCGCTGGCCGACCAGGCCACCGCCGTGGGCCTCGACCTGGTGGACGGCGACTGGGGCATGCACCTGCTCGTCGCCCCGCCCGCGCCCGACGCCACGGGTGAGCCCGCGCACCGGCCGGGGCTCACCGCATCGGCCATGACCGGTGTGGTGCGCGACCTGTGCCTGGGCCACCACGGTGCCCGCCGGGTGGTGGTGGAGCCCGACGTGGGCAACGACCGCATCCGTGCGCTCAACCGGCGCGTCGGGTTCCGCGAGCTGGGCGAGGTGACCTTCACCGACGGGGGCAACCCCAAGAGCGCGATGCTCTCGCTGCTGCGCCGCGAGGAGTTCGTGGACGTGCTCCCCGCCGACTCTCCCACCGCTCCCGCAGCGTCGTCCCGCCGGCCTGCGGCGGTCTCCCTCACCCCGCCGCACCTGGCCCCCGGCCCGATGCGGTGGGCCCACCGCCACGTGGCCGCCAAGGCACTCGGCGAGTTCGCCCACGAGCGCATCCTCGAGCCGACCGACCTCGGCGACGGCTGGTACGCGGTCACCTCCGATGACGGTGCCGCCACCTACCGTTACCGCGCCACCCGCCATGCGCTCGAGCACTGGGTGGTGGACCCCGACAGCATCGAGGTGGTGCGCGGTGAGGTGTCCGAGGAGGTCGACGCCCAGCGCCTGGTCACACGGGTGCGGCGGCGGGCCGGCATCCCCGACCACCTGCTGGGCACCTACCTGGAGGAGGTGGCCGCCACGCTGGCTGGCGCCGCGTGGAAGCGCGTGCACCGTGCCCTGCCGGCGGCCGACCTGGTGGGCGCCGACTTCCAGCAGGTGGAGGCCGCCATGACCGAGGGCCACCCGGCGTTCGTGGCCAACAACGGACGCATCGGCTGGTCGCTGGCCGACCACGAGCGCTACGCCCCCGAGGCCGGGCAGCGTGTGGAGGTGCTGTGGCTGGCCGTGGCCCGCGGGGCCGCGCACCTGTCTCTTGGCGCCGGTCGCACCGAGGAGGCGCACTGGGCCGCGGAGTTCGACGCCCCCACGCGCGACCGCTTCGCGGCGACCCTGCGCGCCGCGGGCCACGACCCGGCCGACTACCTCTACCTGCCGGTGCACCCCTGGCAGTGGGAGCACAAGGTGGCCGTGACCTTCGCGCCCGAGGTGGCGCGGGGCGCCATCGTGCCGCTGGGGCCGGCCGACGGTTACCAGGCCCAGCAGTCCATCCGCACCTTCCTCAACACCGACGCCCCCGAGCGGTGCTACGTGAAGACCGCGCTCTCGGTGCAGAACATGGGCTTCCTGCGCGGTCTCTCGCCGGCGTACATGCAGGTGACGCCGGCCATCAACGACTGGGTGCACACCGTGGTCTCGGGCGATCCGGCGCTCGCGGGGGACCCGTCCCACCCGGACCGCACCGACGCGCTGCCCACCGCCCGCGGCGGCTGCGGCCTGACCGTGCTCCGGGAGCTGGCCGCCATCGGCTACACCGGCGACGCCTACCACGAGGCCAACCTGTCCGGTCCCGCGCCGGCGCAGCGCAAGATGCTCGCCGCGCTCTGGCGCGAGTCGCCGGTGCCGCAGCTGCAGCCGGGGGAGACCCTCGGCACGCTCGCCGCGGTGCTGCACACCGACCACGCCGGCCACCACCTGGCCAGCGCGATGGTGCGCGCCTCCGGGCTGGAGCCGGCCGAGTGGGTGCGCCGCCTGCTGCACGCCTACCTGCGCCCCGTGGTGCACTGCCTGACCGTTCATCGCCTGGCCTTCATGCCGCACACCGAGAACGTGATCATGGTGTGGCGCGACGGGTCCCCGGTGCGCGCGGTCTTCAAGGACATCGGCGAGGAGGTGGCCGTGTTCGCCGGTCCCCGGGCCGGGGGCGACCCGGCCGCCGTGCCCGAGGAGGCGCGCCGCATCGTGGTGGACGTGCCGGCGGACGAGGCCGCCCTGGCGGTGTTCACCGACGTGTACGACGGCGTGCTGCGCTTCCTGGCAGCGCGCCTGGAGGCCGACGGGCTGCTCACCGGCGAGGAGTTCTGGGGCCTGGTGCGCGAGTGCGTCCAGCAGCACCGGTCCGAGTTCCCCGAGCACCACTGGGTGGACCTGCTGGCCGGCGAGTTCGCGCACTCGTGCCTCAACCGGCTGCAGCTGCGCAACACCCTGCAGATGGTGGACCTGGCCGACCAGAGCTCCTCCCTGCTGTACTCCGGCACCCTCCCCAACCCCGCCGGGAGGCAGGCATGACCGGCACGCCCAGCACCAGCACGACGCCCCAGCCGGGCCACCCGCACGACCCGCCCCGTCCGCACGACATGCCCAGCCCACCCACGCCGCCCCGCGGCGAGGCGCGCCGCGACGCCGCGGGCGTCCCGCACGTGGTGGCCGCCACGGAGCCCGACCTGCTCCACACCCAGGGCTGGGTGACCGCCCGCGACCGCACCTGGCAGCTCGTCAGCGACCGCTGGCGCGCCCACGGCACCTGGGCCGAGGCGGTGCACCACCTGCGTGCCGCCGGGACCGAGGTGGCCGCCCCCGTGGCCGGCACCGCGGCCGAGTGGGACCGGTTCGCCCACCGCATCGGCGTCCGCGCCACCGCTGAGAGATCCCTGGCCGCCCTCACGCCGGAGACCCGGGAGTGGGTGGAGCACTACGCCGAGGGCGTGCGCGACGGGCTGGCCACGGTGGCCGCCGCGGACGTGCCCGAGCTGCGTGCCTTGGTCGGCCGCGACGCGGGCCGCGTGCCCGGTTTCGAAGCGGTCTCGCCGGACGCGGACCCGCTCGACTGGCGCGCCTGGGACGCCGCCGACTGCCTGGCCGTCTTCTGGCTGCAGCAGGTGCTCTTCGGCGACTGGCCGCACCAGCTCTGGCGCGAGCACGTCACCGAGCAGCTCGGTCCGGAGTGGGTGGACTGGCTGGCCGCTGACCCGAGCGCGCAGGCGTCGGGGTCCAACGCCATCGGCGTCGTGGGGGCCCGCTCGGCCACCGGGGCGCCGCTCCTGGCCAGCGACCCGCACCGCCTCCTGGAGGCCCCGAACGTCTACCAGCAGGTGCGCCTCACCGTGGAGCCGAGCGGTGGGAGCGAGGGGCCGGGCCTCGACGTGGCCGGCCTGGCCTTCCCCGGCGTGCCGGGGGTGCAGCACGTGGGTCACGCCGGGTCGGTGGCCTGGTGCATCACCAACGCGATGGCCCGCACCCAGCAGCTCGTCCCGCTCTCGTCGGACGACCGCGCCGTGACGACGCCCGGCACCACCCTGACGGAGTCCGGCGCCACCACCGGCGCTGCATCCGTGACCCGCCTCTGGGGCCGCCCCGGGGACCCGGGCGCGCGAGCGGTCCGACAGGCCGCAGACCTCTCCCCGGGGCTCGGGTTCGAGGCCCTGCCCCGGCTGTTCCACGCCCGCACCGCCCAGGACGCGATGACCGCCTGGGACCACTGGGTGGAGCCGGCCAACTGCGTGCTCGTCGCCGATGTGGACTCCCTGTGGGAGGGCGTTGCCGGCCGTCCGTTGGGGGTCCTCGACGTGGCTCGCCCGGAGGCGGCCCCGGCCACTGGCCCCACCCCGTCCGGCGACGGTGCGGGCCCGTCCGCATGGTCGACCCACCAGCCGTGGCGCCGGGTGGAGGGCGTCGCCGTCCACGCCAACCACCGCCGCGACCAGACGGCCGCCTGGGGCGAGGCCTTCGCACCGCCCCACCGGGCCGACCGCATCCGAGAGCTCTTGGGCGCCGAACCTCTGGTCACCGGCGAGGACCTGAGCCGGATCCAACTCGACACCCGGTCGCAGGGCCTGCTGAACCTGCTGCGTCTCACGGGCGTCGTCGTGGGTGGCGTCCCCGACGCCCCGGGGCGTCCGAGCGTTCTCGGCGCGCCTGACCACCCCGTCGCCAAGGCGCTCGCGAACTTCGACGGCCACATGGACCCCGAGTCCGACCTGGCCCTGCTCGCATGGCGCTGGCGCACGGCCCTGGCCCGCCGGGTGGCTGCCCTGCCCGCGTTGGCGCCGCTGCACGAGGACTCCTCCGTCACCGCCGCCGCGCGGGCCGAGTTCCCGGCCCTGTTCGAGCCGTGGCTCGACGTGACGGCGCGGGTCGGCCTGGGGCTGGAGTCCCTCGCCGCCGCGCTGCCCGAGGAGCTGCGCACCTGCGCCCGTCAGGCCTTGGACGACGTGGCCGATCACCTCCCCACCGCGGACCGGGCCGCTGACCGCTGGGGCGCCGAGCACCAGGCCTTCGGACTGCACGCGCTGGGCTGGCCGGTGCCGCTCGGCCCCGTGGGCGGAGACGTGGACTGCGTCGCCGCCACCTCCAGCGTGCCGGGTCGCACCGCATCGACCGTGCGTGGACCGGTCTGCCGCGCGGTCCTGGACCTCGCGGACCCGGGCGCCAGCCGGTGGGCCGTCCCCCTGGGTGCTCACGGCGTGCTCGACGTCCCCACCGCGCGGAACCAGACCGAGGCGTGGCGCACCGGGGAACTGCTGCCCGTGTTCAGTCAGCCGGACTCCGCGCCGCCGCCTCCGGAGCTGGTCTTCACGCCCGTGGTCCCAGAGGTGGACGGGCCAGTGATCCACGCCTGGGCCACCGAGCACCGCGGACGCTTCTGGGGCATGGGCGACTACTCCGTGCAGGACGTGGTGGAGGTGTACACGTGGCTTGACGCGAGCCCCCACCACCACGCGTGGATGGTGACCCACGAGGGGCAGCCGGTCGCCCTGTGGCAGACCTACGACCCTGCCCACGACCCGGTGGGGGAGGGCTACGAGGTGCGCCCCGGCGACGTGGGCATGCACCTGATGGTCGGCCCCCGCCGGCACGGCATCGCTGAGCTGCCGGCGCTGGTGGGTGCCCAGGGCGCGGCGATGGTGTTCGCCGACCCCGGCGCGCTCCGGCTGGTGGCCGAGCCCGACCAGCGCAACACGCCCGCCGTGCAGCGGCTGGTGCAGGCCGGCTTCACCCTTGGGCCCGTGGTGGACCTGGGGCACAAGGTGGCGCAGTTCGCCTTCCTCGAGCGCCCGCCGGGCGGCGTACTGGCCTGACCCGGTCACGCACTCCCCGGGGCCGCGGGCACCGGCACGCAGCGTCTCGATCTCCCTGTGGCTGGTCATGGGTGTGCTGTGTGGAAGTGGACGGTCGTGGCGCCGTCGGGTCCGGTCGTGGTGGTGT
>NZ_JBHLVH010000017.1:0-42832 GCF_042433515.1 Kytococcus schroeteri | reverse complement strand
ACTCCGCATGCTCCTCATCGGCGGAGGACTCACCCCATGACCCACGCTCAACTCCGAAGAGCCCGTTATCATTTCGTGACTTGCGCCAATGGTGGCCAGTGTAGCCTCGAAGTGAGTCCTTCGGCAGAAGGTGCAAGGTGAGGTGGCACGTGGCGGGCATCCTGAGCGTTGCGATATGTCTTAGTCTTGATGGTGGTCCAGTTCAAGCTGGGTCGAAGGCGGATGGCGGGCCGCCCGTTGGGCATTCCGGGGTGATCGGTGGTGAAGAGTACACCAGTCTGATCGACTGGGGCTGCAACTACAGTCGCAGCAAGACTCGCATCTCATATCATTTCCGGGATGTGACAACGCGTTATCAAACGGCAACCTACCAAGCACGTGAGGCGTGGAACGACAGCCTGTCGGTGCCACACTTTTATGGTACCGGGAGCACCTCGGCCGACTTCAATGTTTATGATGCCGAGTACCAGTCGAATGACTGGTGGGCTTGGGTGGTGCATGACTGCTCCAGCACTCATGTCAACAAGAAGTACATGCATTGGAACGCTAGAACGATGGCTGGCTTGTCTAGTTCCATGCGTGCGAAGATTGGCATGCACGAGATGGGGCACATCTACGGCCTGCGTCACGATGATGGCCCTTGCGGCGGGCCCACCATCATGGGCCCGAATGTCACCAATTGTGCGGCGAATATCACGTGGCGTGACTATTCTGCCGTCAACTATATTTACTAGGTGAGGGATTTGACATGAGAGCTTCACGCCGGCGGACATGCGTCGTGACGGTCATGGTGGGACTGATCGCCGCCGGGTGCGGGGACAGCAGCGACGGCCGGGCGCAGGGTGCCGACACCGCGCCCTCCTCGGTCGAGAGCAGTTCGCCAGCTCCCTCGTCCCCGTCCCCCTCACCGTCCCCGTCGACCGCACGGCGCCACATCGAGGCGTCCGGGCCCAGCTACCGGGACCTGGAGGACGCCAGTACTCGATCCACGAGTGCTGGGGCGATCCGGGCGACGGTGCTGCGGCAGATCAGGACCACGGACCGTCTCGATCCTGTGCAGGAGGACTCACCGGCGCTGGAGTACGACCTGTGGGAGGTGCGTGTCGACGAGGCCCCCGGGGCCGATGCCACGCCCAGGTCGTTGGTGGTCGCCCAGGTGGCGAACACAGCGAACCAGAGCCACAGCGGTCCCGGGCCCCGGTTGCAGGAGGGTGCACGGGGAGTGCTCGTTCTGGGGACGGCGATGTCGGACGAGTGGGTCCACCCGGAGTTCGGCTGGGTCTACTACCCGGTGGCCTTCTACGGGGAGGAGGGGAAGGGCCAGCTGCGCGACCGGGCCACGGAGCGACTGGCTGCAGCGAGCCCCCAGGGAAAGACGGTGGACGAGGTGCTGCGCGAGGCCAACCAGGGCGTGACCTTCCACGCGTCGACGATGACGGACTGACCTGCTGCACCCGGGCGCCCAGCCATGAGGAGGCCCCCACCGCGGTGCGGTGGGGGCCTCCTTCGTCGTCGAGGGGGTCAGCCCTGCTGGTTCTTCAGCGCGGCGAGGCGGGCCTCCACCTCGGCGGACTTGGTGGAGTCCTCGAGCTGCTCGAACTGGCCCTCCAGCGTCGCGGACTGGGCCTCCTGACGGCCCTGCACCAGCGCCTCCTGGCGGCGCACCTTCTCGTCGAAGCGCCCCAGCTCGGAGGACGGGTCGAGGATGGAGATCGAGCCCATCGCGTCGGACACCTGCTGCTGCGCCTCGGCGGTCCGGGCGCGGGCCACGAGGGCGTCGCGGCGGGACTTCAGCTCGTCCAGCTTGGAGCGCATCTCGACCAGGCCCTGCTTGAGGGTCTCGACCGTCTGGCGCTGCTGGGTGATCATCGGCTCGGCGGTGCTCACGTCGCCCTCGAAGCCGATCTGCTTCTCGATGGCGGCCTTGGCCAGGTTGTCGAACTTGTCCGCCTCGGCGGTCTGGCCGGCGGCGCGCAGGCGGTCGGCCTCGGTGGAGGCGGCGGCGGCCTTGCGGCCCCAGTCGGCAGCCACCTTCTGGTCCTGCTCGAGGTCCTGCTCGGCCATGCGCAGGCCGGCGATGGTCTGCGCCACGGCCTCCTCCGCGTCGGCGATGGCGTTGGTGTAGTCCCGCACCATCTGGTCGAGCATCTTCTCGGGGTCCTCGGCGCGGTCGAGGATCGCGTTGATGTTCGCGCGCGCCAGCGTGCTGATGCGGCCGATGATCGTCTGCTTCTGAACCATGAGGTGTTCCTCTCCTGCCGCGGGGCGCGGCGTCCGTTCGCTCGGTCGTCAGTCTGTCCTACAGGGCCTGCGGGCGCCAGCACAGCCGCAGGGGTCGGTGGGGAGGGGACTCAGAAGCGGCCGCCGCCGCCGAAGCCACCGCCGGAGCTGTCCCCGATGCCGCCGAAGCCGCCCCCGCCGCCTGAGGAGTGGCCGCCGCCGAAGCCCCCTCCGTACCCTCCGCCGCCGAACCCGCCGGAGAGGATGCCGCCCAGCACCAGGGAGCCCACGTCGATGCCCCCGTAGCCGCCGCGGCGACCGCCGTAGCCCCCACCGAAGGGGCCACCGGGGCCACCCCCGAAGGGCCCCTGCTGCAGGTCGTCCTCGGCGGCGGTCCGCGCGGACTCGATGAGGCGCTCGGCCTGGTCGAGCAGGCCGCCCGCACCCTGCGGGTCGGAGCCCAGCTGGGCCTCGGCGGCGTCGAGCAGGCGCCCGGCCTCGGAGATCTCGGTGCGGGCCCGACCACCCACGGCCCCGCGACGGGTGCGGATGAACTCGTCGACGCTCGCATGGGCGGCGCGGAGTCGGGTCAGGCGCTGGCCCACCGTCCCGGCGACCCGCTGGCGGTGGTCGTCGGCGGTCCGGGCCGGTTCGAGGGCGGCGTCGATGGCCTCCTCCGCGGCGGTGAGCTCGGCCAGGGCCGCCAGCGGGTCGCCCCCGGAGTGGCTCCCCTCGGCCTGGGCGATCGCGCGACGGGCGCGGTCCACCAGCGGGGCCAAGGCGGCGTCACCCGGGCGCAGCCGCTCGGCATCGGCGATGTCCTGCGAGATCGACCCGATGGCGCGGGCGAGCTCGTGCTGCGAGTTCTCCAGGGTCTGCCGGGCGCCGTCCACCTGGTCGAGCAGGTCGGCGGCCTGGCCGAGGGCGTCCTCACCGGTGCGGGCGGCCGTCACCGCGGTGCGACGGTCGCTGCCGGTGAGGGCCTTCTGCCCGTTGGTGGCCGCCTGGCGCGCCGAGGCGATGAGGCGCTCGGCCTGCTCGATGTTGCCCGCGACGGTGCCCAGGGTGCGCGGGTCGTAGCTCACCTGCAGGGCGCGCAGCTGCTCGCGGGCGCCGGGCAGCCGGCCCTCGAGCTCGTCGGCCCGGGCGGGGATGCCCTGCAGCACCTCCGGGGCCCGGGCCTCCAGGTCGCGCAGCTGCTCGAACTTCTCACCCTGGGCGTGCAGGGTGGCCAGTGCCTCACCGGCCAGGTCGTCGATGCGCTCCAGGGTGCCGCGCTGGGACTCCTCGGTGGCACCGGAGCGCAGGGCCTCGTCCACCTGCTGCTTGAGCGCGAAGGCCTCGGAGGCTCGACTCCGCGCGGCCTGCACCGCGTCCTCGAACTCCTGCGTGGCCTGCGCGCCGAACTGGGCGCGGGAGTACCGCACCTCCTCGTCGGCCGAGCGCACGGCGTCGTCCACCTGCACGAGGCGCTCGGACACGCGGTGCGCGACCTGCTCGGTGGTCTCGCCGGTGCCCTGGGCGTCGGCGGGCGCCGTGGAGGGCTGCGGTGCGCGGCGGCCGCGCCGCCCCATCCGCGTGAGCATGACGACACCACCCACCAGGAAAGGGGCCGCCAGGAGCCAGACCGGGAAGCCGGTGCCACCGCCGGCGCCCGAGTCCCCGCCGCCGCCGGCGAGGTCGCCGGTGGCCGCGTCCTCGAAGCCGCGCACGGCACCCTCGACGGCGCCGTCCCAGTCGTCCTTGCCCAGGGCGGGCTCCACGTACTCGGTCTCGATGGTCGAACCCTCGGCCTGGCTCACGGTGCCCGTCCCGCCGTACATGCCGTAGCGGCGCTGGTCGGTGGCCACTGCCAGGATCGCGTCCTTGGAGCCGAGCCCGGAGGCGTCGAAGGTCTGCTTGGCCCAGGTCTCCCCGTCGACGGCCTGGCCGGAGGAGTCGGTGAACTCCTCCACGTAGACCACGAAGAGCTGGAGGCCGTGCTCGGAGCGCAACTGCTGGAGCTCCCGCTGGAGTCCCTTCTCGTCCTTCAGCACGCCTGCGTCGTCGACGAGCTGGTCGGGCAGGTCCATCGGCTGGGTGGCCGGGAGGGCGCGCGTTCCCGTCACCACCGTCGTCGCGGGCCGGGCGCCGTGCGGGGTGGCCACGGCCGAGGCGGGCGCGAGGGCCGGCACAACGGCCGAGCCGGCCAGGCTGACGGCCAGGATCCCCCCGGCGAGACGCCCACCGCCTCGGCGGGCGTGGGGCGTGCGGACGGACGAGGAGCGCTGTCGGTGGGCCACGGGGTCGATCCTCACCGAGCCACGGCGTGGACGCAACATCGCACGCCGCCGGTCCACAGGGGTCCGGACCCGGGGCCGACGGGGTGTCGGTGGTGGCACCTACCCTTGGCGTGTGCCCGATGCCGTGACGCCTCAGCCCGCCCCCGCCACCACCCCCGCCGACCAGGACGCCGCACCGCCCCTGGGCGGGTTGCTGGCACAGGTGGCCGCCTCGCCCTGCTTGGCGCGGATGCTGGAGATCCACCGCCGCGGGGACGCCGAGGTGGACCTCACGGCCGTGCCCGGGGTGCGGCCGTGGGTGGCCGCGGCGCTGGCCCGTGAGATGGAGGCCGACGGGGGCGTGGTGCTGCTCGTGACCGCCACCGGCCGCGAGTCCGAGGACCTCGCGGCCAGTCTGCGCTCGGTGCTGCCGCCCTCGTCGGTGGTGGTCTTCCCGAGCTGGGAGACCCTGCCGCACGAGCGGCTCAGCCCGCGCAGCGACACCGTCGGCCAGCGCCTGGCGGTGCTGCGGAGGCTGGCCCACCCGGGCCGCGACGACCACGACGGCCCGGTCCGCGTGGTCATCGCGGCGGTGCGCTCGCTGCTGCAGCCGATCCCCACCGGCCTGGGCGACCTGGAGCCGGTCTCGGTGCAGGCCGGTCAGGAGCGCGGCCTCGAGGAGGTGGCCCAGGCCCTCGTGGCGGCCGCCTACACCCGCACCGACCTGGTGGAGAAGCGCGGTGAGTTCGCCGTGCGCGGCGGCATCCTCGACGTCTTCCCGCCCACCGAGGACCACCCGCTGCGCCTGGAGTTCTGGGGCGACGAGGTGGAGGAGGTGCGCTGGTTCCGGGTGGCCGACCAGCGCTCGCTGGAGGTCGCGCCCGGCGGGCTGTGGGCCCCGCCGTGCCGCGAGCTGCTGCTCACCCCCGAGGTGCGCGAGCGCGCCGCACGCCTGGTCCCGGAGCTGCCGGGCGTGGCCGACATGCTCGAGGCGGTGGCCGCCGGCGTGGCCACCGAGGGCATGGAGTCGCTCACCCCGGTGCTCGTGGACGGCATGGAGACCCTGCTCGACGTGCTGCCCGCCGGGTCGCGGCTGCTCGTGAGCGACCCCGAGCGCATCCGCCGCCGCGCGGCCGACCTCGTGACCACCTCGCAGGAGTTCCTCACCGCCGGGTGGTCCTCGGCGGCGGCCGGCGGGCAGGTGCCGGTGGACCTGGCCGCAGCACTGGGGGAGGGCGCCTACCGGGAGCTCGCCCAGATCCGCGAGCATGCGCTGGAGACCACCGGGTGGTGGGCGCTCTCGCCGTTCGCCCCGGACCTGGACACGCTCGACGACGACGCCACCCACCTGCGCCTGGACGCCGAGGAGGTGCCGAGCTACCGCGGTGAGCCGGACCGCGCCGTGACGGACGTGCGCGCGGCGCTGGCCGCGGGGCGGCGCGTGGTGCTGCTCACCGACGGGCCGGGCCTGGCCAAGCGCCTCGCCGAGGTGCTCGGCGAGGCCGAGGTGGGTGCCCGCCTCGTGGTGGCCCCCGGGCCCGAGGGACCCGCGGGCGTGGCCGAGATCTGCACCGCCTCGTGGGGGCCGGGCGTCAGCCTGCCCTCGGTGGGCCAGGGGCTCGTCGTGGTCTCCGAGCAGGACCTCACCGGGCAGGCCGTCAAGGGCTCCACCAAGGACATGCGCCGTATGCCCTCGCGCCGCCGGAAGATGGTGGACCCGCTGCAGCTCAACCCGGGTGACTTCATCGTGCACGAGCAGCACGGCGTGGGACGCTTCGTGGAGATGGTGCAGCGCCAGGTGGGTGGGGCCACCCGGGAGTACCTCGTGGTGGAGTACGCCTCCTCCAAGCGTGGTCAGCCGGCCGACCGGCTCTTCGTGCCCACCGACCAGCTCGACCAGATCACCCGCTACGTCGGCGGCGAGGCACCCACGCTCAACAAGCTCGGCGGCTCGGACTGGTCCAAGACCAAGTCCCGGGCGCGCAAGCACGTCAAGGAGATCGCCAACGAGCTCATCCAGCTCTACTCGGCGCGCATGGCCACTCAGGGGCACGCCTTCGCCCCGGACTCGCCCTGGCAGCGGGAGCTCGAGGACGCCTTCGCCTACGTGGAGACGCCCGACCAGCTCTCCACCATCGACGAGGTGAAGGCCGACATGGAGAAGTCGGTGCCCATGGACCGCCTGCTGTGCGGCGACGTGGGCTACGGCAAGACCGAGATCGCGGTGCGCGCCGCGTTCAAGGCCATCCAGGACTCCAAGCAGGTGGCCGTGCTCGTGCCCACCACCCTGCTGGTGCAGCAGCACCTGCAGACCTTCAGCGAGCGCTACCAGCAGTTCCCCGTCACCGTGCGGGCCCTCTCGCGCTTCACCCCGGACTCCGAGGTGGAGCAGACCCTCGAGGGGCTCAAGGACGGGTCGGTTGACCTCGTCATCGGGACCCACCGACTGCTCAGCCCCTCGGTGCGCTTCAAGGACCTGGGCCTGGTCATCATCGACGAGGAGCAGCGCTTCGGCGTGGAGCACAAGGAGCAGCTCAAGACGCTGCGCACCGCGGTGGACGTGCTGGCCATGTCGGCCACGCCCATCCCGCGCACCCTGGAGATGGCGGTCACCGGCATCCGCGAGATGTCCACGCTGGCCACTCCGCCGGAGGAGCGCCACCCCGTGCTCACCTACGTGGGCGCCTACGAGGAGAAGCAGATCGCCGCGGCCATCCACCGCGAGCTGCTGCGCGAGGGGCAGGTCTTCTTCGTGCACAACAAGGTGGCCACCATCGACAAGGTGGCCGCCCGGCTGCGCGAGCTCGTGCCCGAGGCGCGGGTGGAGGTGGCCCACGGCCAGATGGGGGAGCACCGGCTGGAGCAGGTGGTCACCGACTTCTGGGAGCGCAAGTTCGACGTGCTCGTCTCCACCACCATCGTGGAGACCGGCCTGGACATCGCCAACGCGAACACGCTCATCCTCGACCGGGCGGACACCTTCGGCCTCTCGCAGCTGCACCAGTTGCGCGGCCGCGTGGGGCGTGGCCGGGAGCGCGCGTACGCCTACTTCCTCTACCCGCCGGAGAAGCCGCTCACCGAGACCGCGCACGACCGCCTGCGCACCATCGCCAGCCACACCGACCTGGGGGCCGGTATGCAGGTGGCGATGAAGGACCTCGAGATCCGCGGCGCCGGCAACCTGCTGGGCGGCGAGCAGTCCGGGCACATCGCCGGGGTGGGCTTCGACCTGTACGTCCGGATGGTGGGCGAGGCCGTGGCCCGCGCCAAGGAGGGCGACGAGGGCGACGGCGAGCCCACGGAGATCAAGGTGGAGCTGCCGGTGGACGCCCACCTGCCGCACGACTACGTGCCGGGGGAGCGCCTGCGCCTGGAGGTCTACAAGAAGCTGGCCGCAGTGCGCGACGACGCGGAGCTCGACGACATCGTGGCCGAGGTCACCGACCGCTACGGCACCCCGCCGCAGCCGGTGGAGGCCCTCTTCGCGGTGGCGCGCCTGCGCACCCTGGCGCGGCGTGCCGGGGTGGCCGAGATCTCCGCGATGGGGTCCAAGGTGCGCTTCGCGCCGGTGGAGCTGCGCGAGAGCCAGGAGCTGCGCCTGCTGCGCATGTATCCCGGCACCGTGGTGAAGCCCGCTCTGGGCGTGCTCCTGGTGCCCACGCCGAAGACCGCCAAGGTGGGCGGCCAGCCGCTGCGTGACGCCGAGGTGCTGGAGTGGGCCGGGCAGCTGCTGCGGGCGGTGCTGCTCGACGACATCGCGCAGGGGCAGGCATGAGCGGCGAACAGCGCGGCGACGGTGCGACGGCGGCACCCGGCGCCTCGCTGGCGCGGGTGGTGGAGCTCATGGCGCGGCTGCACGCACCGGACGGGTGCGCGTGGTCCCGTGCCCAGACCCACGCGTCCCTCGCCCCCTATGCCACCGAGGAGGCCGCCGAGGTCCGCGAGGCCATCGACGAGGGCGACCCCCAGCACCTCTGCGAGGAGCTGGGCGACCTGCTGTGGCAGGTGGTGGTCCACTCCCAGCTGGCCAGCGCGGCAGGGCAGTTCACCATCGACGACGTGGTGGCCACGCTGGAGGCCAAGGTGGTGCGCCGCCACCCCCACGTGTTCGACCCGGAGGTGCCCAACGTGGCCACCGCCGAGGAGGTGGTGCCGATCTACCAGGCGGCGAAGGCCCGCGAGAAGGCCGCGCGGCACCAGTAGGCTCACCCCCGGACCGCACGCACCCCGCGCGCGGCGCACCCCGTCCTGAGCACCCACGAGGAGCACACCTTGGCACTCATCGAAGGAATCCACGCCCGCGAGATCCTCGACTCCCGCGGCAACCCGACCGTCGAGGTCGAGGTGATGCTGGAGGACGGCACCGTCTCCCGTGCGGCCGTCCCGTCGGGCGCCTCCACCGGGCAGTTCGAGGCCGTGGAGCGTCGTGACGGCGACTCCGGCCGTTACCTGGGCAAGGGCGTGGAGCAGGCCGTGGAGGCCGTGATCGACGAGATCGCCCCCCGCCTGGTGGGCGAGGAAGCCTCGGACCAGCGCCTCATCGACGCCGACATGCTGGCCCTGGACGGCACCGACAACAAGGGCGAGCTGGGGGCCAACGCCATCCTCGGCGTCTCCCTGGCCGTGGCCAACGCCGCCGCCATGTCCGCCGACCTGCCGATCTTCCGCTACGTGGGCGGCCCGAACGCCCACGTGCTGCCGGTGCCGATGATGAACATCCTCAACGGTGGCTCCCACGCGGACTCCAACGTGGACATCCAGGAGTTCATGATCGCCCCGATCGGTGCGCCGACCTTCCGCGAGGCGCTGCGCTGGGGCACCGAGGTCTACCACGCGCTGAAGGCCGTGCTGAAGGAGAAGGGCCTGTCCACCGGGCTGGGCGACGAGGGTGGCTTCGCGCCGAACCTGGAGTCCAATCGCGCCGCCCTGGACCTCATCGCCGAAGCCGTGGAGAAGGCCGGCTACACCCTGGGCAAGGACATCGCCCTGGCCCTGGACGTGGCCGCCAGCGAGTTCGCCGAGAAGGGCTCGTACACCTTCGAGGGCGAGCAGCGCACCGCCGAGCAGATGGTGGAGTACTACTCCGAGCTCGTGGACGCCTACCCGCTGGTCTCCATCGAGGACCCGCTGGACGAGGAGGACTGGGAGGGCTGGAAGGCCATCACCGCCGCCCTGGGCGACAAGGTCCAGCTGGTGGGCGACGACCTGTTCGTCACCAACCCGACCCGCCTCCAGCGCGGCATCGACGAGCAGGCCGGCAACGCCCTGCTGGTCAAGGTCAACCAGATCGGTTCGCTCACCGAGACCCTGGACGCGGTCTCCCTGGCGGCCCGCAACGGCTACGCCTCGATGATGTCGCACCGTTCGGGCGAGACCGAGGACGTCACCATCGCCCACCTGGCGGTGGCCACCAACTGCGGCCAGATCAAGACCGGTGCCCCGGCCCGCTCCGAGCGTGTGGCCAAGTACAACGAGCTGCTCCGCATCGAGGAGGAGCTCGACGACGCCGGCGTGTACGCCGGTGCGTCGGCCTTCCCGCGCTTCAAGGGCTGACACCCGCGTCACCGCACCGGCCGCTCGGACCCTCGGGTCCGGGCGGCCGGTCGTCGTCCGGGGGAGCGGGCCGGGCGGGCGGGTGGTGCGGCAGAATGGGGGGATGGCCCCCGGACACCCGCGCACCCCGCGACGAGCTCCCGGCTCCGCGCGCCGCGGTGCCCAGGTGGCCCTGGTGGGAGCCACCCCGTGGCGCGGCGTGGCGCTGCTCGTGACGGTGCTGCTGGCGGCGTGGATCGCGGTGCCGCCGTTCGCCGGGTGGTGGACGCAGCGCGCGGAGATCCGGCAGACGCTGCAGGAGTCGGCCCAGGAGCAGGACCGCACCCGCGAGCTGGTGGCCCAGCGCGACGAGCTGCGCGACGACGAGCACCTGCGTCAGCTGGCCCGCACCCGCCTGGACTACGCCGAGCCGGGCGAGAAGCGCTACCACGTGCTCACCGACGGCGAGGTGGCGCAGGCCGGCCACGACGCCGGGACCGGCGGGAAGGCCGCCTGGTACGAGCAGGTGTGGGGCTCGGTGGAGCAGTCCGCCCAGGGTGTCTCCGTGGAGCCCCAGCCTGCCGAGGAACCGGCCCCCGAGCCGGGCTCCCCGGCCCCCAGCGACCCCGTCCGTGAGGTGGAGCAGCCGGTGCCCGACGGGGTGCCGAGCCTCATCACCGAGGACGGCTTCGACCCCGCAGACATCCCGGCCTCCGACCTGCAGGGCGGCGAGGAGAAGCCGGCAGCCGAAGGAGCACAGTGATCGACCAGTTGACCTTCCCCGGGCCGAGCGAGCCCACCGAGGACGACCTGCGCACGGTGGAGGGCCAGCTGGGCCGTCTGCCGCGCGGTGTGGTGTCCGTGGCCCACCGGTGCCCCTGCGGCTGCCCCACGGTGGTGCAGACCGAGCCGCGCCTGCCGGATGGCACGCCCTTCCCGACGACCTTCTACGCCACCTGCCCGCGCCTGACGGGCGCGATCTCCACGCTGGAGACCACCGGGCTCATGGCCGAGATGACGCAGCGCCTGGCCGACGACCCCGAGCTGGCGACGGCCTACGAGGCCGCCCACGAGCACTACCTGGCCGCCCGCCGGGCACTGGGCGTGGTGGAGGAGATCGACCACGTGAGCGCCGGCGGCATGCCCACGCGCGTGAAGTGCCTGCACGTGCTCGTGGCCCACTCCCTGGCCGCCGGGCCGGGCGTGAACCCGCTCGGCGACGAGGCCCTGGAGGCGCTCGACCCGTGGTGGCACACCGGGTGCTGCGCGGACGCCATCGCGGCCCGGGGCGAGCGGTGAGCGCCGCGCAGCCCGGGCGGGGCGTGCGCGTCGCCGCCGTCGACTGCGGCACCAACTCCATCCGCCTGCTCGTGCTCGAGGCCCACCTGCGCGACGGCGTGGTGGTGGCCGGCGAGCAGCCCCACCGGGAGAACCGCATCGTGCGCCTGGGGCAGGGCGTGGACGCCACCGGGCGCATCGCCCCGGACGCGATGGAGCGCACCGTGGCCGCCGCCGCGGACTACGCCGCCCTCTGCGCCGCGCACGCCGTGGAGCAGGTGCGCTTCGTGGCCACCTCGGCCAGCCGCGACGCAGAGAACGCCGCCGAGTTCACCGCCGCCATCGCCGCGGTGTTCGCCGAGCACGGGTTCACCACCGCTCCGGAGGTCATCTCCGGCGACGAGGAGGCACGCCTGAGCTTCCTCGGGGCCACCGGGCCGCTGCGCGCCCGCGGAGTGCCGGGGCCCTTCCTCGTGGTGGACCTCGGGGGTGGCTCCACGGAGTTCGTCCTCGGTGACGAGGCCGTGCAGGCCGCGCGCTCGGTGGACATGGGCAGCGTGCGCCTCACCGAGCGCCACCTGCACTCCGACCCGCCCACCCCGCAGGAGGTGGCCGCGGCGCTGGAGGACGTGGACGCCGGCATCGACCTGGCCGCCGAGGTGGTGGACCTCTCGGCCGTCACCACGCTGGTGGGCGTGGCCGGGACCATCACCACCACCACGGCGCACGCTCTGGGACTGCCGGAGTACGACCGCGCCGCCATCGACGGGGTCACCCTGCCGGTCGATCAGGTGCGTGCGGCCGCCCGGGACCTCACGGCGCGGATTCGTGCGCAACGGGGCGAGCTGCCCTACCTGCACCCGGGGCGGGTGGACGTCATCGGCGCCGGGGCGCTGGTGTGGCAGCGCGTCGTCCAGCGCGTGGAGCAGGCCGCCGGCATCACCACCGTGACGGTCAGCGAGTCCGACATCCTGGACGGCACGGCCCTGGACATGGCGGCGCGGCACCTATCCTGAGTCCGCCCTCGTGGCCCAACTGGCAGAGGCAGGCCACTTAAAATGGCTCACGGTGCGGGTTCGAGTCCCGTCGAGGGCACGGAATCCCCCCGGCCCGCCCGGCGTTGACCCCAGCGACGGACGCCGACCGCCCCGGCGGCGACCCGACGTCCCCGAAGGAGACACACCCATGGCTTTCAACCCCACCATGAACCGCGTGGAGAAGGAGAGCCGTTCCGGGCAGCCCCGGTACGGCCAGTACGCCGACTTCGACGCGGCCCCGCAGTACGGGCAGGCCACGTACGGCCAGCAGCAGTACGCCCAGGCACCCTACGGGCAGCAGTACGCCGGCATGGAGCAGGCCTACGCCGCGCCGGCCGTCGACCAGGGCCGCACCGGCCGGGTCAGCCTCGACGACGTGTTCGTGAAGACCGCCGTGCTCTTCGGCATCGTGCTCGCGGCGGCCGCGGGCACGTGGGTCGTCGTCGGGGCGCAGCCCCAGCTGGCCATGGTGGTCTGGCTGGCCGGCATGTTCGGATCGCTGCTGCTGAGCTTCGTCATCGGGTTCATGAAGACGGTCAACGTGCCGCTGATCCTCCTGCACGCGGTGTTGCAGGGCGCCTTCATCGGTGCGGTGAGCGCCACCTACGAGTCCCTCCAGGACGGCATCGTGGCCACCGCCGTGGTGGCCACCGTGGGCACCTTCGCCGCCATGCTGCTGGGGTGGAAGGTCGGCCTGGTCAAGGTGAGCAGCCGCGCCATGCGCATCTTCGGCCTCATCGCCCTGGGCTACCTCGTGTTCCAGCTGGTCAACCTCGGGTTCGCCTTCTTCGCCGGGGCCAGCATCTACTCCACCGGCCTCGGCTGGATCGTGGCCCTGGTGGGTGTCGCCCTGGCGGCCTACTCCCTGGCCATCGACTTCGAGACCGTGCAGCGCAGCGTGGCCTCCGGCATGCCGCAGAAGTACTCGTGGCTGCTGGCCCACGGCCTCATCGCCTCGCTGGTGTGGCTGTACATCGAGATCCTGCGCCTGCTGTACGTCCTGCGCTCCAACGACTGACGCAGCGGCAGCCCGCGGGTCCGCCCGCACGCGACGGAGCCCCCGCCGACCAGCTGGTCGACGGGGGCTCCGTCGCGGGGAGCGCTGAGCTCAGGCGCGGCGACGGCCGGCCACGACCAGGCCGGCGCCGGCCAGCAGCGCGGCCACGGCGCCACCGACGGCCGCCGGGGCGGTGGAACGGCCCTGCGCACCGGTGTCCACGATGGGGCCCTGAGCGCCCACCTCGGGCACGTCGGGGTCCTCCGGGGTGTACGGCGAGTTCTGCTTGAGGTACGCGCGGAAGGCGTCGATGTCCAGGCCACCGAAGTACACGTCGCGGCCCTCGGCGAAGGTCGGGAAGCCGTCGCCGCCACCGGCCAGGAAGTTGTTGGTCACGACGCGGTAGGTGCGCGAGTCGTCGTTCGGCACGCGCTCACCGTCGATCATCACCGTGCCCTCCACCAGCTGCGGGGTCTCGGCGTCGTCCACGCCGTAGGTGAAGCCCGCCGAGGTCTGCAGGACCTTGGGCTGGCCAGCGTTCTCGCCGCTCCACTGCTCGGTGAGGATGTCGTGGATCTGGCGGCCCGTGAGGTCCATGGACACCAGGTAGTTGTTGAACGGCTGGGCGCTGAACGCCTCCTCCATGGTGACCTTGCCGTCGGTGCGGCCGTCGGCGCCGGCCTGGTCCAGCTCCGGCACGCGGATGCCGCCGGGGTTCATGAAGGCCACCACCGGCTCCTTGCCGCCGGTCACCACGGACTCGTCGGCCAGCTGGGCGTCGGCGATCATGCGGCCCAGCGAGGAGACGCCGAAGGCGTAGCGGTCGTGGGAGACCTGCGCGGTCACGGTGCCCAGCACCTCGTCGGCGATGGTGCCCACCACGGCCTTGTAGCGCTCAACGATCTCGGCCACCTCGGCATCGGGCGTGACGTCCTGGCTCACCTCCACCTGGGTGGCCTTCGCGGAGCCGGGCACCACGTCCTTCGTCCGCGGGTCGAGCTTCATCCGCACGTCGGTGAGCAGCTGGCCGTAGTTGCCGGACTGGGTGATGAGGCGGCCGTCCACGGTCGTCACGTAGGTCTGGTGCGTGTGGCCGGAGACGATGGCGTCGTACTCGGGGTCCAGCTGGGCGTTGAAGTCCATGACGTCGCCGGAGACGTTCTTGCCGTCCTGGGACTCGCCGCCCTCGTGGATGACGGCCACCATGGCCTCCACGCCCTGCTTCTTGAGCTCGGGCACGAGCTCGTTGGCGCGCTGGGCCGAGTCCACGAAGTCCACGTCCTTGATGCCCTCGGCCGAGACGATGTCCGGGGTGGTGTCCAGGCCCAGGCCCACGTAGGCCACCTTGACGCCGTCGTACTCCTCGATGACGTAGCTGGGCAGCATGGACTCGCCGCTGTCCTTCCACAGGACGTTCGCCGCCAGGAAGGGGAACTGGGCGCCGGCGAAGGGCTGGTCGGGCAGCGGGCAGGAGTTGCGGCCGCCCTCGCCGTCGCCGTCGTCCTTGCAGCCGCCCTTCTGCATGCGCAGCAGCTCGGTGGTGCCCTGGTCGAACTCGTGGTTGCCCACGGCCACGGCGGTGAGGTCCATCTGGGAGAGGACGTCGATGGTGGGCTCGTCGCGGAACGCCGCGGAGAGGAAGGGCGAGGCGCCGATGCTGTCGCCGCCGACCACGGTGGCGGTGTGCTCCTGGCCCTCGCGGAGGCGGTCGAGGTGCGCGGCCATGTTGGCGGCGCCACCGGCCTTGGAGGGGTCCTCCGGGGCCTCGATGTTGCCGTGGAAGTCGTTGAACGACAGGATCTGCAGCTCGACCTCGCCGGACGTGGGGGCGGGGGCGGTCTGGGCGGCGGGGGCCAGCGCCACGAGCAGCGCGGCCGAGAGGCCCAAGGGGGCGGTGCGACGGAACATGTCTCTCCAAGGACGGGGTGGGTGTGTGCCCGCGCAGTGTGCCCAGCCCGTGTGAACCGGTGGTGAACCGCGAGAATGCGCAGCATGACGACCGTGCCGGAGTCCCTGCAGACCGAGCTCGCCCGCGCCCGCCGCATCGCCGCACGGGCCACCGTGGACCCCGCGTGGGTGGAGGGTGCCGCCGCCCTGGCGCAGGAGTGGGCCGATGCCGAGGCCGCCGCCCACGGCTGGCCCCCCGCCCCGGTGCGCGTGCCCTCGGTGGCGGCGCTGCCGGACGTGCTGGCCGCCGTCGCCCGCGGCGTGGTGGCGGGGCAGCACGCCACCCCGGACGCCGGCGAGGTCGGTGACCGCCTGGCCACCGACCTCGCCGCACTGCGCCGCCGTGCGGGCGCCTGACCTCAGCTGAGGCGCTCCAGGATCATCGCCATGCCCTGGCCGCCGCCCACGCACATCGACTCCATGGCGAACTGGGCGTCGCGCTCCTGCATCGCGTTGATGAGCGTGGTGGTGATGCGCGCGCCGGTCATGCCGAAGGGGTGGCCCAGCGCGATGGCGCCGCCGTGCACGTTGAGCTTGTCCAGGTCCATGCCCAGGTCGTCGGCGCTGGGGAGCACCTGCGCGGCGAAGGCCTCGTTGATCTCGTAGAGGTCCAGGTCGCCGATGGACATGCCGGCCCGGGCCATCGCCTGGCGGCACGCCTCCACCGGCCCCAGGCCCATCACCTCGGGGGAGAGCGCGGAGACACCCGTGGACACGATGCGGGCCAGCGGCGTCAGCCCCAGCTCCTTGGCCTTCGTGTCGCTCATGACCACCAGGGCGGCGGCGCCGTCGTTGAGCGGGCAGCAGTTGCCCGCGGTCACGGTGCCGTCCTCGCGGAAGACCGGCTGCAGGCCCTGCAGCTTCTCCAGCGTGGTGCCGAAGCGGGGGCCGTCGTCGGTGGCGTGGGTGGTGCCGTCGGGCAGGGTCACCGGGGTGATCTCACGGGCCAGGATGCCGGCCTCGATGGCGGCCTGCGCCCGGTTCTGGCTGGTGACGCCCCACTCGTCCTGGCGCTCGCGGCTCACGCCTCGGGAGGTGGCCACGTTCTCGGCGGTCTGCCCCATCGCGATGTAGACGTCCGGCAACAGCCCCTCGGCGCGCGGGTCGGTCCACGGGGTGTTCTCGGCGGCGATGCGCTCGGTGCGCTCGCGGGCCTCGGCGAAGCGCGGGTTCTGCCACGCCACCTTGGACATGCCTGCCCCGGTGAAGTCCGCGTAGCGGCTCACGCACTCCACGCCGCCGGAGACGAACACGTCGCCCTCGCCGGCCTTGATGGCGTGCATGGCCATGCGGGTGGTCTGCAGGCTGGAGGAGCAGAAGCGGTTGACCGTGGCGCCCGGCAGGTGGTCCATGCCGGCCAGCACGGACACCACGCGGGCCATGTTGGACCCGTGCTCGCCCCACGGCTCGGCGCAGCCCAGGTAGAAGTCGTCGATCTCGCGCGGGTCGAGCTCGGGCACCTGCGCCAGCGCGGCGGTCACCATCTGGGCGGCGAGGTCGTCGGGTCGCACCTCGGTGAGGCTGCCCTTGAAGGCGCGCCCGATGGGGGAGCGGGTGGCGGCGACGATGACGGCTTCGGGCATGGGGTGACTCCTGGTCCTCGATGCGGTGCGGACGCGTGCGTCCGGCGTCATCCTAGGCAGAGGGCGTGACCTGGGTCACGGGCGGGGCTCCTCCGCCGGCCGGGCGGGGGCCGCGGTGTCCGCGTCGTCACCGGGGTCGCGCCGCCGGCGCTGCACCAGGGCGCGCAGGCGCCCTCGGCCACCCTCGGCGGGCCTGACCTCGGTGCCCTCGTGCGCGGCGGCCCGCAGGGCGGCCTGCTCCAGGCTCAGCGGCACCCCGCGCTCCACCACCGCGCCGGCGGCACGGCGTTCGTCGCGCTCGCTCACCGGCAGGCCGAGGGCGTCGAGCAGCGAGGGCACGAGCACCTGGGCAGCCCGCTTGTACCCGCGGGCCGAGGGGTGGAAGCGGTCGGTGTGGAACATCGCGTCGGGGTCGTCGAGGAAGGCGCGCGTGGTGAGCGCGCCCAGGGACACGGTGCGCCCGCCGCACTCCACTACGGCGACGGTCTGCCGGGCGGCGTAGCGGCGGGAGCGGGCCTGCATGATCCACCGCAGCGGCTGGCCGAGGGAGGCGATCATCCCGAAGTCCGGGCAGGTGGCCACCACCACCTCGGCGCCGGCGGCCCGGAGCCGCAGCACGGTGCGCCGCAGCTCCACCAGGCAGGCCGACAAGTCGGCGTTCTTGGCGATGTCGTTGCCGCCGATGCTCAGCAGCACGAGGTCGGGTCGGGGGAACTTCCGCAGGGCGCGGTCCACCTGCTCGCCCAGCCCCACGGAGGTGACGCCGTTGACGGCCACGCTCTCCAGGTAGACGGGGCGGCCGGAGATGGCGGCGATGCGGCGCGCGCACCGGGCGCCGATGGTCTGCGCGGGGCGCTGGGCGCCCACCCCGTTGGCCACCGAGTCGCCCATCATCACGAACTCCCAGGGCGACTCCACCTCGTCGCGCTGGTGGCCGCCGGACGGCGTGTAGACGCCGTTCTCGTCCGGCGCGTTGCCGGGCGATCCGTCCGAGAGGCGGCTGGCCTGCCACAGCTCCACCCCCAGCGTGCCGACGGTGGCCAGCGCGGCGGTGGCCAGGCCCCACCCCACGGCCGGTGCCCGGCGCGCCAGGGCGGCGCGCGCCTCGTCCCACGTGCTCACGCTGCCTCCCGCAGGCGCTCCAGTCCGTCGTCGAGGGAGACCGCCGGACGCCAGCCGAGCGCCGTGTGGGTCTCCCGCTGGGAGAACCAGTGCGCGGTGGTGAGTTGTTCCACGAGGAAGTGCGTGAGCGGCGGCTCGGTGATGGGGTGCACGTGCTGGCTGGCGGCCACCGCGGCGTCCACGAGGTGACCGACGCCCCCGGCGGGGGTGGTGGGCACGTGCAGCCGGGGCAGCGGGGCGCCGTGGGCCCGCAGGATGCCGGCGATCAGCTCGCCCACCGGGCGCGGCTCGTCGTTGGTCACCACGAACGCCCGGCCGTGGGCGGAGTGCTCGCCGCGGGGGAGGGCCAGGGCGTCGAGCGCGGCCACGAGGGCGTCGCGGGCGTTGTCCACGTAGGTGGAGTCCACCAGGGCCGCCCCGTCGCCCACCCACGGCAGGCGCCCGGCGCGGGCGCGCTCCACGATGCGGCCCACCAGCTGGGTGTCGCCGGGGCCCCACACCAGGTGCGGGCGGACGGCCGTCACCGCCGTCGAGGGGGAGTCCGCGGCCAGCGTGAGCAGCTCCGCGGCGGCCTTGGTGCGCGCGTAGCTCCCGCGGGCACGGCGCGGGTCGGCGGGCTCGGCGCCCACCCCCACCAGCGCGCTACCGGCGTGCGCCACCGAGGGCGAGCTGGTGTGCACGAAGCGCGCCACCCCCTCGCGCCGGGCCGCCTGGAGCAGCAGCCGGGTGCCGGTGACGTTGGTGCGCTCGAACTCCGCGAGCGGACCCACCACGTCCACCTTGGCGGCCAGGTGCACCACGGCCTCCTGTCCGGCCACGGCGCGCTGCACCGCCTCGGGATCGTCCACGCTGCCGAGCACCTCCCGCAGGCCGCTGGACGACGGGCGCCGCTGCATCACGGTCACCTCGTCACCCCGCGCGGCCAGGGCACGCGCCACAGCACCCCCGAGCATCCCGGAGGCGCCGGTCACCAGCACCCGCGTCACGGCCGGAAACCCACCCGGTCGACGCGGCCCAGCAGGCGGGCCGGGGCGGCGGCCACGCGGCGCAGGCGCTGCGGCAGGCTGCGGTTGCCGTCGCCGGCAAGCACCTCCTGCGCCCAGTCGGCCAGGGCGGCGCGGTCGATCTTCGAGGCGTGGCGGATGTCCACCGGCAGGCTCCCGCGCACCAGCACGGCCGCGACCGGTGCGGCGCCCGGCCCCTGCTGGGCGGCGGCCCGCACGGTGGCGGCGAACTCGGCGGAGGCCACTGGGGAGGCGGCGTGCAACCGCAGGTCGGCCCCCTCGTCGGGGCGCACCACCACGGCCACGCGCTGACCGCCCGCGGGTCCCACGCCCACCACGGCGGCCTGGGCCACGCCCTCGAGGGCCTCCACGCGGGACTCGATGCCGCCGGGGGCCACCGGGCCGTCGGCGGTGGTCACGGTGTGGATGCCGCGCCCCTCCACCCAGAGCCGGCCCGCGGCGTCGAGGTGGCCCACGTCGCCGGTCCGGTGCCAGCCGGCCGGGTGGGCGGTGGCGTGCTGCGTGCCCCAGAGGCGGTCGTAGTGGCTCTTGAGGTGCGGTGCGCTGGCCACCACCTCGCCCACCACCCCGGCCTCGGTGGTCAGCGCGTCGTCCCCGGCGGGGGTACCCGCGGCGTCCAAGGGGGCGATGCGCAGCTCTACGCCGGGCACCGGGCGGCCCACGCACACGCCGGCGTTGGCGGAGCGGTCGGCCGGATCCACGGTGCGCGGGTCCACGACGGTCAGGGGCAGGGCCTCGGTCATGCCGTAGGGCGTCACGGTGGACGCGGCCGGAGCCAGCCGGCGCACCTGCTCCAGCAGCTCCACCGGCACCGGGGCACCGGCGGACATCACCATGCGCACACCGGTCAGCGGGGCGGCGGTGGCCTCGTGCGTGGCCACCACGTTGCGCAGGGCGGCCGGAGAGGCGAACACGACGTCGGCGTGCACCGCGTGCACCGCATCGGCCAGGGCCGCGGCGGTGAGCGTGTCGGGCTGCGTGACGTCCATGTCCGGCACGGCCGAGGTCATGCCCAGGGCCGGACCGTAGAGCGCGAACGGCGCGAAGGCCGCCACCAGCGACTCCCCGGCGCGCAGCTCCAGCGCCGCCTCGATGACGTCGCGCTGCGCCAGCAGCTGCCGGTGGCGGTAGACCACGCCCTTGGGCGGGCCGGTGGCCCCGGAGGTGAACAGCACGGCGGCCTCGTCGTCCAGGGCCGGGCGGCCGAGGTCGGTGGTGTCGCCCTCGCCGGCGCGCTCCACGGCCGCCAGGGTGAGGTCGGCGTCCGCCAGCCGGCCCGCCGCGCGGGCGGCCACGGCACGCACACCGGCGGCCTCGGGCTCCACCACCACGCGCTCGGCCTCCACGCCGAGACCGCGGGCCACGGCGAGCCCGGCGGGGATGCCCACCACCAGCTGCGGGTCCGCGGCGCGCAGGGCCCGCGCCATCGGACGCACGCCCAGACCGGCGTCGGCCACCACCACGGCGCCCCCGGCCCGCCACACGGCGTAGACCAGCACGGTCAGGTCGATGCCGGGCGGCACGAGCACCGCCACCCGCGTGCCGCGCTGCACGCCGTGGCGGCGCAAGCCGTGGGCCAGGCGCTCCACGCGCTGCTCGAGCTCCCCGGCGGTCACGGTGCGCCCGGCCCCGGTGAGTTCCACCACCGCGGGGGCCCCGGGCTCGCGGGCCGCCCACTCGGTGAGCCGCGACCACAGGACCGTGCCGTCCGGGCGGCCGGTGCCGGCGTCGTCCACCGGGCGGGCGCTCCCGCGGGCGGCGGGGTCGGTGAGCCACGCCCAGGCCATGCCCACGCCCTCGGGGGCGTCCTCGAGCACCAGGTGCGACGCAGTGCCGAAGCGGTGCACGTCGGCATCGGGGAAGCGCTCCAGCAGGTCGCGCAGGTAGCGGTCGGTGAAGACCGGGTCCTGCGCGCCCCAGAGCACCAGGGCGGGCACGTCGAGGGCGGCGGCGCCGGCGGCCACCTCCTCGAGCGTCGCGCGCGAGGGGTGGTCGGGCTCCAGCGGGATGTCGGCCACGAAGTCGCCCACCGCGCGGCGCCGGTCGCGGCGCACGTACGGGGAGGCCAGCGCGCGGGCGTCGGCCGTCTCGGGGCCGGGACGCCCCACCCACGAGGCGGCGTGCACGAAGGTCGGGGTGTCCACCGTGGCCAGTCGGTGCAGGCGGGCGGCGCGCGCGGCCCGGATGCCCGGGGGCACCCGGTCGTCCGGCTGCCACAGCGCGGTGTTGGTGATGACCGCCGAGGCGATCCGCCCCGGGTGCCGCGCGGCCCAGCCCAGCCCGATGGCGCCGCCCCAGTCGTGCACCATCACCGAGACCGGCAGGTCGCCGTGCTCGCCGCCGAGGACGCCCAGCTGCGCCATCGCCTCGTCCAGGTCGTCGATGCGGTCGCGCAGGCGCCGCGTGGTGCCCGAGCGCTCGCTGTGGCCCATGCCCACGTGGTCCACGGCCACCACGCGCCAGTCGGCCGGGGCGTGCCCCAGCACCCGGCGCCACAGGTACGACCAGGTGGGGTTGCCGTGCACGCACACCAGCACGTGCCGTACGGCGGCAGGGTCGGCGCCGGCGGCCACCATCGCGGGGGAGTGGGTGTCCAGCACGGCCATCCGGGCCGCGGGAAGGTCGCCGCGGGCGGGCAGCTGCAGGTGGTGCTGCCAGCGGGGGTCCACCCCGGGCAGCCCGGTCAGGGGGGTCGCGCGGTCGCCGGTGGCCGGGGGCACGGGGCTCACCACTCGATCTCGGCGCAGCAGGCGTTCAGGCCCGACCCGATCCCCATGAGCAGCAGGCGGTCGCCGCGTTCCAGCTGCGGGGCCTCCATCGCCAGGGTGAACGGCACGGCCGCCGGACCCAGGTTGCCGAACCGGGGGAAGGTCCGCGGCACCTTCGCGCCGTCCAGCCCGAGGCGGTCGCAGACCTGCTCGGTGTGCACGGTGGAGACCTGGTGGATCACGTAGCGGTCCATGTCCTGCCAGTCGAACTCCTCCCGCGCGTCGGCCCACAGCGCCTCGGAGAGCGCGATGCCGGCGTCCTGCAGGGCCACCGAGTCGGTGGTCATGCGGTCGAAGTCGCCCACGCACAGCTCGTGGTGCTCGGTGGCCGCGCGGGAGACGCCGCCGACGAAGCGGTGCCCCTCGGGGTGCTGGTCGGTGCGTCCCAGCACCATCGCGGCCGCGCCGGAGCCCAGGGTGAGCGTCGCCAGCTGCTGCAGCACGTCGTCGGCCGTCGCGTCCTCGCGCTCCAGACGGGCCAGCGTGCGCTCCTGCGTGGCGCGGCTGGTCTCGGCGTTCACCACCAGGGCGTACTCGATCTGCCCGGAGTCGATCATCGCGGCGGCGATCTGCATGCCGTTGACGAAGCCCAGGCAGGCGTTGGTGACGTCGAAGTTCATGGCGCTGCGCGGCATCCCCAGGGCGTCGTGCACGCGCACCGCGGTGGACGGCTCGAGGTGGTCACGGCTCACCGAGGTGTTGACCATGAGGCCCACCTGCTCGGGCCTGATGCCGGCGTCCACCATCGCGCGGCGGCCCGCCTCGGCGGCGGCCTCGGTGAAGTGCACGTCCTGCGGCCACCACCGGCGCTCCTTGACGCCCACCAGGCGCGAGAGCACGCCGGGCACCAGCCTGTTGCGGCGCAGGGTGTCCATGATGCGTTCGTCGAACTCCGCCGAGGTGCGGACCTCTGGGGCCGGGAGTCCGGTGACCGAGAGGATCGAGGTGTTGCTGTGGCGGAAGGTGGCGTTGCCGGGCATGCGAGATCGAAGAACCTTTCAGTGGGAGCCGCGCCAGTCTTTCACGCAGCCTGGGACCGCGCTCTCCGCCGGTGGTCGTGGGGCATACCCTCCGGACATGGAGACCAACGGGGTGGCGATGCAGTGGCGGGGGCTCACCAAGGCCTTCAGCGGCCAGGTGGCGGTGGCGGGGGTGGACCTCGACGTGCCGCGCGGGGCCGTGATGGGGCTCGTGGGCCCCAACGGTGCGGGCAAGACGACGGCGCTCTCGATGGCCACCGGCCTGCTGCGCCCCGACGCCGGCGCGGTGCAGGTGCTCGGCCACGACGTGTGGTCCGCGCCGCACGAGGCGAAGGCCCTGCTCGGGGTGCTGCCCGACGGGCTGCGACTCTTCGACCGCCTCTCCGGCCAGGAGCTGCTGACCTACGTGGGGCGCCTGCGGGGCATGGACGAGGTCACCACCACCGAGCGCACCGGGCAGCTGCTCGCCGCGCTCGGGCTGGAGCCGGCCGCCCACAAGATGGTGGTGGACTACTCGGCCGGCATGACCAAGAAGATCGGCTTGGCCTGCGCCCTGCTCCACGCCCCGCGGGTACTCGTGCTCGACGAGCCGCTCGAGGCGGTGGACCCCGTCTCGGCGCAGGGCATCCGCGATCTCCTGGCCGACTACGCGGCCGGTGGCGGCACCGTGGTCATCTCCAGCCACGTCATGGAGCTCGTGGAGTCCCTCTGCTCGCACGTGGCGATCATGGCCGAGGGGCACCTGCTCGTCTCCGGGACGGTGGAGCAGGTGCGTGGCGGTGACTCCCTGCAGTCCACCTTCATCCGCCTCGTCGGTGGAGGGCGCGAGTACGGGGAGGGCCTGTCGTGGTTGCGCTCCTGATCCGCCTCAAGTGGACCCTGCTCAAGGCCGGCTTCCGGCGCAACGGGTGGGCCCTGGCCGGCTTCGTCCTGGGCACCCTGCTGGGCCTGGCGCTCGCGGTGGGTGCGTGCGTGGCCCTGGCCTCGATGCGGGGCCTGGCCCCGGACCTCGCGGCCGAGCTGGTCACCGTGGTGCTGGCGGCCCTGTCCTTCGGTGTGGTGCTGGTGCCCCTGGTCTCCACCGGTGTGGACGACACGCTCGACCCCAGCCGGTTCGCCCTGCTGCCGGTGACCTCCCGCCAGCTCCTCCCGGGTCTCGTGGTGGGCTCGCTCGTGGGCATCACGGGGCCGGTGCTCGGGCTCGGCGCGGCGGGCGCCGTCATCGGGCTGGCGCGCGGGCCGGTGCTCGTGGCGGCGTCGGTGGTGGCCGCGCTGCTGTGGGGGCTCACCACCATCGTGCTGCGCAGCGCGGCCGCGGCGGGCATGAGTGCACCGGGCACCCCCCGCTGGGTCCGTGACCTCGCGATGGGGGTGGGCGTGCTCCTGGCGGCCAGCACCGGGCTGCTGTCCAACCTCCTCACGGTCGGGGTCGACTCGGCCGAGGCGCTCCGCCACCGGCTCGACCTGGTCACGCAGGTGGTGGGCTGGACACCCTTCGGCCTGCCGTGGGCGGCCGTCGCGGACCTGGAGGCGGGCCGGTGGGCCGCGGCGGGTCTGCGGGGCGTCGTGGGGCTGGGGGTGCTGGGCCTGCTCCTGTGGTGGTGGGAGAGGTCCGTCGCCGGGCGCCTGGTGTCACCGCTGGAGGAGACCGGGTCGGGTCACGACGTGCACCTGGGCCGTCTCGCGCGGCTCGCCCCCGTCACGCCCGCCGGCGGGGTGATGCTGCGCAGCCTGCTCAACTGGCGCCGCGACCCCCGCTACGTCATGAACTTCGCGATGGCGGTGCTCATGCCGGTGCTCGCGGTGGGGCCCATGCTGCTGCAGGGCCTGTCGACCGACGCCTCGCCGCTGCTGCCGTACGCCGGGTGCGCGGTGGTGCTCTCCTTCGCCATGGTCACGATGCAGGACACGAGTTACGACGGGTCGGCCTTCTGGCTGCACGTCTCCTCGGGGATGCGCGGCTGGCAGGACCGGTGGGGCCGCTTCCTGGCGGTGGTCACCGTGGCCGCGCCGCTCGTCGTGGCCACCGTGCTGCTGGGGTGCGCCCTCAGTGGCCGGTGGGACCAGCTGCCCAACGCCCTGGGCGTGTCCCTGGGCCTGCTCGCGGTGGGGTGCGGGCTCGGTCAGGTGACGAGCGCGTTGTGGCAGTTCCCCGCGCCGCAGGCCGGGGCCAACCAGTTCTCCACCCCGCCGGGCAGCACGTTGGCCACCCTCTTGGCGATGGTCGTGGTCTGGATCGGCCTGGGCGTGGTGGCCGGAGGCGCGGTGGCCCTGTGGTTCGCCACCCGCGACCACGGGTGGGTCCACCAGCTGGTCGGGCCGACCGTGCTCTCGGTGGGGGCCCTGGCGGCCTGGGCCGGCGTCGTGGGCTCGGGCCGCTGGCTCGAGCGCCGTTGGCCGGACGTGCTGGCTGCCGTCACCGAGAAGGGCGCCTGACCGGCACGTCCCGGACGAGGGGGCCGCACCCACCCGGGTGCGGCCCCCTCGTCGTGGGGAGGGTCAGTCGGCGCGCCGACGCTGTTCGGCCAGCACCCCGCGCTGCAGCGGGGCCGTGGCCAGCAGGGCCAGGGCCGTCAGGGTTGCACCGGCGGCGAGCGTCCCACCGAGGATCGTCGGGCCGGTGCCGTTCCGCTCGTACCCCTTGCTCACGGCCACGGTGGCCATGGGGGAGGCGAGCAGCACCCCGAGCCCGGCGCCCAGCGCGAGGGCCAGCACCAGCGGGCCCAGCACCTCGAGCCAGGCCACGCGGCGCAGGTACCCGGCCGAGGCGCCCATCCGGTGCATGGCGCGGCTCTGCTCGGCGCGCTCGAACACCGCGGAGGCCTGCGTGATGTACGTGCCGGCGGCCGCCAGCACGAAGCCGATGCCCAGGGTGATGAGCGCGCCCTTGGTGATGTCGAAGGTGGTGGCCACGGCGAACTCCGCGCCCGGCGGTGCGCCGGCCGGGGGCTCGGTGGCCAGCGGCATCATCGAGGTGTAGCCGCCGATGAAGGCCAGGAATCCCAGCGGCGCCACGCGTCGCCAGGTGGCCCGCGGGTCGGCCTGCACGCGGCGGGCCGCCCACACCACGGTGGCCGAGGGGAGGTGGGCCAGCACGCGGCAGACCACCTGCAGCAGCCAGGGGCCCACCACGGCCGTGCCCATGAGCACGGTGGCCAGCGCGAGCCCCATGGCGACCCACGGCAGCAGGGCCGAGCCGGTGTCGGCCGACCTGCCGACCACCACGAACGCACCCACCAGCAGGGCGACGAAGGCCACCGGGCGCCACCAACGCAGGGCGGGACTGCTGGCGCGGCGGGCCACGCCCAGCGGGGAGACCCGCACCCGCCGCAGGCCCCACCAGGCCGAGACCAGGCCGATGAGGACGGTCGCCAGGGCCACCGGCGCGGCCAGCCACACCGGCAGGATCATCTCGGAGGGCTCCACCCGCATCGCCTGGATGGTCAGCAGCGACCAGGCCGGCAGCGTGGCCAGGTAGAGCAGCGCCCCCGCGGCGGTGCCGATGACGGACTGCACGAGGGTGTCCACGAGGGTCATGCGCGTGACGTCACCGGACGAGAGGCCCAGCAGGCGCAGGGCGGCCATGCGGCGCTCGCGCCCGCGGGCACCCAGGACGGCGGCCGAGGCAGCCAGGCCCACCATCGCGGGCACCAGCAGGGCGCAGGCGATGGCGGCCAGGCCCACGTAGAAGCCCAGGATCTGTCCCACCACGTGGTCCTGGGCGAGGTACTCGGCGTGCACGCCGTGCGGTGCCCTCCAGCGCCGGAGGAACATCCACGTACCGCCGGCCACGGTGAAGGCGAGCGCCGAGGAGACCACGTAGGCCAGCGTGGAGACCAGGTAGAGCAGCGACTCGCCCTCCCGCGCACCGAAGCGGGCGCGGGTGAGGCGGAGGGTGAAGTCGAGCAGGGTGCGCAGCCCGGGGCCGTTCGCGGGTGCCCCGGCGGCCGGGCCCGCGGGGGGCGCAGTGGTGTGGGCGGTGGTGCTCATCGGGCCACCCCCACCGGCTCGCGGGTCGGGCGGTCGGTGTGCACCAGCCCGTCGCGGATCTCCACGAGGCGGTCGCACCAGCGGGCCACGCCCGGGTCGTGCGTCACGAGCACCAGGGCGGCCCCGGCGTGGGCCACGGTGGCGGTGAGCAGTTGCATCACCTCGTGGCCGGTGGTCTGGTCCAGGGCACCGGAGGGCTCGTCGGCGAACACCACCTGCGGCTGGCCCACCAGGGCACGGGCGATGGCGACGCGCTGCGCCTGGCCGCCGGACATGTCGCCGGGGCGGCGGCCGCGCAGCTGGGGGATGCCGATCTGCTCCAGGGCGTGGTCGGCCGCGGTGAGGGCCTTCCCGCGCGAGGTGCCGGTGAGCATCATCGGCAGGGCCACGTTCTCGCGGGCGGAGAGCTCGGGGATGAGCTGGTGGTCCTGGAAGACGAAGCCGAACCGGCTCAGGCGGGTGTGCGAGCGGCGGCGGTCGTCGAGGCTCGAGAGCGGCTCACCGCCCAGCCGCACCTCGCCCCGGGTGGGCACGAGGATGCCCGAGAGGCAGTGGAGCAGGGTGGACTTGCCGGAGCCGGACGGGCCCATGACCGCCACCGTCTCCCCGGGGGCGATGGCCAGGCTCACCCCGGCCAGGGCCTGCACGCCGCCGTAGGCGACGGTGATGTCGTCGGTGGCCAGCACGGGTGCTGGCGTCCTGGTCTGCGCGGTGTGGGTGTTCATGGCTCCATTCGACGGCGCGGAGGGCGCTTCCGGAACAGTGTGGGCGATGGTTCGCAGGTGGTGCTGGCACTACCCCGCAGGTGGCCCGCGTCCTCCGGCCGCTCGGGTGGCTCCGGTAGTTTCGCGGCCGTGGACCTCTTCCGTCGCCGCCGCTCGGCCTCCCGCGAGCAGGAGGCCGAACGGCGCATCGCCGCGCTCACCGCATCGCGCCGGGAGGTGGTGCAGGCCTACGAGGTGGAGCGCCGCCGGGTGGAGCGCGACCTGCACGACGGTGCGCAGCAGTACCTCGTGGCCGCCGCGATGCTGCTCGGTGAGGCCCGGTCCCTCGAGGTGGCCACGCAGGACGCCGAACTGGCCGACCTGCTCCGCCGCGCCGCGGGCCAGCTCACCGACGGGCTGGAGGCCCTGCGCGCCACGGTGCGCGGCATCCACCCGGCCACCCTTGCCGAGCAGGGGCTGGAGGCCGCCCTGTGGGAGGTGGCACGGAGCAGCGGCCAGGCGGTGCGTGTGGTGTGCCCGCACCCGTTGCCGGAGGTCCCCGAGGGAGTGCTCGTCTCGGCGTGGTTCTTCGCCTGCGAGGCCATCGCCAACGCCGCCAAGCACGCACCGGGCGCACAGGTGACGGTGCTGCTGGGGGCCGACACCGACCTGCGGGTCTCGGTGGTGGACACCGGACCCGGCGGGGCGGTGGTCGAACCGGGTGGGGGGCTCTCGGGCCTGAGCGAGCGCATCGCGGCCTTCGGTGGGGAGGTCACGGTCACGAGTCCGGCGGGCGGCCCCACCCAGGTGGCGGCCTCGATACCGTTGCTCCTCATGCGAGGCGAGACGGGGGTGCCGCTGTGACGGCCCGGTTGGTGGTGGCGGACGACTCGGCGATCCTCCGCGAGGGCCTCGTGGGCCTGCTCGAGCGCCGTGGCTACGAGGTGGTGGCGCAGGCCGCCCGCGCCGACGACCTGGCGCAGGTGGTGGGCGAGCTCGCCGCGCAGGGGGCCCTCCCGGACGGGGTCGTCACCGACGCCCGCATGCCCCCGGGCATGACCGACGACGGCATCCGCGTGGCGGTGGACCTCAGGACCGCCCACCCCGGGCTGGCGGTGATGGTGGTGAGCCAGTACGTGGTGCCCGTGCACGCGCAGCGGCTGTTCGCCCTCCAGGGGGCGGGTGGCACCGGTTACCTGCTCAAGGACCGCGTGGCCGAGGTGGACGACTTCGTCGCCTCGCTGGACCTCGTGCTCTCCGGCGGCGTGGTGACCGGCCCGGAGATCACCCGCGCCATGATGAGCGCCGGCAGCCCGGGCCTCCGCGAGCTCACCGACCGGGAGCACGAGGTGCTGGAGCTCATGGCCCGTGGGCTGTCCAACGGCGAGATCGCTGCCGAGCTCGTCCTCTCGGGGGCGGCCGTGGCCAAGCACGTGTCCAACATCTTCGCCAAGCTCGGCCTGGCGCCGGGGGAGGACAACCGCCGGGTCAAGGCGATCCTGCAGCTGCTCTCGGCCCGGGGCGACGCACCGGCCTGGTGAGCCTCAGCCCTGCGGGGGCAGCACGTCGGTCTGCGCGGGCAGGGCCACCAGCCCCACGGGGCACGAGAGCCCGTTGGGGCCGTGCATGCAGTACCCGTCGGGGTTCTTGTGCAGGTACTGCTGGTGGTACTCCTCGGCGAGGTGGTACTCGCCCAGCTGCTCCGGCGGCACGATCTCGGTGGTGATCGGCCCGTACCCGGCGGCGGTGAGCTGCTCCTGCATCGCCGCGGCGGTGGCGCGAGCGACGGCCACCTGGTGGTCGGTGGTGCAGAACACGGCCGAGCGGTACTGGGTGCCGACGTCGTTTCCCTGCCGGTCGCCCTGGGTGGGGTCGTGGTTCTCCCAGAACACCTTGAGCACCTCGTCGATGCGGGTGCGCGCGGGGTCGAACACGACCTGCACGGTCTCGGCGTGGCCGGTCGTCCCGCGGCACACCGACTCGTAGGTGGGGTGCGGGTCGGTGCCGCCCATGTAACCCACCGAGGTGGTCACCACGCCGGGCAGCTGCCAGAAGAAGCGCTCCACGCCCCAGAAGCAGCCGGCCGCCAGGTGCACCACCTCGCTGCCCTCGGGCCAGGAGTCCATCGGGACGTCCAGGACGGCGTGCGGGGTTCCGGCGGGAAGCAGCGAGCTCATGGCCCCATCGTCCCACCCGGGGTGTGTCGTGGACACGCGCAGGGCCCCACCGGTTCACGAACCGGTGGGGCCCTGCGCAGGGTGCGGTGGTCAGCCGTCGTAGGGGCGGACCTCCACGATCTTCACGTCGATCTGCTTGCCGTTCGGGGCCTCGTAGGCCACGGTCTCGCCCCGGGTGTGGCCGTCGATGGCCTGGCCCAGCGGGGACTTCTCGGAGTAGACCTCCAGGTCGTCGCCGTCGGCGATCTCGCGGTTGCCGAACAGGAAGGTCTCGGTGTCACCGAACATCTCGATGGTGACGACCATGCCCGGCTCCACGACGCCGTCGTCGGCCGGGGGCTCCTCGCCCACCTCGGCGTTCTGCAGCAGGGTGGTGAGCTGCTGGATGCGGCTCTCCATCTTGCCCTGCTCCTCCTTGGCGGCGTGGTAGCCGCCGTTCTCCTTGAGGTCGCCCTCGGAGCGGGCCTCCTCGATCTGCTGGGCGATGTCCCGGCGGCCCGGGCCCTTGAGCTGCTCGAGCTCGGCGCTCAGGCGGTCGTACGCGGCGCGCGTCAGGTAGGTCGTCTCCTGGGTGGCGTCAGCCATGGTCACTCTCCTTAGCAGAGTGGCGGTCCGGCCGGCGGTGCTCGCCGTGCCGGACTGCGGAAAGGTCCGGCCGCCAGCTTCGCGACCGGACCTGGGTGTACGTGGGTATGAGGGATGAGTCTACGCCGGGTACCCGTTTTCCGCCATTGCGCGGCGGGGAGTCACCCCTCGGGGTACCAGCAGCCCGTCACGTTGCCCACCAGTGGCCGCGAGGTGGTCTGCACCACCGATCGCTCCCGGGTGGAGCCCGCGCCCCGGGGCGGGACGGTGACGTCGCGGGTGCCCACCACCTCGTGGTTCTCGTTCTCGGCCACCAGCCGGCACACCACGGGGCGGTCGGGCTCACGGTGCACGTCGTAGATGACGGTCACCGAGCTGTCGGTGATCTTCTCGTGCCCGGCGTAGAACCAGTTGGGCTTGTTGGTGTTCAGGGCGATGCCGTACCAGACCACCAGGGCGGTGGCCAGACCCACGAGCACCGTGCCGACGACCCACCACCGGCGCTGCGAGGGGGTGGTGCGGGGGCGGGCGGGCGTGGACATCGGGGCTCCTCGGGGATCGCGGCCGCGGCCTCCCGGCCGCAGGGGGCGGCCAGGTCATGGGGGACAATGGCCGACGCACCATTGTGGTCCATCGGCCCGCGCGCCCGATGGCGCGCCCGCCCCCAACGAGGAAGGTGACTCGTGACCGACCAGCTCCGCCTGCTCGCCGTCCACGCCCACCCCGACGACGAGTCGAGCAAGGGCGCCGGCACGATGCTGCGCTACGTCGCGGCCGGGCACCCGGTCACCGTCGTCTCGTGCACCGGCGGGGAGCGCGGCGACGTGCTCAACCCGCGGCTGCAGGACGACCCCCAGGTGCTGCGCAACATCGTGGAGGTACGGCGCCGGGAGATGGCCGCGGCCCAGGAGATCCTGGGGGTCGACCACGTGTGGCTCGGCTTCGTGGACTCCGGCCTGCCGGAGGGGGACCCGCTGCCGCCGCTGCCCGACGGCTGCTTCGCGTTGGAGCCGCTGGAGGTCACCACCGAGGCCCTGGTCCGGGTGATCCGTGAGCGCCGCCCTCACGTGGTGACCACCTACGACGAGAACGGCGGCTACCCCCACCCCGACCACATCATGACCCACGTGGTGACGATGGCGGCGGTGGAGGCGGCAGGGGACGCGGAGCGCTTCCCGCACGCCGGCGAGCCCTGGCAGCCGCTGAAGGTCTACTACAACCAGGGCTTCAACCCGGACCGCATCGAGGCCCTGCACGCCGGGTGCGAGGCGGCCGGTCTGGAGTCGCCCTACGTGGACTGGATGGAGCGGATGCGTGACCGACCGCGCCGCACCCTCACCACGCGGGTGGAGTGCGCCGAGTTCTTCGAGCGCCGCGACGACGCGCTGCGCGCCCACGCCACGCAGATCGACCCGGAGGGCTGGTTCTTCAGCGTCCCGATCGACGTGCAGCGCAGCGCATACCCTTGGGAGGACTACGAGCTGGCCGTGTCCCTGGTGCCCGTGCAGCTGCCCGAGGACGACCTGTTCGCGGGTCTGCCGGCGGACGCGGCGGAAGCCGACGAGATCGCCCGGAAGGCGTCGTGGGACCGGATGGCGCACGACGGCCGGGCACGGACCAAGGAGTCGTGATGGGTGGACCGTTCCTCGCGCAGGGTGGAGGCGACACCAACGTCTCCATCAATGGTGGCCTGGGGGCCTTCCTGGCCCTGTTCGTCATCGCGCTGGCCATCTGGGCGCTGGGGTGGAGCATGACCCGCCACCTGCGCCGGGTCAGCTATCTCGAGAAGCAGCACGCCGGCATGCGCCCGGGGGAGTCCCCGCGCGTCATCCACACGGTCGAGGACCGCGTGCCGGGCCAGCAGTCCACCGCGCGCCGTGACTCCATCCCCGCCGCCGACGACCCTGCCGAGGGTGCGGAGCCCACTGAGGACCCCACACCGCGCGGGGGCCACGGCGCGTGAGCGAGTCCACGGGAGGCTCGGCCGGCCGCGTGCGTGGCCTGGTCTACGGCGCCTACGAGCAGCGGCTCTCCCAGGAGCTCGAGGCCGACCGGCTGCCCCGCCACGTGGGCGTGATGCTGGACGGCAACCGCCGCTGGGCCCGGGAGCGCGGGAGCGACACCGCGGAGGGGCACCGGGCGGGTGCCGAGAACATCGAGCCCTTCCTCGGGTGGTGCGAGGAGCTCGGCATCGAGGTGGTCACGCTGTGGATGCTCTCCACGGACAACCTCAAGCGCCCCGCCACGGAGCTCGAGCCGCTGCTGGCCATCATCGAGAAGGCCGTCACCGACCTCGCCGCGAGCGGGCGCTGGCGCGTGCACCTTGTCGGCTCGCCGGGGCTCCTGCCGGAGTCCACCCGTGGGGTCCTCCAGGAGGCGGTCCGCCGTACCGAGGACGTGGACGGGCTGCTCGTGAACGTGGCCATCAGCTACGGCGGACGCCAGGAGGTCAGCGACGCGGTGGCCTCGATGCTGCGGCAGTGGCACGCCGAGGGCCTCGACATCGCCGAGGCGGCCGACCGGGTGACGCCGGAGGCCATCGGGGAGCACCTGTACACCCGCGGGCAGCCGGACCCGGACCTGGTGATCCGCACCTCCGGTGAGCAGCGCCTGGGGGGCTTCCTGCTCTGGCAGAGCGAGAAGAGCGAGTTCTACTTCTGCGAGGCCTACTGGCCGGACTTCCGGCGGGTCGACTTCCTGCGGGCGTTGCGTGCCTACGCCGGGCGCGAGCGTCGCTTCGGTCGCTGAGCGCCCACCGCCGGCCCGAGGCGGCCGACGTGCTCCCGGCCGCCCCTGCTTGAACGCCGCGTGAACGTCTGGACAACGCTCGGGGACCCCTGCCGGACTGTGCGCCCGGCGTGTCGACCGACCCCTAGATTCGGGGGTGTCAACGAGTCGACCCGCGTCGACCCGGCGCGGGACAGGAGGCGTCATGACCGGTCACACGCAGCACTCCACGGGGGACGGACTGCGAGGGGGTGAGGTGGCCACCGTCACGGCGTCCGGCCACGCCCCGGCGCAGGCGGCCACCGCCGTCCGCACCTACGTGGTGGACACCTCGGTCCTGCTGTCCGACCCCCGCGCGATGATGCGCTTCGCCGAGCACGACGTGGTGCTGCCGGTGGTGGTCATCACCGAGCTCGAGGCCAAGCGCCACCACCCGGAGCTCGGCTACTTCGCCCGCTCGGCCCTGCGGATCCTCGACGACCTGCGGGTTCAGCACGGCCAGCTCGACCAGCCGGTCCCCACCGAGGGCGGGGGCTGGCTGCGGGTGGAGCTCAACCACACCGACCCCTCCTCGCTGCCGGCGGGCTTCCGGCTGGGGGACAACGACACGCGCATCCTCTCGGTGGCGCGCAACCTCGCGGACGAGGGGCTGGACGTCTGTGTGGTCTCCAAGGACCTGCCGATGCGGGTGAAGGCCTCGGCCGCGGGGCTGGACGCCGAGGAGTACCGGAACGAGATGGCGGTCGACTCCGGCTGGACCGGCATGACCTCCCTGACAGTGACCGCCGAGCAGATGGACTCCCTCTACGACGAGGGGCGCGTGGTGGTCGAGGAGGCCCTCACCCTGCCCTGCCACACCGGCGTGGTGCTCACCTCGCCCACCGGGTCCGGACTGGCCAGGGTCTCGCCGGACGGGGCGCTGCGCATGGTGCGCGGGGACCGGGACGCGTTCGGCCTGCACGGCCGCAGCGCCGAGCAGCGGGTGGCGCTGGACCTGCTGCTCGACCCGGACGTCGGCATCGTCTCCCTGGGCGGCCACGCTGGCACCGGCAAGTCGGCCCTCGCCCTGTGCGCGGGCCTCGAGGCGGTCATGGAGCGCCGGCAGCAGAGCAAGGTGATCGTCTTCCGCCCGCTCTACCCGGTGGGTGGGCAGGAGCTGGGCTACCTGCCGGGCAGCGAGAACGAGAAGATGGGGCCGTGGGCGCAGGCCGTCTTCGACACCCTGGGGGCGGTCGTCTCGCGCGAGGTGGTGGAGGAGGTCGTCGACCGCGGCCTCATCGAGGTGCTGCCGCTGACGCACATCCGCGGGCGCTCCCTGCACGACGCCTTCGTCATCGTCGACGAGGCACAGTCCCTGGAACGCAACGTGCTGCTCACGGTGCTCACCCGCATCGGGCAGAACAGCCGGGTGGTGCTCACGCACGACGTGGCGCAGCGCGACAACCTGCGGGTCGGCCGGCACGACGGGGTGGCGGCGGTCATCGAGGCGCTCAAGGGGCGGCCGCTCTTCTCGCACGTCACGCTGACCCGCTCGGAGCGGTCCCCGATCGCGGCGCTTGTCACGGAGCTGCTCGAGCCCTGAGGTCCCCGGGCCCGCCGGGAGGTGCTCCCGGCGGGCCCTGTCGTGCCCGGGAGGACGCAGAATCTGAACACCGGGTGAACACCGGGAGGGGTCGACGGGGGCGGGTGCTCGTCCCCAGGGGGCGCATCGGTGAGTTTGACCTCGTGTGGGTGATGCGCAAGAGTTCAGGGTCGCTCTTCACGCTGTACCGTCCCGTGCGGTGTGGCGACACTGTTCCGACGTCCATCGGGTCGGAGCTCTGACGAGGGCTGGGATGTCCCTTCCCGGCCGTGATCTCGAAGGACAAATCGATGAACGTGTCCCCTGACAACTCCGCCCGTCGTGGCCTGAACACGCTGCGCCGCCACCCCGTGGCCGGTGCTGCCGCAGCTGTGACCGCGCTGGCCACCGCCGCGGGTGTGACCGCCTCGGTGCTGCCCTCGGAGCCGTCGCAGGACGAGGCATCCGCCGCGGCCCTGAGCCACCAGGTGAAGGCCGACGACCGCGAGCAGGGCGCCAGCCGCTCCAACGCCGAGCAGAAGGCGGAGGCCGCCGCCAAGAAGGCAGCCCGCCAGGCCGCCAAGGAGCGTGCGGAGAAGGCCCGTCAGAAGGCTGCCGCGCAGAAGCGCGAGCGAGCCGAGAAGGCCGCCGAGCGCAAGGCCGCCCAGGAGCGGGCCGAGAAGCGCGCGGCCGCGAAGAAGGCGGCTGCTCGCAAGGCCGCTGCCGAGCGCCTCGCGGCCCGGAAGGCGGCCCGCGAGGCCGCGGCGCAGAAGGCCGCCGAGGAGCGGGCCGAGCGCGTGGCTGCCCGCAAGGCGGCTGAAGAGCGGGCCGAGCGCGTGGCTGCCCGCAAGGCGGCTCAGGAGCGCGCCGAGCGCATCGCTGCGCAGAAGGCGGCCGAGGAGCGGGCCGAGCGCGTGGCTGCCCGCAAGGCGGCTCAGGAGCGCGCGGAGCGCATCGCTGCGCAGAAGGCGGCCGAGGAGCGGGCCGAGCGCGTGGCTGCCCGCAAGGCGGCTCAGGAGCGCGCGGAGCGCATCGCTGCGCAGAAGGCCGCAGAGGAGCGGGCCGAGCGGGCTGCTGCTGCCAAGGCCGCTCAGGAGCGTGCCGAGCGCATCGCCCGCGAGAAGGCGGCCCAGGAGCGCGCTGAGGAGCGTCAGCGTGCCCGTGAGGAGGCGGAGCGCAAGGAGCGCCTCGAGCGCGAGCAGCAGCGCAAGGAGCAGGAGCGCCGCGAGCGCGAGGAGGAGCGTCGCCAGACGCCGCCGGTGCGTACGGGCGACCCGCGGTCCATCGGGCGTGCGATGGTGGCCGAGCGTGGCTGGGACGCCGCCCAGTTCCAGTGCCTGGACAACCTGTGGACCAAGGAGAGCAACTGGCAGGTCGATGCCACCAACCCCACCTCGGGCGCGTACGGCATCCCGCAGTCCCTGTACCCGGAGCTCATGGCCGAGGCCGGTCCCGACTGGCGCACCAACCCCGCCACCCAGATCGAGTGGGGGCTGGGCTACATCAGCGGGCGCTACGGCACCCCCTGCGGCGCCTGGGCGCACTCGGTCGAGCTGAACTGGTACTGAGCCCCGGAGCACTCTGACGAAGGGCCCCAGCTCCCGCGGGAGGTGGGGCCCTTCGCGTGGGCGCACAGGGGTGGGGCCGCCGCGGCGGCCCCACCCCGTTCAGCGGCCGTGCGGCGTGGCCATGCCCAGCAGGTCCAGGGCCTCGTCCAACTCGGCCTCGGTGAGGTCGCCGTTCTCCACGTGGCCGCGGTCGATGACCACCTGGCGCACGGTCTTCTTCTCCGCCAGCGACTGCTTGGCCACCTTGGAGGCGGCCTCGTAGCCGATCTTGGCGTTGAGCGCGGTCACGATGGCCGTGGACGCACCGGCGAACTCGGCCAGGTGCTCGACATTGGCCTCCAGACCGGAGACGCACCGGTCGGCCAGCACACGGGAGGCGCCGGCGAGCAGGTCGATGGAGTCGAGCATGTCGGTGGCCATCACCGGCAGCATCACGTTGAGCTCGAAGGAGCCGGTGGTGCCCCCGAAGGCGATGGTGGCGTCGTTGCCCATGACGCGGGCGCACACCATGAGGGTGGCCTCGGGCACCACCGGGTTCACCTTGCCGGGCATGATCGAGGAGCCCGGCTGCAGCTCCGGCAGACGCAGCTCGCCCAGGCCGGCGCGGGGGCCGGAGCCCATCCAGCGCAGGTCGTTGCAGATCTTCGTCAGCGAGACGGCCACGAGGCGGGTGGCGGCCGAGAGGTGCACCACGGCGTCCTGGGTGGACTGCGCCTCGAAGTGGTCGGCGGCCTCGCGCATCTCCACGCCCACCTGACGGGAGAGGTCCGCGATCGCCTTGCCGGCGAACTCCGGGTGCGCGTTGAGGCCGGTGCCGGCGGCGGTGCCGCCCAGTGGCAGCTCGGCCACGGCGTCGGCGGCCTGCGCCAGACGCTCACGGCCCAGCTCGATCTGGCGGGCGTAGCCGCCGAACTCCTGCCCCAGGGTCACCGGCACGGCGTCCATGAGGTGGGTGCGCCCGGCCTTCACCACGTCGGCGAACTCGCGGGACTTGGCCTCCAGGGCCTCCTGCAGGCCCTTGAGGGCCGGCTCGAGGCGCTCGGCCACGCCCTGCACCATCGCCACGCGCATGGCGGTGGGGAAGGTGTCGTTGGACGACTGGCCCATGTTCACGTCGTCGTTGGGGTGCACGTCGGTGCCGGCCTGGCGGGCCAGCGTCGCGATGACCTCGTTGGCGTTCATGTTGGTGGACGTGCCGGAGCCGGTCTGGAAGATGTCCACCGGGAAGTGCTCGTCGTGCTCACCGCGGGCCACGGACTCGGCGGCGGCCACGATCGCCTCGGCCTTGGCGGCGTCCAGGTTGCCCAGCTCGGCGTTCGCCCGGGCGGCGGCGGCCTTCAGCTGGCCGAAGGCGTGGATGACGGCGGCCGGCACGGGGCGGCCGGAGATCGGGAAGTTCTCGACGGCGCGGGCGGTCGAGGCGCCGTACAGCGCGTCGGCCGGAACCTGCATCTCGCCCATGGAGTCGTGTTCAGTGCGGTACTCAGTCATGGGCCCATCATCGCAGGGCCCCTGCTCAGACCTTGCGCAGGAGCACCCGGTGCACGGAGTGGTCCTCGCCCTTGGTCAGCACCGCCGTCGCCCGGCCCCGCGTGGGGGCGATGTTCTGCTGCAGGTTGGGGCCGTTGATGGCGTCCCACACCGAGAGCGCGAACTCCTCGGCGTCGTGCGCCGACATCTGGGCGTAGCGGTGGAAGTAGGACTCCGGGTCGGCGAACGCCGTCGTCCGCAGCTTCTGGAAGCGGTCCAGGTACCACTGCTTCACGTCCTCGGTCCGGGCGTCCACGTAGACCGAGAAGTCGAAGAAGTCGCTCACCGCCAGGCCGGCCGAGCCGTCGCGGCGGGGCACCGGCGGCTGCAGCACGTTGAGCCCCTCGATGATGAGCACGTCCGGCTGGCGCACCACGACCTCCTCGTCCGGGACGATGTCGTAGACCAAGTGCGAGTAGACCGGCGCCGAGACCTCGGGGGAGCCGGCCTTCACCGAGGAGACGAAGCGCAGCAGCTTGCGCCGGTCGTAGCTCTCCGGGAAGCCCTTGCGGGACATGAGCCCCTTCTCCTCCAGCACGGCGTTGGGGTAGAGGAAGCCGTCGGTGGTCACCAGCTGCACGTCGGGGGTCTCCGGCCAGCGCGACATGAGGTCGTGCAGCAGGCGCGCGGTGGTCGACTTGCCGACCGCCACCGAGCCGGCCACGCCGATCACGAAGGGCGTGCGGCCTGTGCGTTCGCCGAGGAACTCGTTGGTCGTCTCCCGGAGGCGTCGCGAGTTGGTGACGTACAGGTTGATGAGGCGGCACAGGGGCAGGTACACCTGCTCCACCTCCTCCACGCTGATCCGGTCGCCCAGTCCCTCGATGCGGCGCACGTCCTCGGCGGTGAGGCTCATGGGGTGCGACTGCCGCAGCCGGGCCCAGTCGTCACGGTCGAGCTCGAGGTAGGGCGAGTGGGAGGTGGAGGGGTGGGACATGCGCGCCATTCTGCCTGCCGCGTCCGGGGTCTGTGGGCCGCGCCACGGCCTCGGGGTGGCGGGCCGACCGTGTGCAGGGGTTAGTGTGAGCGCCATGTGTGGAATCGTTGGTTTTGTCGGGCGTGACCGGAACGAGCGCGCTCTCGACGTCGTCATGGAGGGCCTGGCCCGCCTCGAGTACCGCGGGTACGACTCCGCGGGTGTCGCGCTGGTCGGTGAGGGCCGCGTGGAGACCGCCAAGAAGGCCGGCAAGCTGGTGAACCTCCAGGCGGAGATCCAGGAGCACCCGATGCCGGCGACCAACACCGCCATCGGCCACACCCGCTGGGCCACGCACGGCGGCCCCACGGACGAGAACGCCCACCCCCACCGCGGTGGCGAGGACGGCAAGCTCGCCCTCATCCACAACGGCATCATCGAGAACTTCCACCAGCTGCGCGAGGAGCTCGAGGCCGACGGCGTGGAGTTCACCTCCGAGACCGACACCGAGGTCGTGGCGCACCTGCTGGCCACGGTCTACGCCGGCGACCTCACCGAGGCCATGCGCACCGTCGTGAACCGCCTCGAGGGCGCCTTCACGCTGCTGGCCGTGCACGCCGACTCCCCGGGCACCGTGGTCGGCGCCCGCCGCAACTCGCCGCTGGTCATCGGCCTCGGCGAGGGTGAGAACTACCTCGGCTCGGACGTCGCTGCCTTCATCAGCCACACCAAGCAGGCGATGGAGATGGACCAGGACCAGATCGCCACCATCACCGCCGATGCGGTGGAGGTCATCAACTTCGACGGCACCCCGGCGCAGGGCAAGCCGTTCGAGGTCACCTGGGACGCCGCCGCCGCCGAGAAGGGTGGCTACCCGACCTTCATGGAGAAGGAGATCCACGACCAGGGCGACGCCGTGCGCGACACCCTGCTGGGCCGCACCGACGCCGACGGGCGCCTCACCCTCGACGAGCTGAAGATCGACGAGGAGGCCCTGCGCGGGGTCGAGAAGATCATCATCATCGCGTGCGGCACCTCGGCCTACGCCGGCATGGTGGCCAAGTACGGCATCGAGCACTGGGCCCGCATCCCGGTCGAGGTCGACCTCGCCCACGAGTTCCGCTACCGCGACCCGGTGCTCGACCCGAGCACCCTGGTGGTCTCCATCTCCCAGTCCGGCGAGACCATGGACACCCTGATGGCGGTCCGCCACGCCAAGGAGCTGGGCGCCCGCACCCTGTCCATCTGCAACAGCCACGGCTCGAGCATTCCGCGCGAGTCCGACGCCGTGCTGTACACGCACGCCGGTCCGGAGATCGCGGTGGCCTCCACCAAGGCCTTCGTCGCGCAGATCACCGCCTGCTACGTGCTGGGTCTCTACTTCGCCCAGCTCAAGGGTGGGGAGTACGCCGACGAGGCCGGCCGCGTGCTCAAGGACCTGCACGGTGTGCCGGAGAAGATCGAGACCCTGCTGTCGGACACCTCGCGCATCGAGGAGATCGCGAAGTTCATGTCCGACACCCGCTCGGTGCTCTTCCTGGGCCGCAACGTGGGCTACCCGATCGCCATGGAGGGTGCGCTCAAGCTCAAGGAGCTCGCCTACATCCACGCCGAGGGCTTCGCCGCCGGCGAGCTCAAGCACGGCCCCATCGCGCTCATCGAGCCGGGGCAGCCGGTGTTCATCGTGGTGCCGCCCACCGACGCGCCCCACGGCCTGCACGGCAAGGTGGTCTCCAACATCCAGGAGATCCGCGCCCGCGGTGCCCGCACCCTGGTGATCGCCGAGGAGGGCGACGAGCAGGTCGTGCCCTTCGCCGACGAGGTCATCCGCATCCCGGCCTCGACCCCGCTGCTGCAGCCGCTGCTGGCGATCATCCCGCTGCAGCTGTTCTCGCTGTACCTGTCCACGGCCAAGGGCCTGGACGTCGACCAGCCGCGCAACCTGGCCAAGTCGGTCACCGTCGAGTGACCGAGCGCCCGTGCGCATGACCTCGCGTCACGTCACCGCCCCGTCTCCCGGTTGGGAGGCGGGGCGGTGATCGTGGGTCTGGGCACCGACGTGGTGCAGGTGGAGCGGCTCGGCCGGGCGCTGGACCGCACGCCGGCGCTGCTCGCGCGCCTCTTCACCGAGGCCGAGCAGGGCCTGCCGCTGGAGTCGCTCGCCGCGCGGTTCGCGGCCAAGGAAGCGGTGGCCAAGGCGCTCGGCTCGCCGCCCGGGCTGGGCTTCCGCCAGGCCGAGGTGGCCCGTGGCGAGCACGGCCGCCCCGTCCTGCGGGTCTCCGGTGAGGCGGCGCGGGTGGCTGGTGCCCTCGGCGTCACCCGGTGGCACGTGTCGCTCTCCCACGACGCAGGGGTGGCCGTGGCCACCGTCATCGCCGAGGGGGAGGGGCCGTGCTGAGGGCCTGGCAGCCTGAGGCCGTGCGGGAGCACGAGCGGGCCACGGGGGACCTGTTCACCTCCGGGGCGCTGATGCAGCGGGCCGCGGACGCCGTGGCCGGGGTCGTCGCCGACCGCGTGGGGGAGCACGGTCGGGTCGTCGCCCTGGTCGGTGCGGGGGACAACGGGGCCGACACCCTCTGGGCCCTGGAGCGTCTCGCCTCCGGGCGGGTGGGGCGGCCCGTCCCGTGCACCGCCCTCCTCCTCGTGGAGGACGACCAGCGCGAGGCCGTCGGTGCCGCGCTCCGGGCGGGGGTGGAGCTGGCCCCGGTGGGGGCAGACACCCTCGAGGGTGTGGGCGCCGGGGACGTGGTGCTCGACGGCATGGTCGGGCTCGGCGGACGGCCCGGGCTGGGTGGCCGGGCTGCCCTCCTCGCCGAGGGTGCTGCGGCGGCGCGTTCCCGGGGCGCCCTGGTCCTGGCCGTGGACCTGCCCAGTGGGCTCGACCCCCTCGGTCGCGCGGTGCCCACCCCCGGTGACCACGTCGGAGCCGACCTCACCCTCGCGCTCGTGGCGCCCAAGCCGGTGCACCTGGCGCCTGCCACCACGGCGGCGTGCGGGGAGCTCCTCGTCGACGCGCTGGGCACGGGGACCCCCTCGGCGGAGCACGTGCTGGAGTCCTGGCAGCACGACGACCTCGCCGCCGCGTACCCGGTGCCCGGACGCACTGCGCACAAGTACACCCGCGGGGCGCTCGGTGTCGCGGCCGGGTCGGACACCTACCCCGGGGCAGCGGTGCTCTGCTGCACCGGGGCGCTGGGAGCGGGCACGGGCATGGTGCGTTACCTGGGGCCGCGTCGCGCACAGGACCTGGTGCTCGCCTCGTGTCCCGAGGTGGTGCCGGGGGAGGGCCGCGTGCAGGCCTGGGTGCTCGGGCCGGGGTGCCCGGAGGAGGACACCGACCGGCAGCGGGGTCTGGCCCAGCTCGCCCGACGTCCCGAGCCCGCCGTCCTCGATGCGGGAGCCCTCCACTGCGTGGCTGTCCGCCCGGCGGACGCGGTCACCCTGCTGACGCCGCACGCGGGGGAGCTGGCGGCAATGCTCGGCTGGCGCCGCGAGGAGGTGGAGGCCGATCCCGAGGGCGCGGGCTCCGAGGCCTCCCGCCGCTGGGATGCGACGGTGCTGGTCAAGGGCGCGGTGTCCGTGGTGGTGCCGTCTGTGGCCGAGCGTCGGCGGGGGTGCGTCCCGGTGACCGTGCGGGAGGGGACGTCCTGGCTGGCCACGGCGGGAACGGGGGACGTCCTCGCCGGCGTGCTCGGTGCCCTCCTGGCGGCTGGGCTCGCAGCGGTGGACGCTGCCGTGCTCGGGGCCGCCCTGCACGCGCGCGCCGGGGCTCGGCTGTCGGGCGGCGGGCCGATCAGGGCCGCGGAGCTGGGGCGGGCGATGACCGCCGAGGTGAGGGACCTGCTGGGCTGAGCCCCGGTGCCCCGCCCGATGTCTCGCGGGGGTGGGGCCGGCTCGGTGTGGCCGTTTTGCGTCGGGTCCGGTGGGTGTGTATTGTTCCTCCTCGTTGCCCAGCCGGGTGGCCCGCTCCGGGAGACCGGGGAGTGTGGGTCCGGGGTCTGGGTGGCGGCAACCTCTTTCTCTCAGGTCTGGTGATCCGGTCTGTCCTTCGTGGGGCGGGTTGGTGAGCGGGGCTGGGATGGTGTAAGGTTGTGGATCGCCCCTGAACGAGATCGCGCTGTGTGTGCGGTGGGTGTTGGGGAGTGTTTGGTCCTTGAGAACTCAACAGTGTGTCATGAATCGATGCCAAATTATTTTGTTGTATCCCTTTCGCATCCATGGCGTGGCTGGCCTTTGTGGTTGGTCGTTCGTGGATGTGTTTGGTTGATTTCTTTGGCGATGAAGTTTGAGTCCAGCGACTCATTCTGACTCTGCCAGTATTGAA
>NZ_JBHLVH010000016.1:0-19121 GCF_042433515.1 Kytococcus schroeteri | reverse complement strand
CCTCGTGGACGGGCGGAGTGCCCTGCCGGTGGGGCGCCCTCGGCGCGGAATGAATCGCAGCAAGCCCCCCGGCGCGGCCGGGTCGAGCGAAGGGGAGCACGAGCATGCCTCGCCCAGTCAACAAGTCCGCCACGTACTTCCCGGGCCTCGACGGCCTGCGGACGGTCGCCGTCGCCCTGGTGGTGGCGTACCACATCGGCGTGCCGTTCGCCGGCGGGGGACTGCTCGGCGTGGGCGTCTTCTTCACCCTCTCGGGCTTCCTCATCACCTCGCTGCTGCTCTCGCGGTGGCAGAAGCACGGCAACCTGGACCTCAAGAACTTCTGGGTCCGCCGCTTCCGCCGCCTGCTTCCGGCCGTGGTGCTGCTGCTGGTCGCCGTGCTCGTCACCACGGCAATCGCCGAACCGCACAACATGGGGCAGCGCCTCAAGGAGTCCCTGGCGGCGCTGTTCTACGTGGCCAACTGGCAGGTCATCTTCTCCGGCAAGAGCTACTTCGAGCAGCAGGAGGGCGTCGGCCCCCTGGACCACCTGTGGTCCCTGGCCGTGGAGGAGCAGTACTACATCGTCTGGCCGCTGCTGCTGGTGGGGCTGATCACCGCCTGCAACGGCCGGCTCAAGAAGATGGCCGCGGGCACCTTCGCCCTCGGCCTGGTCTCCATGGTGCTCCTCGCCCTCCTGGCCGACCCCTCGGGTGACTCGACGCGCGCCTACGAGGGCACCGACACCCGCGCCGGCGGGCTGCTCTGGGGCGCGGCCCTGGCGATGGTGTGGCGTCCCTCCGTGGTCGCGAAGCTGCGCCCGGCCGGCAAGTGGGTGTTCGACCTCATCGGCCTGGCCGGCTTGGCCGGCATCCTCGCGCTCGTGGCCACCACCACCCAGGAGACCGACAGCCTCTACACCTGGGGCATCGCCGCGCTGACCGTGGCGACCTGTGCCGCGCTCATGCCGCTGGTCGTGCCGGGCTCGATGCTGGGTCGGGTCATGGGCATCGCCCCGCTGCGGTGGATCGGTGAGCGCAGCTACGGCATCTACCTGTGGCACATGCCCGTGGTGGCCTTCCTGCCCGAGCGGGCCTTCTTCGGGCAGCCGTGGGTGCGCGGAGCCATCGTGGTGGGTGCCACCGTGGTCCTGGCCTCCCTGTCCTGGCGCTTCGTGGAGGACCCCATCCGTCGCCACGGCTTCCTGGCCCTGGTGACCGGGCGGGCCGGGCGCTCCCCGGAGGCGGCCCGGGGTGCTCGCCCCGGGGCCGCGCAGCTGGCCGTGGGCACCGTGGGCGTGCTCGCCGTCGCGGCCGCCTCCCTGGTGGGCGTCGGCAAGCTGCCGCAGAAGTCCGTCGTGGAGATCGCCCAGCAGGAGAACGGCGGCAAGGCCGGGGTGGACTCCGTGACGGCGCCGAAGGCCAAGAAGGCCGCGCGCCCGAAGGCCACGAAGACGGCGTGCAAGACGGTGATCCACATCGGTGACTCCACCTCCCTGGGCCCGGGCAACACCCCCGAGACGCGCATCCCGGACAAGAGCAAGCGCATCACCGCGCGCTACGAGGCCGTCGGCGTGGACACCGTGATCGAGGACATCCTGGGTGGCCGTTCGATGCTGGAGCACATGGGCCAGGGCGGCAAGGACACCACCGCCTCGGAGGCGATGGAGGAGCACGCCGGCGAGATCGGTGACGGCTGCTGGGTGGTCAACGTGGGCCTGAACGACTCGGCGAACATGGCCAAGGCCGATGCCTGGGCCGGTGCCGAGGGCCGCATCGACTCGGTCATGAAGGCCTCCAAGGGCCGCCCGGTGCTGTGGGTGAACGCGCTGACCATGCCGTGGACCAACAACAAGTGGTACGCCAACGAGAACGTGCAGAAGTTCGACAAGGTGCTGGCCGACTCGGTGAAGAAGTACCCGAACCTGTGGGTGTACGACTGGTCCACCGAGGCCAGCTCGCACCCGGAGTGGTTCCTGGAGAACGACGCCAACCACAACAACACCGAGGGCTCCATCGCCAAGGCGCAGGGCATGGCCAACGCGCTCGTCGCCGCCTTCCCGGAGGGGCAGCCGAAGTCCTCCGAGAAGATCGTGCTCTCGAAGTGACGTTGACCGTTCCCTCAAGCGGAAGATATCTTCACGTTCTGTGAAGACTCCACCGTCGGCCCTGACGCCCTTCGTGCGCTCCGACGCCGTGGGGGCGCTTCTCGCCGAGACCCTGGGGCACCCTGACCGGGAGTTCTCCCTGGCCGAGCTGGGGCGCCGCACCGGCGTCGCAGGGCCGGTGGTGCACCGCGAGGTGGGGCGGTTGGTGGAGGCCGGCGTGCTCCGCGACCGTCGCGAGGGGCGCAACCGTCTGGTCTCCGCCGACCCCGACCACCCCCTGTTCGCCCCGATGCGGGAGGTCGTCGCCGCGACGTACGGACCCGTGCCGGTGCTGCGGCAGCTCCTCGAGGGGGTGGACGGAGTGCAGGAGGCGGTGGTCCACGGCTCGTGGGCGGCTCGCCGGGCCGGGGAGCAGGGTGCCTTTCCCCGCGACGTCGACGTGGTGGTCGTCGGGGACGTGCCGCGGCGCACCCTCGCCGAGCTGGCCACCCGGGCGGAGGCCCAGCTCGACCGGGAGGTCACCATCTCGCGGGTGGCCGTCGAGGACTGGGAGGCCGACGAGCCGACTGGCTTCGTGGCCACCGTCCGCTCACGCCCGATGGTGGACCTGCTGACGGGAGAGGTCCGTGCCTGACCTGCCCGAGCTGCCCACCGAGCTGCGCCGGATGCTGCGAACCGGCCGCCTGGACCGGGTGGAGCCGAATCCGGTCCACGCCGCCACCCTCATGACCATGGCCGAGCAGCACCTGGCCACGGCCCGCGCCCTGAGCTGCACCGAGGACGTGGCCATGGCGTTCACCGCTGCCTACGACGGGGCCCGCAAGGCGCTCACCGCCGTGCTGGCCGTGCACGGCCTGCGCGTGCGGCCTGTCGGGGGAGCCCACCGCAACACCGGTGTGGCCGCATCGGAGCTGGTGGAGGACCCCGCCCTGGGCGAGTTCGACTGGATGCGGCAGGTGCGCAACGCCACCGAGTACCCCGACGCGGACCGCCCCACGGCCTCCCGGCAGGACCTCGAGGAGGCGTTGGAGGCGGCTGCGGACATCGTCTCCGCGTGCCGGCGGGTCCTGTGAGCAGCGCGGAGTCGCCCACCGAGGAGGTCCACCTGGCCGGTGGCTGCCTGTGGGGCGTGCAGGCCTTTCTCGACACGCTTCCCGGCGTGGTCTGGACCGAGGCGGGCCGGGCCAACGGGGCCGCCGACCACCTTGACGGTCCGTACGACGGGTACGCCGAATGCGTGCGCGTCCGCTTCGACCCGCGGGCCACAGACATCGAGCGGCTGCTGGGGCACCTGTTCGAGATCATCGACCCGTACGCAGTCAACCAGCAGGGCCCGGACGTCGGGGAGAAGTACCGCACCGGGGTCTACTCCCGCGATCCCCGCCACCTGGAGGCGGCCCGCGCGTGGTTGGCGGCGCGCCCTGATGCGGACCGCGTCGCGGTGGAGGTGCGGCTCCTGACCCGGTGGGTGCGCAGCGCCGAGGAGCACCAGAAGCGTCTGGCCCGCTGTCCGGATGACGCCTGCCACCTGCCTCCCGAGGTGCTGTACCGGCACCGGACGTAGGGCCACCAGCAGGCCTGATGCAGGACCCGGACGGCGCAGGCGGCTGACGGGCGTCAGTGCCACTCGGCCCGGCGGGTGGCCAGCAGACGCTCGAAGAGCTCCTCGGGCAGGGGGTCCTCGACCGTGAAGTGCAGGGCGCTCTTGGTGCGCGACCGGTCGCCCAGGCCGTCGGCCAGCGTCGTGAGGGTGGTGCCCGAGTGGGGGTACCAGCTGAGGAAGTCCCGGTGGGAGAGGACCCCCCCGATGCGGTGGCCCTCCACCTCGAAGGTGGGCATGCGGTAGCTGATCGTCTCGCGGGCGCCGGGGTACCAGTCGTGGACCAGCCCCCGGAGGCGGGCCAGGCAGGCGAGCGGACCGTTCGGGGAGCCCTGGGTCGGGTGACGGCGAGGGTGCCTTGCGTCCGTTCGAAGCGCGGCGACGAAGCCGACGGGACTGAGGGCCTGGACCCCGCCCGTGGCTGAGGGCCTGGACCCCGCCCGTGGCTGAGGGCCTACCCCTCAGCGCATGCAGACCAGGACGTCGCCGTCCCAGCGCATGAGTGCGACTGTCTGCGAGGCAGTGCCTCGATGAAGCGCCTGTCCACCTCGCGCGGCTCAAGGACGTGCTGGAGGCAGGGTGGGCCTCACCGGTGGAGGGACCGCTTGACCAGTGGGCTCGGGTCGCACGCGGGGTTGCACCAGTCGGCCCGCCCCGGGTGCGTCACCTGGATGACGTCCACGCCCGAGGGGGAGCGGTGCACCCGGCTGGTCCAGCCGCGTCGGTTGTCCTCACGGAAGGTGCCCCACTCGTCGTGGGCCCCCAGCATGTGACGGCAGCGCGCGGCGACCGTGCTGCCGAAGCACACCACCGTACGGGTGCCGAGTCCGTCGATGACGGCCTGGTGGAACGGCCAGCAGGCTTCGGCGAGGCGCGGTAGGTCGGTGGCGATGCCGGACTCCTGGCGGCTGCGCACGAAGACGAGGTTGCTCGAGGGGACTCGGCCGGCATCGAGTCCGAGGTGGTCGAGGAGGTGCAGGACCCGTCGTTGCAGGGGGCTGGTCCCGGCGGGTGCGCCCCACTCCTCGTCGCGGTAGCGGGACCACCTGGGCTGCGACGCACCGAGGGCCCACTGAATGTCCGTGCGGACCGTGGCCTCGCGCAGGGTCTCGGGATCGCCCCCGGGGTTGAGCCCCAGGAGGTAGAGCCCGCCGGGCTGCTCGAAGGCCTCGCGCCCCGAGTAGAAGACGGAACCGGAGCGGTCCAGCAACTCGTCCGGCACCAGGGCAGCCAACTCCTCGAACGTGGGCGTCATGCCGTGAACCTAACCCGACTGCCCGGGCGGCTCACCCCATCGGCGTCGGAGGCCGCTGCCCGCTGAGGGGCACCCCGGTCCGGTGGGCCTCCCACGACCGCGCACCGAGCAGCACCCAGCAGGCCACCGCCATCGCCGAGAGGGACGCCGGCACCCAGTGGTGGAGCAGCAGCGAGGCCGCCGTCGCCGACACGAAGGCCAGCAGGTTGGCCACCACGTCGTACGCGGGTGCCACGAAGCGCCGGTTGAGCACGTGCGCGCCGGCGATGAACAGGCCGCAGGCGAAGGTGACCGAGAGCAGGGTGTTGACCACGCGCACAGGGTAGGGGCGCGCGGGTGCGTCTCAGGCCGGCTCGGCCTCGGGGAAGAGGGCGGCGAAGGCCGTGACCTGCTCGGCGGGAACCCACACGAAGACGCCTCCCTGCCCGTTGTCGAGGTACAGCATCGTGCGGCCCGGCACGCGGCGGAAGTCCTCGATGATGGCGTCGGCCACCTCCGGCACCAGCCAGTCGCCCTCCTGGACGAAGTCCGTGCGGCGCACCGTCCCGGCGAGGGTGTACTCCAGCCAGGAGTTGCCGTCGAGCTCGGTGTGGCCGGCCAGGTGGGTGAGCTCGGCGGTGCGGCCCGTCGCCTCGGCCCACTCGGCCACCCATGCGGTGTAGGCGTCGTCGTCCTCCACCATCTCGGCGTCGTAGGACAGGACGTGGTCGAAGGCGTACCCGCCCTCGTCCCAGGCGGTGAGTACGTCCCACGGGTCGTCGTCGATCCCCTCGAGGGCGGCCGGGTTGCGCAGGGTGAACCCCAGGTGCTGCAGGTGGGCGACGGTCTGGGCGTGGGTGCTCATGCCCGGCATCCTGCCCGGACCGGGGCGGCGACCCAACCCTGCCCGGGCTCGACGCGGTGTCGGTGGCCGGGGGCACAATGCGAGGTATGGAGATCACCGTGCGCAGTGAGGCCACCGGCCGCCGTCAACCCGAGCTGTCCACCCTGTGGGCCACCGCCAGCGCCGAGGGGACCGACCGGGCCGCCGCCCGCCAGCAGGTCACCGCCGTGATGCAGGAGCTCGTCGACTCCCTCGACGAGCTGGGGGCCAGCCGCCCCGATGCCGTGCGCTCCCGCGTGGTGGCTCCCCTGGCCACCCGTACGTGGCAGCCGTGGGGCGACGACGGGAAGCGCCTTGACCCCCGTCACGAGGTGACCGGCCGGGTCCGCGTGCAGCTGGCCGACCTCGAGGCGCTCGCGGACCTCACCACGGCGTGGTCGGCGCGCGACGAGGTGGCGCTGCAGTCGCCCACGTGGTCGCTCACCGACGACAGCCAGCGCGCCCTGTACGCCGAGGTCACCCGCGATGCCGTGCGGCAGGCCCGCGAGCGGGCGCAGGTGATGGCCGAGGCATCCGGGTTCTCCATGGTGGAGCCGCTGCAGGTGGCCGACACGGGCCTGCTCGGCGGCGGGGACGACCAGCGTGTGGGACAGGTGCAGGCCTTCCGTGCAGCCGGGGCCGGTGCGGCGGACGACGGTTACGACCTCACCCCGCAGGACGTGGAGGTCCGGGTGACGGTGGAGGCCCGCTTCCGCGCGGAGTGATGGGTGTGGCAGGGGAGCGTGGACAGGCGGGCCTGCCTGGGCGGGACATGTCGGTGGCGCCAGTGCCGTGGCGCGGGCGCCACCGACCTCAGAATGTCTGGGGCAGACCCGGGGTGTCAGCAGACCTCGAAGGTCATGCCCGTGATGAACATCTGCTGAGCCACAGTGCCGGTGCTCGACGAGAAGTCCACCGTCATGGAACTGAGGGGACCAGCCATCGTCACGGTGGATCGATTGGCCTTGTTGTCGGAGTTCACCGGACTGGTGGTCGTGGCACGCAGCGGGTCGCCGGTACCGCCGGAGCCGGTAAGTGAACTGCCGTTGACAACGCTGGTGGGGGCGGGGCTCAGGGTCACGGAGTCCCTGTACTGCGTTCCACTGCTGTCGATGTCAGCCACGACGAAACTCAGGTTGGACACCGGCTGGCTGAACGTGAAGGTCAGCCTCTGGCCACCAGTGCCCTGCTGCTGCAACTGCAAACCATTGGTGGCGAGGTCCCCCAAGCCGTTGTAGCCCTTGTTGATGTTGCCGGCGGCGGTGAGGTTGTTGCTCAAGAGGGTCTTGCCGCCGTAGGAGGCAGTCGACAACGAGACAGTGACGGTGGAGCCGTCCGAGCCCCTGAAGGTGTAGCTGAGCGGAACGGGGTTGTAGGAGCTCGGCTGGGTGAAGGCTCCCGTATACGTCACACACGCGCTGACGGCCACAGCGGGAGCAGCGGCTGCGATGGCGACGGCCGGAGCGGACCACAGGGTACCGGCAGTAACGGACCGGCGACTGACGTTCTGGGGATAGGAGTTGGTCATGGCGGAAATCCTCTCGGAAGGCGCGGACCCAGCAGGGGGCGCGGGGGGGGGCTAGTGTCACTGGAGTGGGAGAATTTCCCAATCCGGTGATACTAGCCCCCCGCTGTGGGTCTGAACTCACGGGGAAGCACAGACCGGCGTCTCCCTCCCCGTAGATTGCCCAGTGTCGGACCCTTGCGTGAGCGATCCCACGTCTCGCGAGTGCATCAATCCCCGCATCCGTTCTCATCTTGTCGTCCAGGTGCCAGGTGCCAGGTGCCAGCTGGCAGGTGCGCCATCTGCCTGGCCCCAACTAATGTCTATCCGTCGCCCGGGTCACTGGAGCTGCCCGGACGGTGGCCCGACGCGACCGCCGCCCTGGGGGACCGCCTGCCCGGCGCCGTCCTGCGCTGGGCAGGCGCGGAGGGGGAGCGGGCGCGCGGCCGGTTCCAGGCCCGCTTCGCCGGGTTCGACGCCGTGCTCGGCCCCACGCTGCCGTGCCCTCCCGGGAGGGGCTGCCGCTGGGCGTGCAGCTGCCGGTGACGGGCTCCGACGAGGGCGTGCTGCTGGGCCTGGTGGCCGGACTGGAGGAGCTGCCCGGCTGAGTTCAGGCGCTCGGCGGCTGCGCGCCCGAGGCGTCGATGCCGCGCCGGCGCCACCAGGCCGTGCCCGCGAGCACCGCGAGCACGCCGGCCAGGGCCAGCCACAGCCACGCGGAGGCCACTGCGTGACGCACCAGGAGCACCCACGCCGTCCACCCGATGGTGCTGTAGATCCCCGCCCACAGCGCGGCACCGGGCACCTGGGCGGCGGTGAAACGGCCCCACGGCATCCGCATCGCGCCGGCGGAGGCCAGCACCACGGTCTGGACGCCCACGGCCAGGTAGCAGAGGGTGACCGCAGGCCACCCGAAACGCGTGAGCTGCTCCCTGCCCCGGCGTGCGGTGGGGCTCTGCGCCCAGCCTCGCCACCGGGGGTCGTCGCGGCCCCGGCGTGCCACCCCCGATGCGGCGCCGCGCGCCAGCCAGTACGTGGCCTGCCCCCGCAGCAGGGCCACCAGGAGGAAGCCCAGGAAGGCCCAGACCAGCCCCGTGGGCATCGTCGTCGCCTGCACCGTCTCCTCCCGTGGTCCGCCGGGCGCACGGTACCCGGCACGGACGGGGGCTGCGCCGGCAGGGGGAGCGGGCGTGCTGTGCACGGTTCCTACCCTGAGTCCATGACGAGCTCCGACGTGGTGGACCGCAGCACCGGCACCCTCGCGCGCCTCCTCCGGTGGGCCCTCGCCGTGCTGGCCGCGGCCATGGCCTGGGTGGCCACGGCGGGCGCCTGGGTGGTGACCTGCACCGAGCCCGCCCGGTCGTTGCCCCCGACCGGGGGCGGCAACGCGCTGCTGGTCTGGGTGGGGTGGGCCGCCGGCCCGTTCGCCACCCTGGTCGTCGGCTCGGTGGCGTGGGAGCGGGTGCGCGGGCGGGGTGGGCCCGGTGACCGTCCGGCCTCGGCGCACACCCTGGAGCCGGCCCCCGGCGTGCCGCAGGAGCACTTCCGGTGCACCCGCCGCTCCCTCGTCTGGCGTGCGGTCGCGGTCCTCGTCCTCGGCGGGCTGTGGGCGGCCGTCATGGCGCAGTGGCCCGGGGCCGTGCTGCGGGTGCTGGACGGTGAGCTCGACGGCCTGGGGCGCTACGACCTCGCCTTCGGGCTCATCGCGGGACCGCTCCTGCTCGTCCTCGTCATCGCGGCAATGGCGGCGGGCACGAAGCACCGCTGGACGCGCCGACGGGGAATCGTCCTCTCCCAGCCCGGCATCTGGGTGCGCACGCCCGGGTGCGACGTGGGCTTCGTGGCCCGGGACCGGGTGGTCGCCCTGCAGCGGCGCCCCCGGGGACGCCGCCGGAGCAGCTGGTGGCTGGTGGGCCGCGGCGACGCCCGGGCGGTGATCACCGGCATCTCCAACGAGAGGCACTACACCACCTCCGGTGAGGAGCACTGGGCGTTCATGCTCCCGCTGGGAGAGATCCGTGCGGAGGAGCGTGCGGCCTGCGTGGAGGCGCTGACCCGGTGGTGCCCGCCCCACGCCCGCCGTGACTGGAGCGTGCCCTCGCGCACATTGGTCCAGGAGTTCCTGGACCGGTGACCCCTGGCTCGGGGGTCAGCTCTGGCCGGGCGGCAGGTCGCCCTCGTGCCGGACCCGGCGCTGGGCGGGGTCCCAGGTGAACGTGGAGACGGCCTCCCCGCTGGGGGTGTCGGCCGGGTCACCGTCCTGCGGGTAGGGGTAGGTGACCCGGATGGTGGACCCGTCGACCCGTGCCACCTGGGGGTGGTACTCGGTGGGCGAGTACAGGGTGGTGCCCAGGTAGTGGCCTCGGTGGAAGAGCATGATCTGGTGCGGGGTGGGCTCGTCCCCGGTGTCCGCCACGAGGATCCACGAGAGCTCGGCGCACGGGGCGTACCCCGAGTAGTCGCTCGCGGCGCCGGTCCACTGGACGGCCGGGTCGCCGGAGGCGGGGCGGAGGAGGGGCAGGCTGTCTGCGAGTGCCTGTCGGCCGTGCGTCGGGCCACACCGCGTCTCCCGCGAGTCCGAGCCGGTGCCATGGTCCTCCGGGAAGGCGTCCCACGGCACCTCGCTGGCCCGCACGGGGGCCGCATCGGGCTGGGCCCCGCAGGCCGCGAGCACCGTGCTGCAACCGAGCACCGCGGCGGCGCGCATCGCACGGCTCCTGCGCAGCATCGGTCCTCCGGGTGGTCGTGCCGGCACCCGCGGGTGGGGCGGCGGGGGCCCAGCGTATCCAGCGACGTCCGAGGGTGATCCGCAGGGACTCGCCGCCCACCGGGGGCGGGGGTGGTCGGGGCAGGTGGCGTTGCTAGCCTCCCGGCGAGCCCGACCCGCTCCCGGACGAGGGTGGTCGTACCCGGCAACGCGACAAGACGACCACGGAGGAACTCTCATGGCATGGATCGTCCTGGTCGTCTCCGGCATGTTCGAGGCCGTGTGGGTGACGGCGATGAGCCGCATCCAGGGGGTGCACAGCTACGGGGCCATCTCGGCCTACGTGCTGGGCAGCATCGTGTCCCTCGGCGGCCTGTGGTGGGCGCTGCGCACGCTCCCCACGGGGACCGCCTACGCGGTGTGGGTCGCCATCGGTGCCGCCACCACCGTCTCGTACGCGGTCGCCACCGGCGAGGAGCCGTTCAGCCTGGCCAAGGCGCTGCTCCTCGTGGGCCTGGTGGGGTGCGTGGTCGGCCTCAAGCTCGTCGACGGCTGAGCACCCGTTCTCGGAGGATCGCGGCAGGCCCGGTGCCTCGCCGCGCTCCTACACTGGGGCCATGGATGCCGCCCCCTCGCCCGTGACCCGTCTCGACGGCCCCTGGACCCCGGAGCACCTCGTCCGCGTCACGCTGACGGTGGTGCCGTCTCGTGCCGCCGCGGCCCGGGGTGTGGAGGCACGGCTGGTGGAGTGGTTCGGCGCGCTCACGCCCTCGCCCGGGCAGCCGCAGGACCGGTACGCGCTCTCCGGTGGGTCGGTCCTGGAGCGCTACCCCGTGCCGGCGCCGTCGCCGGCGGGGGACCTCGGCGCCCAGGTCGTCGTCATCGTCTCCGGTGGGGAGGACGGGCTGGACTCCGCCGGCGACGAGGTCTCGGCCGCCCTGGACCTGGTGCGCGAGGTGGACCCGGACGCGCTGGTCTCCGTGCTCGAGCAGTGGCGCACCGAGGACTCGGCGTGGCACCTGGCCGGCCGCCCGGTGGTGCTGGAGGAGCACCTCCGGGAGGGCCACCCGCTGACGGCGGCCCTCCCGGTCAGCGGCTGAGGCTCAGTTCCCGAGGGCCTCGGGGGTCTCCGGCAGCACCTGCCCGCCGTCCACCACGAGCGCCTGACCGGTCACGTACCGCGCGCCGTCGGAGGCCAGGAAGGCTGCCGCCTCCCCGATGTCCTGCGGCTCCCCGAGGAAGCCCAGCGGCACGGTGCGCGCCATCTGGTCCATGTACTCCTGCCCCATCGCCTCCAGGCCGGGGGTCACGATGTTGCCCGGCAGCACCGCGTTGACCGTGATGGCGTCGCGCGCCAGCTCGATGGCGGCAGACCGCACGAAGCCCATCTGGGCGGCCTTGGTGGCGCCGTAGAGCGACCACCCCGGAAAGCCCGTGAGGTTGCCGGTGATGGAGCTGGTGAGCACCACGCGCCCCCGTCCGGAGTCGCGCAGGGCGGGCACGGCGGCCTGCACCACCTGCACGGTGCCGCGCACGTTGACGTCGAAGATCGTGTCGAAGTCCTCGGCGGTGGCCGTCTCGATGCGGGCCTGCGGGTAGATCCCCGCGTTGGAGACCAGCGTGTCCAGCCCGCCGAGCGAGGCGGTGGCCTGCTCCACCACGGCGCGGCAGGCCGCGGGGTCGCGCACGTCGAGCACGAGCGCCTCCATCCCCTCGGCGCGGGCGGCCTCGCACTCCTGCTCGCCCAGACCCGTCACCACCACGCGTGCGCCGTGGGCGGCCAGCACCTGCGCGATGCCGCGGCCGATGCCCAGCGTGCCCCCGGTGACCAGCGCGCGGCGCCCCTCCAGCAGTGCCTCCATGTCGTGCCCCTTCCCCTCGTGTCGGTGTCCGTGACTCCGACCCTAGCCCCGCCCGGGCGCCCGGTGCGGGCGGGTGCTCAGGTGGCCTCGACGTCGAGGGTCACCCCCCCACCGCGTGGCAGGCCCCCTGCGGGTCCACGAGCACGGCGCCGTAGATCTTGGTGAGGTTCTTGAACGCCCGCCCGGTGAGCAGGGTGGGCGTGATGGGGAAGGCCTGGGGCAGCAGTCGCGCCCCCTCGGTGGCGGCGTCGGGGTGCACCACCAGCGTGGTGCCGTGCTGCTGCCCGGCGCACGCCTGGGCCATGTCCCACAGTCGCTCGGCGTCCCCGTCGTCGCCGAGCACGCGCCGCACCGTGTCGGCGAAGCGCGCGCCCGTGGTCAGGGCCTCGTCGGCGAGCTGCTCCATCGACCACCGCAGGTCGGCCTGTCCGTCCCACATCACACGCCCAGTCACCGAGGGGTTCTCGCAGCCGCCGGTGCGCGGCGTCGAACGCCGGTGCGTCAGCGGCGCGTCGAGTGTGCGTGCGTCAGTGACGGGTGGCGCGTGTGCGCGTCAGCGGCGACGCAGTTGCCGCACGAGCAGGAGCACGCCCCCGATGCCGAAGAACCCCGCCGTCAGCAGACCCACCGGCAGGGCAAGGGGCTGCCGGCGGCCCATCGGCTGGCCCTCCATGAAGGAGGTCACGACCATGGCCACCCCGGCAGCGGCGAAGAGAAGGCTGCTGCTGATGACGAGCCACCGCCCGGCGGGTGTGTCCGGCCCCACCGCCATGGCGATCCCGGCGAAAACCAGGCCGATCAGGGCCAGCTTGAGGGCGTCGCCGCGCTCCGGGGCGTCGGGGTCGTACGGGCCGTCGGTGTGGCTCACCGTCCCAACACCGCCCGGTGGGCGCGCTCGAGGAAGCGTGCGAACTCGTGCCGACCGGTGCCCTTCATGCGCACGATGCGCACCGAGTGCACCCGTGGGGTGCCGAAGGCCCGGGGGCGGGCAGCGTCGTTGAGGACACCGCGCAGGGAGGGATCGAGCTGGTCGGCGCGCATCTGACCGGCCGGTGTGAAGGGCATGACCAGGGCCAACTGCCTGCCCTCGTCCCACGGGGCGTCCTCCATGCGCTCGGTGGGAGGCTCTAGGTCGCCCCACGGCACCGGGCCCACCCCGTCGATGGTGATGCCCTCGGTGCCGATCACCCACGTCCGGCCCCGTGCCGTCGCGCTCCGACGCCACGACCACAGGGCCGCGGCCCCCAGACCCAGGGTCACCAGCAGGATCCCGACGACGGCCATGCCCAGTGACGCGTCACCCCGGGCCGCGGCCAGGACCCCGAGCAGCACGGTCAGCAGTCCGGCGGCCAGGGCCAGACCTCCCAGGATCATCGTGGCCCCGAGGGCCCCGGGGCGGACGGTCTCGGCCACGATCTGGCCCCGGCCACGGAACTCCGCGAAGAGGTCGTCGGCGGACCGCCGGGCCCCGCGCGACGCGGTGGCCTGTTGCGAGGGGTGCCCGGGTGACGTGCGGGGCGACGTGGTGGGCCTCATCCTGACCTCTCTGTCTCGGGGGATCCGGCGTGGGCGTGGGCCGGCGCGTGCCCGCGGGACTCGGCGTGGGCGACCGTGAGAAAGGTGGCGAAGACGTCCAGGCCGATCTCCTCGGCCTTGAGGGCGATCTCCACCGTGTTGCGGATGCGCTCGCTCTCGGTGGGGGTGCGGCCGGTGGTGGGGTCGGTGGTGACGTCTCCGATGGTGAAGATACCGAACTGCATGACCCTCCTGATGGACAGGTGGAGAAAATGTGATGCGTCAGGTAACAGGGGGAGTGGCCTGACTGCTCCCGACCCGTGTGCGCGGTGCGGTGAGGCGATAGACCGGGTGGCGAGGGTGGTGCACCCCGCACCACCGCAACCAGGAGGACGGCCATGGCAGAGCACACGGTGTACGCAGGTTTCGAGGGCAGGGTGGCGCTGGTCACCGGGGGTGGTTCCGGCATCGGGGAGGCGTGCTGCATCGACCTCGCCCGGCAGGGCTGCAAGGTCGTGGTGGCCGACATCGACCTCGCTGCGGCCAGGCGGGTGGCCGACAGCATCACCTCCACCGGCGGTGAGGCCGCGCCGTTCGAGCAGGACGCCTCCGACCCCGACGCCAACAAGGCAGCGGTGGACTTCGCCGTGGAGACCTTCGGCGGGCTGCACCACGCGGTGAACAACGCCGGCATCGGGGGCACCACGGACCCGGCCGGCGAGCTCGCCCCGGAGGACTGGTTGAAGGTCATCAACGTCAACCTCAATGGCGTGCTCTACGGCATGCGCTACGAGCTGCCCGCCATCGAGGCAGCTGGCGGCGGTTCCATCGTCAACATGGCCTCCATCCACGGCACCGTGGCCACGGGGGTGGGCAACTCGGCTTACACCGCGTCCAAGCACGGCGTGGTGGGGCTCACCAAGCAGGCCGGCGTGGACTACGGGTCGCGTGGTGTGCGCATCAACGCGGTGGGTCCGGCCTACATCGACACCCCGCTGCTCCAGGGCCTGGACGACAGCGCCCGCGAGGGCCTGGTGGCGCTCCACCCCATCGGGCGGCTGGGCAAGGCCGAGGAGGTCGCGCACCTGGTGACCTTCCTGCTCTCGGACGACGCGTCCTTCATCACCGGCAGCTACCACCTGGTCGACGGCGGCTACACCTCCCCGTGAGCCCGACCGGCTCCCGGACGAGGGTGGTCGTACCCGGACACGCGACAAGACGTCCACGAGGAGAATCGTCATGTCGTGGATCGTGTGGGTGCTCTCTGGGCTGTTCGAGGCCGTCTGGGCCACCGCCCTGGGGAAGATCGAGGGACCGCAGAGCGCCGGGGCCATCACGGCCTTCGTGCTCGGCAGCGCCGTCTCGTTGGGGGACTGTGGTGGGCGATGAAGGACCTGCCCACCGGCACCGCCTACGCCGTGTGGGTGGCCGTGGGTGCCTCGACCACCGTGGCCTACGCCGTCGCCACCGGTGAGGAGTCGTTCAGCATCGCCAAGCTGCTGCTCCTGCTGGGCCTGATCGGCTGCGTCATCGGCCTGAAGGTCGTCGACGGCTGAGGCCCGCCGGCCAGTCGACCTCGGCGGCCACCTGGCGCCACTTGTCGGCCAGGGTGTCGATGTTCTCGTGCGCGTTGAGCCCCGAGGGCTGCGGCACCACCCACAAGGGGGCGCCGGCGACCCGCCCCTCTTGGCGGCCGAGCTGGGCGTCGCGGTCGCCCCAGGCCGTCCGGAAGGCCGTGATCCCCGCGACCGCCACCACGGGGAGCCGCCCCGTGCCGGCGTGCAGTCCCTGCACCAGGCCCTCCAGGCGGTGGTGCCCCTGGCGCAGTTCCTCGGTGCCGAGCTCGTCGGCGCGCACCGAGGCCCGTGCCACCAGGTTGGTGATGCCGATGCCGCGCTCGCGCAGGTGGGCCGCGTCCGCATCGGACAGTCCGTGGGTCACGTCCAGCTGGTGGTCGGTCAGGCCCGCCCGGTGGAGCGAGGGCCAGAAGCGGTTGCCCGGGCGGGCGAAGGGGGCGTTGACCGCCGCCGTCCAGAGCCCGGGGTTCACGCCCACGATGAGGAGTCGCACCGCATCGTGCAGCACGTCGTCGACCGTCTCGTCGGCGAACTGGGCCAGCTCGTCACGATGCGGACGGCGCCCGCCCAGAGGGGACGGGCGCCGCGGCACGACGGGAGGATGCACTGCTGTCAGTCCTGCGGGGCCCGGGTGGCACCGTCGGCCGAGGCCTCGTCGTCCGTGAGCTGCGCGCCGGTGCCGGCGCCGGCCGCTGCGTGGGCCGGCTCGCGCCCGGCCTCCTTGTCCTTCTCGTCGCGGCGGTAGCCGCTGCCGTGCTTGCCGTGCTCCACCTCGTGGGCGAACGGGCCGAAGGGCAGCACGTGCAGCACCGCCACGATGATCGCGCCCCAGACGAGGCCCAGTGCCATCGCCACCAGGGTGTCGGCGAGCCAGGCCAGCAGTCCACCGATCACCGGGGTGCCCGCGACCATGTCGGCGAGGTGGTGGGCGAGGTCGTAGGGGGCGCTCAGGCCGTACTCGTCGATGCCGACCATGATGATGTGGCCACCCACCCAGAGCATGGCCAGCATCCCGACGAAGCCGATGATGTCCAGCACGGTGGGCATGGCCTTGACCATGCCGCGGCCCAGCCTGTGGCCCGCCGAGCCCTCGTCGTTCTTCTGGGCCAGGTGCAGGCCCACGTCGTCCATCTTCACGATGAGGGCGACCGCGCCGTAGACCCCGACGGTCATGAGCAGCGCCACCACGACCAGGATCAGTCCGCGGCTCAGCAGGGACTGGTCGGTCACCTCGTTGAGGGAGATGACCAGGATCTCGCAGGAGAGCACGAAGTCGGTGGTGATGGCGCTCTTGACCACCTGCTCCTCGTCCTGCTCCGAGCGCTCGTCGGCGGCCTTGCCGTCGTCACCGTGGCCGGAGATCTTCTCCCAGACCTTCTCCGCGCCCTCGAAGCACAGGTAGGTGCCGCCGAGCATCAGCAGGGGCGTCAGGATCCAGGGGGCGAACTGGCTGAGGAGCAGCAGCACCGGCACGATGATCGCCTTGTTCCGCAGCGACCCGGTCGCGATGCGCTTGATCATCGGCAGCTCGCGGTTGGGCTCGGCGCCCTCCAGGTACTGCGGGGTCACCGCGGCGTCGTCCACCACCACGCCGGCCGCCTTGGTGCTGGCCTTGGCCGCCCCGGCAGCCACGTCGTCCACGCTGGCCGCGGCCAGGCGCGCCATGGCGGCGATGTCGTCGAGCAGGGCAGCGAGTCCGCCGGCCATGCGGAACCTCCGGGCTGGGCTGGGGTGGGGGGCTGGGACAGCCTAGCGGGACGTGTGCGCACGGTGACCGCGCCGGCCGGGCCGGTGGGCGAGCTCGACGCGCGCTGACCCCGAGTTGTCCGGCGTTCCCCGGTGGGTAGGGTGTGTGACGTACCCCACGGGAGCTCGGGCACGGGCTGAGAACGGACTGACGCCGTCCGGACCGTCCGAACCTGACCGGTTAGCACCGGCGGAGGAAGCGAGGACGACGATGTCGTGCACCTGTGCCCACGAGCAGAACCCCACGATGACGGGCGAGAACCACCCCCAGCACCGGCTGGTCACGCGCACCGACGGGGAGGTGACCGTGCCGATGACCGCCATCAGCCTGGCGGACTCGCCCGACGGCACCCCCAACGAGGACTTCGTGGTCTACCGCACCATGGGGCCCGGCTCCGACCCCGAGGTGGGCCTGGAGCCCGCCCGCCAGCAGTGGATCGAGGCCCGCGGCGACACCGAGGTGAACCCCACCCCGCGAGGCCGGAACCTGGCCGACGACGGCCGCTCCGCCGAGCGACGGGGTGAGGCCTCGCAGGCCTGGCGTGGCCGCACCCAGCAGCCCCGCCGTGCCGTGCCCGGCCGCACGGTCACCCAGATGCACTACGCCCGCCGGGGCGAGGTGACCCCGGAGATGCGCTTCGTGGCCCTGCGCGAGGGCTGCGATGTGGAGCTCGTGCGCTCCGAGGTGGCCGCCGGGCGCGCCATCATCCCGGCCAACGTGAACCACCCCGAGAGCGAGCCGATGATCATCGGTCGCGCCTTCCTCACCAAGGTGAACGCCAACATCGGCAACTCGGCGGTCACCTCCTCCATCGCCGAGGAGGTGGAGAAGATGTCCTGGGCCACCCGGTGGGGTGCCGACACCGTGATGGACCTCTCCACTGGAGACGACATCCACACCACCCGCGAGTGGATCCTGCGCAACTCGCCGGTGCCCATCGGCACCGTGCCCATCTACCAGGCCCTGGAGAAGGTGGCCGGCGTGGCGGAGGACCTCACCTGGGAGGTCTTCCGCGACACCGTCGTCGAGCAGGCCGAGCAGGGCGTGGACTACATGACCATCCACGCCGGCGTGAAGCGCGAGTTCGTGCCCCTGACCGCCGGGCGCGTCACCGGCATCGTGAGCCGGGGCGGGTCGATCATGGCCGGCTGGTGCATGGCCCACCGGCAGGAGTCCTTCCTCTACGAGCACTTCGACGAGCTGTGCGAGATCTTCGCCGCCCACGACGTGGCCTTCTCCCTGGGTGACGGCCTGCGCCCCGGTTCGCTGGCCGACGCCAACGACGCCGCCCAGCTGGCCGAGCTGCGCACCCTGGGCGAGCTCACGCAGCGCGCGTGGGAGCACGACGTGCAGGTGATGGTGGAGGGCCCCGGCCACGTGCCGCTGCACCTGGTGAAGGAGAACGTGGACCTGGAGCAGGAGTGGTGCCACGGGGCGCCCTTCTACACGCTCGGCCCGCTGAGCACCGACATCGCGCCGGGGTACGACCACATCACCAGTGCCATCGGGGCGGCCCCCATCGCCCAGCACGGCACGGCGATGCTGTGCTACGTCACCCCCAAGGAGCACCTGGGCCTGCCGAACCGCGACGACGTGAAGACCGGCGTGATCACCTACAAGATCGCCGCGCATGCCGCCGACGTGGCCAAGGGGCACCCGCACGCCCGCGAGTGGGACGACACGATGAGCAAGGCGCGCTTCGAGTTCCGCTGGCACGACCAGTTCGCCCTGGCGCTGGACCCGGTGACCGCCCAGGCCTTCCACGACGAGACGCTGCCGGCCGAGCCGGCCAAGAACGCCCAGTTCTGCTCGATGTGCGGGCCCAAGTTCTGCTCCATGCGCATCAGCCGCGACATCAACGAGGAGTTCGGCGACCAGATGGCCGCAGGCCCGGTGCCGGTGGAGATCGGGACCGCCCCGCACGCCCCGCACGCCGCGGAGTCGGCCCCTGCCGAGCCGACCCCGGCCGGGCGGTGACGGCCCCGGGCGCCCGGGGCGCCGATCTCCCCGGGTAGCGGATGGGACACTGGGCCGCATGACCACCACCTCCCAGCCCGCCAAGCACCTCAGCCTGCTGCGGACCTTCGCCCTGGCCACCGCGCTCCTCACCGTGGGCCAGGCCGTGCTCGGTCTGCTTCTGCTGTTCACCGACATCGACCTCTACGACGTGCACGGATGGATCGGCTACGCCGCCTTCGTGACCGCCGTCGCCGCCGCCATCGGTGCCTTCCTGTGGAAGAAGGTGAGCGGCAACACCGGCCTGTTCATGCACGCCCTGGGTCTGGCCGTGCTCGCACTGCTGCAGATCGGCCTGGCCGAGATGGGCCTCAAGTGGGTGCACGTGGTGCTCGGCGTGCTGATCCTCGGGGCGGCCCTCGCGCTCGCCTCGCTGGCCCAGCGCAAGC
>NZ_JBHLVH010000015.1:43242-46916 GCF_042433515.1 Kytococcus schroeteri | reverse complement strand
AGTCCTCAGATCATGCCCGGGACCTCGACCCCTACCCCCAAGCACCCACGCTCAACTCCGAAGAGCCGGACATGGGTCCCCTTTCTGCTGCGGGCGCCCTGCCGGGCGCGGCACGACGGTGTGTGCCCACGGAGTGTCGCACCCAGCTCCGACGACCTGCGGGGCGGGGGGCGCACCGCAGCACGTGGTGTCGGGGCCACCGGCTACCGTTCGCAGGGTGATGCCGACGCCCGATGCCTCCCGATGGGTCCCGCCCCGCACCGACGCCCCCGCGGGGGTGGCCCCCGTGGAGGCCTACTCGGCCCACGACCGGGAGCGCTGGGAGTCAGAGGACCCGGCCCGCAAGCGCGCCGACCGAGACGACTTCGCGCGGGACCGCGGCCGCATCATCCACGCGGCGGCCCTGCGACGTCTCTCGGCCAAGACGCAGGTGATGCAGTCGGGGATGGACGACGTGGTCCGCAACCGTCTCACCCACAGCCTCGAGGTGGCGCAGATCGGCCGCGAGATGGCCGTCTCGCTCGGCTGCAACCCGGACGTCGTCGACGCCGCCTGCCTGGCCCACGACCTGGGCCACCCGCCCTTCGGGCACAACGGCGAGGACGCGCTCGCGGACGTGGCGCACGACATCGGCGGCTTCGAGGGCAACGCCCAGTCGCTGCGGCTGCTCACTCGGCTGGAGGCCAAGCGCTTCCGCGCCGACGGACGCAGCGTGGGCCTCAACCTCACGCGCGCCACCCTGGACGCGGTGGTGAAGTACCCCTGGCTGCGGGGCGAGGGGCCGACGGGCACCCCCAAGTACAACGCCTACGCCGACGACGCCGAGGTCTTCGCGTGGATCCGCCGTGGGTCGCCCGAGCAGGGGCGCCGGTGCGTGGAGGCCCAGGTGATGGACCTGGCCGACGACGTGGCCTACTCCGTGCACGACGTGGAGGACGCCATCACCTCGGGCCACCTGGACGTGCGGGCCCTGCGCGACCCCGCCGAGGTGGCCGCGGTGGCCGCCAACGCCGCGCGCACCTACGCCCGGGACCTGCCCGCATCGGCGTTGGTGGGGGCGATGGAGCGGCTCACCTCCTCGGGCGTGGTGCCGGAGTCCTACGACGGCACCCGGCGCTCGCTGGCGCGGCTCAAGGACATGACGAGCACCCTCATCGGGCACTTCGCCCAGTCCGTGACCGACGCCACCCGTGAGCGTCATCCACAGGCCACCCTGACCCGCTTCGACGCCGACCTGGTCGTCCCCAGCGAGGTGGTGGCCGAGATCGCCATGCTCAAGGCGGTGGCGTACACCTACATGATGAACACCGAGCACCGGCTGGAGCTCATGGAGCGGCAGCGTGAGGCCCTGCAGGCCCTCGTGGCGATGTGGGAGCGGCACCCCGAGCGGATGGACCCGCAGTACCTGGAGGACCGCCGCGTGGCCGAGGAGGCCGGCGACGACGCGGCGGCCCGGCGGGCGGTGGTGGACCAGGTGGCCTCGCTGTCCGACGGCCGGGCGTGGGTGGAGCACCACCGCTGGTGCACCCACCACGGGCACTGAGGGGAGGGACGTGGCAGGACTCATCAAGCCGGAGGACATCCAGGCCGTCAAGGAGCGGACGGCGCTGGACGAGGTGGTGCGCGAGCACGTGACCCTGCGCGTGGCCGGGGTGGGCTCGCTCAAGGGCCTGTGCCCCTTCCACGACGAGAAGACCCCCTCCTTCCAGGTGCGCCCGGCGGTGGGGCACTGGCACTGCTTCGGCTGCGGCGAGGGCGGCGACGTCATCGAGTTCGTCATGAAGATCGACCACCTCTCCTTCGCCGAGGCGGTGGAGCGGCTGGCCGGGCGGCTGGGCATGGAGCTGCGCTACGAGGAGGGCAGGGGGCCCCGCCGCGAGGGCGGACTGGGGCGACGGGCCCGGCTCGTGGAGGCCCACCGGGCGGCCGAGGAGTTCTACCACCAGCAGCTGCTCTCCACCCAGGACGCCCGCCCGGGCCGGGACTTCCTGCGGGGCAAGGGCTTCGGGTCCACCGAGGCGGCGCACTTCGGGGTGGGCTTCGCCCCCCGGGGCGGCACCGCGCTGTACCAGCACCTGCGGGCCGGGGGGTTCACCGACGACGAGCTCGTGACCGCTGGCCTCGTGGGCCGCGGTGGCCGTGGCATGTACGACCGCTTCCGCGGCCGCGTCATGTGGCCCATCCGCGACATCACCGGCGACACGGTGGGCTTCGGGGCGCGCCGCATCTTCGAGGACGACCGCATTGCCGCCAAGTACCTCAACACCAGCGAGACGCCGATCTACACCAAGAACCAGGTGCTCTACGGGCTCGACCTGGCCAAGAAGGCGATGGCCCAGCAGCGCACCGCCGTGGTGGTGGAGGGGTACACCGACGTGATGGCCGCGCACCTCTCGGGCGTGGAGGTGGCCGTGGCCACCTGCGGCACGGCCTTCGGTGCCGAGCACATCAAGGTGCTGCGCCGCATCCTGCGCGACGAGGCGAACCAGGCCCCGGCCAAGGTGGTCTTCACCTTCGACGGCGACGCCGCCGGGCAGAAGGCCGCCATGAAGGCCTTCGAGGCCGACCAGGCGTGGGCCAGCCAGTCCTTCGTGGCAGTGGCCCCCGACGGGCTGGACCCCAACGACCTGCGCCAGCAGCGCGGATCGCAGGCGGTGCGCGCGCTGGTGGAGGACGCGGTGCCGATGTTCGAGTTCGCCGTGCGCACCTCCATCGCGCGTTACGACCTGAACACGCCCGAGGGGCGCGTGGGTGCGATGCGGGTGGCCGCGCCCATCATCGCCGGCATCCGCGACCGCTCCCTGCAGCCGGAGTACACGCGCACCGTCTCGGGGTGGATCGGGGTGGACGTGGACTCCCTGGGGCGCGAGGTGACCGCTGCCCGGTCCTCGCGCGCCTCCGGCGGTCTGCGGGCCGCGACGCGCCCCGTGCAGACCGGGCCCGAGTCCTCGAGCGCCCCGGAACAGGCCGCCCCGGCCGGGCCGCCGCCGCTGCCCCCGGTGGACCCGCGCAACCCGGACCACGTGGCCGAGCGGCAGATGCTGCAGATGGTGCTGCAGTACCCCGGGGCCATCACCGGCACCGAGCACTCGGCGCTGTCGACCACGGCGTTCACGGCGCCCGCCCTGGGGCTCGTGCACGCGGCGGTGGTGCAGGCCGGTGGCATCGAGCGGGCGGTGACCCTCTCGCACACCGCCTGGGTGCAGCAGGTGCGCGATGCCGCCGACCCGCGCGTCCACGACCTCGTGGGCGAGCTGGCCGTGGCCGGGCTGCCGGTGCGCATGGTCAACGGGCAGCCGGCCCCGGGGTACGCCGAGGGGCTCGTGGCACGGTTGCGCATCATCGAGCTCAACCGTCGCATCGCCGACGCGATGGGGGAGCTGCAGCGCCTGGGGTCCGCCGAGCCGGAGCGTCAGCGGGAGATCGGGCTGCGGCTGCAGGGGTGGCAGCGGGAGCTGCAGCACCTGCGGGCCTCCCGGTAGGGGCGCGATTGGACCCAACGCGGCAGTGGTGTTATGGTTCACGCCGCTGTTGAAGCGATCCCCTGTAGCTCAATTGGCAGAGCATTCGGCTGTTAACCGGAGGGTTGTTGGTTCGAGTCCAACCGGGGGAGCACACGGAGAAGGGCCGGTCACCGCGAGGTGACCGGCCCTTCTGGCGTACCGGGGGAGTGG
>NZ_JBHLVH010000015.1:0-43224 GCF_042433515.1 Kytococcus schroeteri | reverse complement strand
GCCCGGGCCGCGGGCCCGGGCGACGCGGCCGTCCTCAGCCCAGCTCGGCGTGGATGGCCAGCATCTGGCTCGTGGAGTCCTCCCAGTTGAAGCGCTCGGCCTGTGTGCGCGCCACGTCCGTGAGGTCACCGCGGCCCAGGACGTCCAGGGCGGCGTCGGCGAAGGCCTCCGGCCGGGAAGGGGCCACGGCGCCGGCGGGGCCGACCACCTCGGAGAGCGCCCCCTCGTCGGGGCACACCACGGGCACCCCGCACGCCAGGGCCTCGAGGGCCGCCAGGCCGAAGGTCTCCACCGGACCGGGGGAGATGGCCAGGTCCGCGCGGCCCAGCACCTCGGCCAGGGCCTGCCGTCCGGAGATGTACTCGTGGAAGGTGACGGGCAGGTCGGCGGAGGACTCCATGAGCTCCTCACGCATCGGGCCGTGCCCCAGCACCGTGAGGTGGGCGTCCACGCCGCGGTCCACCAGCTCGCGCAGGGCGCCGAGGGTCAGGCCGGGGTTCTTCTCCGGGGAGAGGCGCCCGCAGTGCACGATCTGCACCTGTCCCTCGGGCCGCTCGCGCCCGTCCGGGGTGAGCGGGGAGCGCTCGGCCGGCGGCTGGAAGGACTCGAGGTCCACGCCCAGGGTCACCACGCGCGCATCGGCCCCGAAGCGGCGCCACTCTGCGGCCGCGTAGTGGCTCGGGCACACGATGCGGTCGTAGTCCTTGGCGGACTTGCGGTTGATGAAGTCCGCGGTCCGCTCGGCCAGACCCTGCGGGGAGTGCAGGCGGCGCACGAGGATGCCGGTCATGTTCTCGTGGCTCAGCATCATCGTGGGGATGCCGTGGCGGCGCGCCCACGGGCCCAGCCAGCGCAGCGTGGCGCGGTCGTGCACCTCGAGGCGGTCGGGGGCCAGCTCGGTGAGCAGACGCGCCACGGGACGGCGCGCCCACATCAGGGAGTAGCCGGCGCCGGTCGGCGTGGCCGGCAGGTGGTGGACGTGGCCCTGGCTCTGCAGCTCGTGGGGCTCACCGGGCTCGGGGATCACCAGGTGCACCTCGTGGCCGCGCGCGCGGTACTCCTCGCCCCAGTGGCGCAGGGCGGTGCGGATGCCCCCCGAGTTGGGGGCCACGAAGTTGGCGATGCGGACGATGCGCACGTGGGTCAGGTCCTCCGGTCGGGGTCAGCGCCGCACAGACTATCCTCGCGACGCCCCTCGGGCACCGGGGCCAGTAGCTCAGCCGGTCAGAGCAGCGGACTCATAATCCGTCGGTCGTGGGTTCAAGCCCCACCTGGCCCACTTCGGTCCCTCCCCGGACGGCGGACGCCCGGGCCCACAGGTCGTGGGTCCGGGCGTCGATGCCGTGGACGGGTGCTGCGTGATGCGCGTCGACGGCGGTGGTGCGCGGGCTCAGTCGAGCTGCCGGCCGTGGTGGCGCCCCAGCGCGCCGACGGCGATCCAGCACAGGGCCACCAGCAGGGCGCCGCCCACGGCGTAGGCCCGGCTGGGGGTGTCGAAGAGGGCGAAGCCGACGCCGTAGATCATGGTGACGGCCAGGGCGAGGAAGGCGAGCGCGTTGCGGTTCATGGCCCCATCGTGCGCAGTCGTGGCCCCGGGCGCCCATGACTCCTGTCACCAACCGGGCCGGACTCGTGACACCCCGGTGCCTGGCGGCGGTGACGAGTGGGCGGGCCGCTTGGCGGGCCCTCGACGCATGGTGCAGACTGTGCGCACAACTTGAGGGAGCCGCGGCGACCGCCACGGATCGAGGCGTTGGGGAAGACGTCGAGCGATCACAGGAGGTTGCGATGTCCGGCCCCCACCAGCGAGCCCGGGCGACGGGTGTGGTCTTCATCCACGCCACGCCCACCGCGCTGTGCCCCCACCTCGGGTGGGCGATCGAGCATGCCCTGATGCGTGCCGGCGTGCAGGGCGCCCCCCGCATCGACTGGATCGACCAGCCGGCCCAGCCCGGGGCGGTGCGTGGCGAGTTCACCTGGCACGGCCGCCCCGGCACCGGCGCCGCCCTGGCCAGCGCTCTGCGCCCCTTCGACGGCGTGCACTACGAGGTCACCGAGGACCCCACCGTCGGCTCCGACGGTTCCCGCTGGTCGCACACGCCGAGCCTCGGCATCCACCACGCCTCCACGAACGCCGTCGGCGACGCCGTCGTGCACGAGAACCGCCTGCGCGCCGTCCTGGACGCCACCCATGGGGACGCCCGGGCGCTGGCCGACGGAATCGACCGCCTGCTGGGCACCGCATGGGACGCCGAGCTGGAGGTCTACCGCCACGCTGGAGAAGCCGTGCCGGTGCGCCACCTGCACGCCACCGGCTGACCGCCTCCGGCGCGTGACCTCCTGACGCGCTGCCCGCGCGACGACGAGACGCCGGTGGGCCCCCGTGGGGTGCCCACCGGCGTCTCGTCGTGCGGGCGGTCCCCGCCCCGTGCGGAGCGGGGACCGGCCTCAGAGCGGGATGTTGTTGTGCTCACCGCGGCGCTGCGGGGCCTCGGCCAGGGCCTCCACGATGCGCGAGCGCGTCACGGCCGGCTCGATGACGTCGTCGATGACGCCGATCTCCATGCCGCGGGCCAGTCCACCGGAGAGCACTGCGTGCTCGTCGGCCAGCTCCTGCTCCAGGCGGGCGCGCTCCTCGCCCTCCACCTCGGCCAGCTTGCGGCGGTGCAGGATGCGCACGGCCGCCACGTGGCCCATCACGGCCATCTCCGCCTGCGGCCAGGCGAACACCCTGGTGGCACCCAGCGAGCGGCTGTTCATGGCGATGTAGGCGCCGCCGTAGGTCTTGCGAGTCACCAGCGTCACGCGGGGCACCACGGCCTCGGCGAAGGCGTGCAGCAGCTTGGCGCCGCGGCGCACCACGCCGTCCCACTCCTGACCCACGCCCGGCAGGTAGCCCGGCACGTCCACGAGCACCACGAGCGGCACCCCGAGGGAGTCGCACAGGCGCACGAAGCGCGCGGCCTTCTCCGCCGAGGACGAGTCCAGGCAGCCGCCCAGGCGCATCGGGTTGTTGGCCACCACGCCCACCGTGCGGCCGCCCAGGCGGCCGAGCACCGTGACGATGTTGGGCGCCCAGCGGGGGTGGAGCTCGACCGCGTCCGGGGGCAGGGTGACGGCCATCGGGTTGAGGTCGTCGCCGGCGCCGTCGCCGTCCAGCAGGTCGGCCACCAGCGGGTGCACGTCGTAGGCACGCTTGGGAGAGGTGGGGAAGGTGGCCGCGAGGTCGCGGTCCACCACCGAGGCGGTGTCGAAGCTGCGCTGGTCGCCCAGCAGGGCGCACAGGGCGCGGGTGCGCTCGAAGGCCTCGTCGTCGGTGCTCGTCACCACGTGGACCACGCCGGAGCGGCGGCTGTGCGGCTCGGGGCCGCCCAGGCGCAGGGCGTCCACCTGCTCGCCGGTCACCGAGCGCACCACGTCGGGGCCGGTGACGAAGACGCGGCCCTCGGGGCCGAGCACCACGAGGTCGGTGAGCGCCGGGCCGTACGCCGCGCCGCCGGCGGCCGGGCCGAGCACCAGGGAGATCTGCGGGATGCGCCCCGAGGCGTGGGTCATGGCCGCGAAGACCTCACCCACGGCGTGCAGGGACACCACGCCCTCGGCCAGGCGCGCGCCGCCGGAGTGCCACAGGCCCACCACGGGGGCGCCAGCGGCCATGGCCGCCTCGTAGGCCACGAGGACGACCTTGCAGCCGGCCTCGCCCATGGCGCCGCCCTGGATCGTCGGGTCGGCGGCGAAGGCCACCACCTCGACGCCCTGGACGAGGCCCTTGGCGGCCACCATGCCCTCGTCGCCCCACGGTGTGAGCAGCTCGCAGGAGCCGTCGTCGAAGAAGCGCTCGAGGCGGGCCACCGGGTTGCGGGGGTCCTCCTCGCGGGGCGGCTTTCCGGCGGCGTTCACGCGCGACCCGGCCGGGGTTCCGGGCGCGGCGGTCACGACGCGCTCCCGAAGGCGATGGCCACGTTGTGGCCGCCGAAGCCGAACGAGTTGTTCAGCGCCACCAGGTCGCCCTGGGGCAGGGGGCGGTGCTCGCCGCGCACCACGTCGAGGTCGATCGCCTCGTCGAAGGTGTTGATGTTGGCCGTGGCCGGGGCGGTGCGCTCGTGCAGGGCCATGACCGTGAGCACGGACTCCACGGCGCCGGCGCCACCGAGCAGGTGGCCGGTGAGGGACTTGGTGCCCGAGACGGCCACGCCGTCGGCCGCGGAGCCGAACGCGCGGCGGATCGCCTTGGACTCGGCCACGTCGCCCACCGGGGTGCTCGTGGCGTGCGCGTTGACGTGGACCACGTCCGTGGCCCGCACGCCGGCGTCACGCAGGGCGAAGGTCATCGCGTCGCCGGCGCCCACGCCCTCGGGCTCCGGGGCGGCGATGTGGTGCGCGTCGGAGGTCATGCCGGCGCCCAGCACCCGCGCGTAGACCCGGGCCCCACGGGCCGCGGCGTGCTCGGCGGTCTCGAGCACCAGCGCGCCCCCGCCCTCGCCGAGGACGAAACCGTCGCGGTCGGTGTCGTAGGGGCGCGAGGCGGTGGTGGGGGAGTCGTTGCGGGTGGACAGGGCCTGCATCTGGGAAAAGCCCGCCATCGGCATGGGGTGGACGCAGCTCTCGGAGCCGCCCACCACGACGACGTCGGCCTCGCCGCGGCGCAGGATCTCCAGTCCGGTGGCCACGGCCTCGGCGCCCGACGCGCACGCGCTCACCGGCGTGCGCGAGGCGCCGCGGGCGCCCAGCTCCAGGGAGACGGCGGCGGCGCCGGCGTTCGGCATGAGCATCGGGACGGTGAGCGGCGAGACGCGGCGGGTGCCCTTCTCGCGCAGCACGTCCCACTGGTTCATCACGGTCACCACACCACCGATGCCGGTGCCCATCACCACGGCCAGACGCGTCGGGTCCACCTCGGGGGTGGCGGCGTCGGCCCACGCCTCCTTGGCGCTCACCAGGGCGAACTGGGCCGTGCGGTCCAGGCGCTTGACCTGCACGCGGGGCAGCACGTCCTCGACGTCGGCAACCACCTGGGCGGCGAACTCCACGGGAAGGCCGTACTGCTCCTTCCACTCGCTCGGCAGGGCGCGCGCGCCGGAGGTGCCGGCGAGCAGGGCCTTCCAGCTCTCGGGGGCGGTGCCACCCAGCGGGGTGATGGCACCCAGGCCGGTGACGACGACGTCGGTCATGGTTCCTCCGGTGGTGGTGAGGGGAAGTCAGGGATGAGGAGCCGGGCGTTCTGCAGAGGCCGCCCGGCCCCTCGGGGGTGGCCTCAGGCCTGGTGGGTCTTGATGTAGTTCACGGCGTCGGCGACGGTGTTCAGGTTGCCCATCTCCTCGTCGGGGATGGCGACGCCGGTCTTCTCCTCGACGTTCACGAGGATGGTCATCATCGACAGGGAGTCGATGTCGAGGTCGCCGGCGAAGGACTTCTCCGGGGTCACCTCGGCCGGCTCGATGCCGGTCTCCTCGCTGACGACCTCGGCGAGGACGGTCAGGATCTGGTCGTCGGTCTGGGCCATGGATTCCTCCTGGTGGTGGGCCCGGGGGCCCGGTGTCGTCGGCAGCTGCCGACCTGTCGTGGTCCGGTGTTGACCCGCCGGACCGGCGGGAGCATGTCAGGGCAGTCGCACGACCTGGGCGGCGTACACCAGCCCGGCGCCGAAGCCGAACTGCAGCGCGATGTCGCCCGAGCGGGCCTGCCCCTCGGCGAGCATGCGCGCGGTGGCCACCGGCACGCTCGCGGCCGAGGTGTTGCCCGTGTGGCGGATGTCGTCGGCGACGCGGACCGACTCCGGCAGCTTGAGCTGCTTGACCATCTCGGCGGTGATCCGCGCGTTGGCCTGGTGGGGGATGAAGACGTCGAGCTCCTCGGCGGTCACCCCGGCGGCCTCCATCGCCCGGCGGGCGACCTTGGCCATCTCCCAGACGGCCCAGCGGAACACCGAGTTGCCGGTCATGGTGAGCATGCCGTCCTCGCGGGTGCGGATGAGCTCCCACTGCGAGCCGTCCGATCCCCACACGGTGGGGCTGATGCCGGACGCCTCGGCCAGGCTGACCACGGCGGCACCGGCGGCGTCGGCGAACAGGAAGGCCGTGCCGCGGTCGCTGAGGTCGGTGAACTGGCTGAGGTACTCCACGCCCACCACGAGCACGTGGTCGGCCGTGCCGGCACCCACCATGTCGTTGGCCAGGGCGATGCCGTGGCAGTAGCCCGCGCAGGCCGCGGACAGGTCGAAGGCCGGAGCCTGCGAGCCGAGCTCGGCGGCCAGCATCGGGGCCACGCCGGGGGTGCGCATCGGGTTGGAGACGGTCGCCACCACGACGGCACCGATCTGCTCACCGGTGATGCCCGCCGCCTCGAGGGCCTCGCGGGCGGCGGCGGTCGCCATCGAGAGGGTGGTGTCCTCCTCGGTGGCCCAGCGGCGCTCGACGATGCCGGTGCGCTGCTGGATCCACTCGTCGGAGGAGTCGATCGCCTCCACGAGCTCGTCGTTGGGCACCACGCGGGAGGGGCGGTAGGCGCCCACGCCGGTGATGGCCGCCGGACGCAGCGTGGTCTGGGTGCGCAGGGCCTGCATCACGCCTCCTGACGGGGGTGGACGCGCACCAGCGGCTGGCCGGGGTGCACGGGGTCGCCGTCGGTGACCAGCCACTCGACCACCTGGCCGTCGCCGGTGGCGCGGACCGGCAGCTCCTCGCGCAGGGTGCGCACGGTGGCCACCTGCTCGCCGGCGGTGACGCGGGCCCCCTCGGGCTTCTGGCAGCCCGACAGGTCCACGGTGCCCTTTCCGGGGGAGACGAGCATGCGCCAGGTGGGGGCGTCGCCGCCCTCGGTGGCGGCCTCGCCGTGCTCGCGGAGCATGCGGCGCGCCTCGTTGAGGTCCTCGGGGCTCTTGAGGGCGAGGGCCTCCACGCCCTTGAGGTGCTTCTTCACCAGGCCGGTGAGCACGCCGGCCGGCGGGATCTCGATGACGCCGGTGACGCCCATGTCGGCCAGGGAGTCCATGCACAGGTCCCAGCGCACGGGGCGGGAGACCTGCGAGACGAGGCGGCTGAGCACCTCGGTGCCAGAGCGCAGCACGTTGCCGTCGGCGTTGGACACCAGGTCGATGCGGGCGTCGTGGGTGCTCATGGCGCGGGCGTACCCGGCGAGCGTCTCCACGGCCGGGGCCATGTGCTCGGTGTGGAAGGCGCCGGCCACCTGCAGCGGGATGACGCGGGTGCCCCGGGGCGGTGCGGCGGCGAAGGCCTCGAGCTGCTCCACGGTGCCGGCGGCCACCACCTGGCGGGCACCGTTGCGGTTGGCGGCGGTCAGGCCGGCGGCCTCCACGGCGGCGACGACCTCCTCCTCGTCACCGCCGACCACGGCGCGCATCGAGGTGGGCGTGACGGCCGAGGCCTCGGCCATGCCCTTGCCCCGCTCGCGCACGAACACCATCGCCTGCTCGGCGGTGAGCACGCCCGCACCCACGGCGGCGGTGATCTCACCCACGCTGTGGCCGGCGCCGGCGCGCACCATCCGGTAGGCCTCGGCCGGATGCTCGAAGAGCGCCAGGAAGCTCACCAGGCCGGAGCCGACGATGAGCGGCTGGGCCACGGCCGTGTCGCGGATGGTGTCGGCGTCCGAGGTGGTGCCGTGGGCCACGAGGTCGAGGCCTGCGCACGCCGAGAGCCACTCCATGCGGTCGGCGAAGCCGGGCAGCTCCAGCCAAGGGGCGAGGAATCCGGGGGTCTGGGCGCCCTGTCCAGGGCAGACGATCGCAAGCACGGGCCCCACTCTGGCAAGCGGGGAGCAGGGGCGGGGCCGTGCTTCGTCACCGAACCGTCGGGGCATTCTTGGAGGAAACCTCCAAGTGGTCGGGGTGGCGAGGCCGCAGCCGGTGGTCAGCCGTCGGTCTGCACCGAGCGGCGCCACCCCGGTCCCCGCGGGGTGTCGATGCGGTGCACGGCCAGGGCCACCCGCAGTGTCCAGGCGTCCCGGGGGTCGGTGAGGTCCAGGCCCACCAGCTCGTCGATCCGCGAGAGCCGGTAGCGCACCGTGTTGACGTGCACGAAGAGTGCCCGGGCAGAGGCCTCCAGCGCTCCGCCCTGGGCGAGCAGGGTCTCGGCAGTGGCCAGGAGGTCCCGCCCGGCCTCCTGGAGCGGGCGCACGACGAGCTTGGTGAGCTCCCGCCGGGCGGCCTCGTCGCCGGCGAGGACGCGCTCGGGCAGCAGCTCGCTGGAGCGCACGGCCGCGGGGGCGTCGGGCCAGGCCCGCGCAGCAGCCCACCCGGCCAGCGCGGCGCGTGCCGAGCGCCCCGCGGCGAAGAGGTGGGGGACCACCGGACCCACCACCACCGGGGCGTCCAACGTCTCGGTGAGCGGGGCGAAGGCGTCCTCCCGGGCCTCCAACCCGCTGAGCACCACCACCACGCGCCCGGAGCTCAGGGCCACCAGGGCCTCCCTGCGATGCCGTCGGCAGGCAGTGCGCACACGGCGCAGCACCTCGGTCTCGTCGCCCAGGTCGCTCGTGGTGCCGACGGCCACGGCCACGCCACTGGCCTGGCCCCAGCCGAGGGCGGCGGCCCGGGAGTGCACGTCCTCGGTGGCCTCGCCGCGGACGACCGCGTCGACCACGAGGGACTCCAGCCGGGCGTCCCACGAGCCGCGTGCCTCGGCGGCGCGGGCGTAGACCGAGGCGGCCCCGAAGGCGACGTCCCGGCTGAAGCGCAGGCAGGCCAGGAGCAGCCGGTCGCGCTCGGCACGGGTGGGGGCCAGGTCCTCCACGGACTCCTCGACGGTGCGCACGGTGACCCGGACCAGCTCGATGGTCTGCTCCAGGCTCAGCGCCGTGCTCAGCTCGCGCGGGGCGTCGGCGAACACCAGTGTGGCGCGGCCGGGGTCGCGCGGCCCGGAGAGCCACTCGGCGAAGGCCCGGATGCCGGACTCGGCCACCACGCCCACGCCGGAGCGGTGCCGGGCCGGCAGGGCGCGGTACCACTCGTGCCGCTCCATCTCGTGCAGGGCGGCGTGGGTGAGGGGGGAGACCTGCTCGAGCAGTCGGGCGAGGGTCCCCTCGGCCACCTGGGGCGCAGTCATGGGCGCAACTGTAGGTCCACCACAACATCGGGCAGCGGGCCGGGGCCCGCTCCCGGCCCGCGCGGTTCGGCATCCGTTCAGGTGCCGTTCCCCGGACGCTCACCCCGCCGGTGCCGCCCGTGCACCTGCCCGATGTGGGCTGGGCCCCATGCACATCACCCCTCGCACCCTCGCCCCTGCCCTCGCCGTCGCCGTCGGTCTCACCGGGTCCCTCCCCGCGGCCGCCGGGGCCGCCACCGGCGCCGGTCCCACCACGACCGAGTCCACCGACCACCCCGTGCTCACCGCCGAGACGCCCTGGGTCATCGGCCACCGGGGCGCCTCCGGCCACCGCCCGGAGCACACCCTGGCCGCCTACGAGCTGGCCGTCCGCATGGGCGCCGACTTCTTCGAGCCCGACCTGGTGAGCACCAAGGACGGTGTCCTGGTGACCCGCCACGAGAACGAGATCTCCGGCACCACGGACGTGGCCGACCACCCCGAGTTCGCCGACCGCCGGACCACCAAGACGGTCGACGGCCAGGAGCTCACCGGCTGGTTCACCGAGGACTTCACCCTCGCCGAGCTCAAGACGCTGCGGGCCACGGAGCGCATCCCGGACATCCGCCCGGGCAACACCCGCTACGACGGCCAGTTCGAGGTGGCCACCTTCGACGAGGTCATCGCCCTGCGGGAGCGGCTCAGCGCCGAGACCGGCCGCGAGATCGGCATCATCCCGGAGATCAAGCACCCCACCTACTTCGACGGCATCGGCCTGAGCATGGAGGAGCAGGTGGTGCGCACCCTCGAGGAAGCCGAGCTCAACCACGCCGACGCGCCGGTCGCCATCCAGAGCTTCGAGGTGCAGAACCTCGTGGACCTCAACCGCACCCTTCAGGCGCGCGTGCCGCTGGTCTTCCTCTCCTGGTACGAGGGCCAGCCCTACGACTTCACCGCCGCCGGCGACTCCCGCACCTACGCCGACCTCATGAAGCCGGCCGGCCTGCGCGAGCTGGCCCGCGACGTCGACGCCATCGGTCCGGAGCGCACCATGGTGGTGCCCGAGGAGGGTGGCGTGCTCGGGGAGCCCACCTCACTGGTGGCCGACGCCCACGCGGCCGGCCTCAAGGTGACCCCGTACACCTTCCGTGCGGAGAACGAGCACCTGCCGGAGTCGCTGCGCGGCTCCGAGGACCCCACCGAGCTCGGTGACATGGACACGCTGATCCGTGCCCACCTCGATGCCGGCGTCGACGGTGTCTTCTCCGACCAGCCGGGCCTGGCCGTGCAGACCCGTGACGCCTGGCGGGGCGGTCCGATCGTGGACACCGGCGTGCAGGCCACCCCGGCGACGCGCCTGCCGCTCGTGGCCGGGGGAGCTGCGCTCCTGCTGGCGGGTGCCGCCCTGGTGCACCGCGCCGCCCGCCGCGCCTGAGCCGGCAGGATCCGGGAAGGACGCAGCCCCACCCCCTCGCCGAGGGGGTGGGGCTGCGTCGTGGTCCGGGACCTCCGGTCAGCTCTCGCCGCCGGAGTTGCCGGAGGTGCCGGCGCGGGTGTCGAGCAGCTGGTAGTGCTCGGCGGCCTTCAGGGCGGTGCCCTTCTCCACCTCGCCGCGCTTCTCCAGCATCTGCAGCGTCTTGACCACCATCGACGCGGAGTCGATGTGCAGGAAGCGGCGGGCCGCCGGGCGGGTGTCGGAGAAGCCGAAGCCGTCCGCGCCCAGGCTGTAGAAGTCGTCGAGCATCCACGGGGCGATGAGGTCCTGCACGGCGCGCATGTAGTCGCTCGTGGCCACGATGGGGCCCTCGCCGGCCGGCAGCAGCTGCTGCACGTACGGGGTGCGGGCCTCGTCCTCGGGGTGCAGGAAGGCGTCCTCGTCGCACTGCGTGGCCTCGCGGGCCAGCTCGCCCCAGGAGGTGATCGAGTACACCGAGGCGTTGACGCCCCAGTGCTCGGCCAGCTCCTCCTGGGCGTCCAGCGCCCACGGCACGCCCACGCCGGAGGCGAGCAGGCGGGCCTTCGGGCCCTCCGCCTCGCCCTCGGCGAGCAGGTAGCCGCCCTTGAGGATGCCCTCGGTGTCCACGCCCTCGGGCTGCTTCGGCTGCACCATCGGCTCGTTGTAGACCGTCAGGTAGTAGATGACGTCCTCGGCGTCCGGGCCGTACATCCGGCGCATGCCGTCCTGGAGGATCTCGGCGATCTCGTAGGAGAACGCCGGGTCGTAGGACACGATCGCCGGGTTGGTGTGGGCCAGCAGCGGGCTGTGGCCGTCCATGTGCTGCAGGCCCTCGCCGGCCAGCGTCGTCCGGCCGGCCGTGGCCCCGATGAGGAAACCGCGCGAGAGCTGGTCGGCGGCGGCCCAGATGCCGTCACCGGTGCGCTGGAAGCCGAACATCGAGTAGAAGACGTACACCGGGATCATCGGCTCGCCGTGGGTGTCGTAGGACGAGCCCACCGCGGTGAAGGCGGCCACGGAGCCGGCCTCGTTGATGCCCAGGTGCAGCAGCTGGCCCTGCTCGCTCTCCTTGTAGGACAGCATGAGGTTGGCGTCCACCGACTGGTAGTTCTGCCCGTTGGGGTTGTAGATCTTGTTCGTCGGGAAGAACGCGTCCATGCCGAACGTGCGGGCCTCGTCGGGGATGATCGGCACGATCCGCTTGCCGATCTCCGGGTCGCGCATCATGTCCTTGAGGATGCGCACGAAGGCCATCGTGGTGGCGACCTCCTGGGTCCCCGAGCCCTTGCGGCCGACGTCGTAGGTCTTCTCGGCCGGCAGGTTCAGCGGCACGTGCTCCGAGAGGCGGGCCGGCAGGTCGCCACCCAGCTTGCGACGGCGCTCCAGCATGTACTGGATGGTCTCGTCGTCCTTGCCCGGGTGGTAGTACGGCGCGGCGAACTGGTCGTTCTCGAAGGCGGAGTCCGGCACCGGGATCTTGAGGCTGTCGCGGAAGCCCTTGAGGTCCTCCACCGTCAGCTTCTTCATCTGGTGCGTGGCGTTGCGGCCCGCGAAGTGCGAGCCCAGCGAGTAGCCCTTGATGGTGTGCGCCAGGATCACGGTCGGCTGGCCGGAGTGGTTCATGGCGGCCTGGTAGGCGGCGTACACCTTGCGGTAGTCGTGGCCACCGCGCTTGAGCTTCCACCAGATGTCGTCGTCGGACCAGTCCTTGACCATCCTGCTGGTGCGCGGGTCGCGGTCGAAGAAGTGCTCGCGCACGAAGGCGCCGTCGTTGGCGCGGAAGGTCTGGAAGTCGCCGTCGGGCGTCTTGTTCATGAGGTTCACCAGCGCGCCGTCGCGGTCGGCGGCCAGCAACTCGTCCCAGCCACGGCCCCACAGCACCTTGATGACGTTCCAGCCGGCGCCGCGGAAGAAGGCCTCGAGCTCCTGCACGATCTTGCCGTTGCCGCGCACCGGGCCGTCCAGGCGCTGCAGGTTGCAGTTGACCACGAACGTGAGGTTGTCGAGCTCCTCGTTGGCGGCCAGCTGCAGGGCGCCGCGCGACTCCGGCTCGTCCATCTCACCGTCGCCGAGGAAGGCCCACACGTGCTGCTCGGAGGTGTCCTTGATGCCGCGGTTGTGCAGGTACTTGTTGAACTGCGCCTGGTGGATGGCGCCCAGCGGGCCCAGACCCATGGAGACGGTGGGGAACTGCCAGAAGTCCGGCATCGAGCGCGGGTGCGGGTAGCTCGGCAGCGCCAGGAGCTTGCCGTCCACGTAGTGGGACTTCTCCTGGCGGAAGCCGTTGAGCTGGTCCTCGGTCAGGCGGCCCTCCATGAAGGCGCGCGCGTAGATACCGGGGGAGGCGTGGCCCTGGAAGAAGATCTGGTCGCCGCCGCCGGGGTGCTGGCGACCGCGGAAGAAGTGGTTGAAGCCGACCTCGTAGAGCGTGGCCGCCGAGGCGTAGCTGGAGAGGTGGCCACCCACGGAGACGCCCGGGCGCTGGGCGCGGTGCACCATGATGGCGGCGTTCCAGCGGATCCACGCGCGGTAGCGGCGCTCCACCTCCTCATCACCGGGGAACCACGCCTCGTCCTCGGGGCCGATCGTGTTGATGTAGTCGGTGGTGGTCAGGGAGGGCACGCCGACCTGCTGCTCGCGCGACCGGTTGAGCAGCTCCAGCATCACGTAGCGCGCGCGGGCGCGACCGCGCGCGTCGACGAGTCCGTCGAGGGAGTCGAGCCACTCGGCGGTCTCCTCGGGGTCGATGTCCGGGAGCTGACTGGGCAGGCCGTTCAGGATCGGTCCGGTGTCCTTGGTCGTCACGAAGCTTCTCCTCCTCACACGCGCCGCACGCCACGGGGACCGTGGCGTGCCCGGCGGGCTGCCTGCACCGGAGTGTGCAGACGTCTGCCCGCCATTGTTCCACCCGGAGGGCGGACGGGCCCCCGGTGGGCCGCCCGTGCGGGTGCCGGCGAAGCGGGGCGACGGGCGTCGGGCATCATGGTGTCGCGCCACCGCACCGTGGAGGCGCGACGACGCTGCCCGACGGGCAGTGACGATCACCACATCGAGGAGGACCACGTGGAGGCGACCGCAACGGCGGACGCACGGGCCCTGGCCGACCGGCTGGGTTTCACCGACGACCAGATCGTGCAGGAGGTCGGCTGGGACGAGGACGTCCCGGAGGACCTGCGCCTGGCCATCGAGGAGGTCACCGGCGCGCCGCTGGAGGACGAGTCCTACACCGGCCCGGTGGACGTGTGCCTGCTGTGGTTCCGCCAGGGCGACGGCGACCTCACCGACGACTGCGTCGACGCGCTCGCCGGGCTCGAGGACGACGGCTTCGTCCTGCTCGCCACGCCCAACCTCAAGCACGACCTGCACGTCGACCAGGCCGACGTCGACGAGGCGGCCAAGACCGCCGGCCTCCAGGCCCAGAGCTCGCTGCAGCTCGACGAGACCTGGCTGGCCACCAAGCTCGGCCGCCCGACGCGTCGGCGCGGCTGAACGACGCGGCGCACGGCCGCCGGGTGGGAGGATGACCCGGCGCGCCCGCCGCGCGTGGGGCCTGTAGCTCAGCTGGCAGAGCACTGTGTTTACACCGCAGGTGTCGTCGGTTCGATCCCGGCCGGGCCCACATGGAGAACTCCACCTGTTCCCTGTCCGACGTCGTCGAGGTGCTCGACGGGATGTTCCCGCCGGCCACGGCGCTCTCCGGCGACGTGGTGGGGCTGACCGTCGGTGACCCCTCCGCCTCCGTGCGGCGGGTGCTCATGGCGGTCGACCCCACCCTCGCGGTGGTGGACGAGGCGGTGGCCGGCGGCTTCGACCTGCTGGTCACCCACCACCACCTGCTGCGGGCGGGCCTGCACGCCGTCGTGCCCAGCGAGCCGAAGGGGGCGGCGGTGCTCGCGCTCTCCGAGGGCGGGGTGGGCCTGTACTCGGCGCACACCAACGCGGACGTGGCGACCGGCGGCGTGAACGACGCCCTGGCAGCTGCCCTGGGCCTGCGCGACGTGGAGCCGCTGGTCGAGCCCGAGGGACAGCCGCTCGGGCGCGTGGGACAGCTTCCCACCGAGACCACCCTCGAGGGGTTCGCGCAGCACCTCGCCGCGGTGCTGCCCGGCGCCCCGGTGGGCCTGCGGGTGGCCGGCCCCCGCGACGGGCGGGTGGAGCGCGTGGCCGTGCTCGGGGGTTCCGGCGACCGGGAGTTCGACGCCGTGCGCGAGGCGGGTGCCGACGTCTACGTGACCGCCGACCTGCGCCACCACCCGGTGAGCGAGTTCCGCGAGCACGGGCTGCTCGCGGCCCGCAGCGGCGGCGTGGACGGTCCCTTCGTCATCGACGCCGGGCACTGGGCCACCGAGTCGCTCTGGCTGGCCGGCGCGGGGGAGCGGCTCGCCGACGAGGTGGAGCGCACCACGGGCGCACGCCCCGAGGTGCTGGTGAGCACCACGGTCACCGACCCCTGGGACTTCACCGTGAGCACGCAGGAGGGCTGACCATGGCGACCTGGACGATCGAGGCCGACGGCGGTTCGCGTGGCAACCCCGGGGTGGCCGGCTACGGCGCCCTGGTGCGCGACCCTGCGGGGGCCCTGCTGGCCGAGCGCGCCGCGCCGCTGGGCAGGGCGAGCAACAACGTGGCCGAGTACACCGGCCTGCTCGCCGGTCTGCAGGCCGTGCTCGACCTCGTGGACCTGTCGGCGGGGGACACGGTGGCCGTGCGGATGGACTCCAAGCTCGTCATCGAGCAGATGGCCGGGCGGTGGAAGATCAAGCACCCCGACATGCAGCGCCTGGCCCAGGAGGCGCAGGGCCTGTGCCGGCAGCTCCGTGACCGGGGCGTGGACCTCGACTGGGGCTGGATCCCGCGGACCCGGAACAAGGCCGCCGACGCCCTGAGCAATGACGGCATGGACGGGCGCACGGTGGCGCGCGACCACGTGGCGGGCGCGGCCCCGGGGCCGCGGGCGGTCGACGCGGCCGGGGACGCCGGGCAGGACGTCGAGGTGCCGGACGAGACGCACGCCCCCGAGCCGCCCGAGGCCGTGGAGGAGTCCCGCCCCACCTCCGCCGGGGCCTCCGTGCGCGATGCCGGGGCGCGGCGTGGGCACCGGTGGCAGCTCGTGCTGCTGCGTCATGGTGTGACCGAGTTCACCGAGACCTACCGCATCGACGGGCGCGGCGGCAGCAACCCGCCCCTGTCGCCGCTCGGGGAGCAGCAGGCCGCCCGGGCCGGTGACGCGGTCGGCGAGCTGCTCGCCGCCCCCGCCGCCGAGGGGCGCGTGCGTGTGGTGACCTCCAGCCTGCGCCGGGCCCAGCAGACCGGTCGCGCGGTGGCCGACGCGCTGCGGCTCGAGGCCGCCACCGATGCGCGCTTCGACGAGCAGGCCTTCGGCGACTGGGACGGCCGCACCTGGAGCGAGGTCGACCGCGACGGCGCCGGCACCGCCCGGGCCTTCGCGCAGGACCCGGCCTGCCCGGTGCCCGGTGGCGAGACCCACCACGAGGTCGCCGAGCGCGTCGTGGAGGGCCTGCGCGACATTGCCCGCCAGGCCGTGGACGACGAGCTGCACACGGTGGTGGTGGCCGCCCACCGCATCGCCGTCATGACCGTGCTGGAGGCGGTGCTGGGCGTGGCCTACCCGCGCTCCTGGGCCCTGGGGCAGCACCCGGCGGCCTTCCACACCCTGGAGTTCGTGGGCGCCGAGGTGCCCACCGGCTTCGCCGAGCTGAGCGGACTCAACGTGCGGCACCACCTCGAGGGCCTGCCGGTGCGCTGACCCGTGGCTAGGGTGACCGGCATGGCACACCCCCACCTGACCCTCCGCCGCCCCGCCGACGCCGAGCAGGCGGCCCCGGACACCGGCACCACCGCCGAGCTGCGCAAGGCCTTCGCCGCCATCCGCGCCGAGCAGGGCGTGGAGGTGGAGTTCCCGGCCGAGGTGGTGGCCGAGGCCGAGCGGGTGGTGGGGGAGGACCACCTGCCGGGACGCGACGAACGGGGCATCGAGCTGGTGACCCTGGACCCCGAGGGCTCCATGGACCTCGACCAGGCCGTGCACGTCCAGCGCGAGGGGGAGGGCTTCCTCGTGCACTACGCCATCGCCGACGTTCCGGCCTTCGTGGCGCCCGACGGGGCGATCGCCGCCGAGGCGTGGGAGCGCGGGCTCACCGTCTACTGCCCCGACGAGCGGGCGCCGCTGCACCCGCCGGTGCTCTCCGAGGGCGCCGCCTCGCTGCTGCCCGAGCAGGACCGGCCCGCCTTCCTGTGGGAGCTGCACCTGGACGCCGACGGCGCCCTCACGGAGGCGACCGTGGGACGCGCCGTCGTGCGCTCGCGACGCCGCTACGCCTACGCCGAGGCCCAGGAACTCATCGACTCCGGTGAGGCCGAGGAGACCCTGGCGCTGCTCAAGGAGGTGGGACTGCTCCGCATCGAGCAGGAGAAGGCCCGCGGTGGGGCCACGCTGCCGATGCCCGAGCAGGAGGTGGAGGTGACCGCCGACGGCTTCACCACCCGATTCCGCCCGCTGCTGCCGGTGGAGGACTGGAACGCACAGGTCTCGCTCATGACGGGCATGGCCGCCGCCGAGCTCATGCTCGGGGCCGAGGTGGGCATCCTGCGCACCATGCCCGAGCCCGCCGAGGAGGACGTGCGCACCCTGCGCCGACAGGCCCGTGCACTGGGGGTCGAGTGGGCCGACGACGCGCGCTACGGCGACTTCCTGCGCTCGCTGGACACCTCGGACGGCACGCACCTGTTCCTCGTCCACGAGGCCACCACCCTCTTCCGCGGGGCCGGGTACACGGCCTTCGACGGCGAGCTGCCCGAGCTCACCACGCAGGCCGCCATCGCGGCGCCCTACGCCCACGCCACCGCCCCGCTGCGCCGCCTGGTGGACCGCTTCGTCCTCGAGCTGTGCGCGGCGCTGTCGGCCGGCGACGAGGTGCCGGTGTGGGTGCGCGAGGCGCTGCCCCGGCTGCCGGAGGTCATGGAGGCCGCCGACAGCCGTGCCCGGTCGGTGGAGCGGGAGTGCGTGGACGCGGTCGAGGCGGCCGTGCTCGCGCCGCGGGTCGGCCAGGAGTTCGACGGCATCGCCGTGGAGGTCTCCGAGAAGGCCTTCACCGTGCAGCTCGCGGACCCGGCGGTCGTCGCACGTGCCCGGGGGACTGCCGAGCCGGGCGACGAGGTGCGCGTGCGCCTCACCGAGGCCGACGTGGCCGCGCACCGCATCACGGTCGAGCGCGTCTGAGCGGGCAAGCGGCGCCCGGTCCGGTCGCGGGGCCCGGCGCTGCACCGCGGGGAGGGGAGACGAGTCGGCCTGTAAGCCGGGTCCTGTCCCCGGGGCCGATCACTCGGCCCCGGGGGACGGTCATCCATCTCGGGTGACTGTTGCCAGCCACCTCCAGCGGTCCACCCGCGCGCTCGGACGGGACGCCCTGGATCACGCGCTGTCTGACCTTGCTCCCGGTGGGGTTTGCCGAGCCACGCCGGTCACCCGGCGTGCTGGTGGTCTCTTACACCACCGTTTCACCCTGACCCGTGCACGCACGGGCGGTCTGTTCTCTGTGGCACTGTCCCGCGGGTCACCCCGGGTGGCTGTTGGCCACCACCGTTCCCTGTGGAGCCCGGACTTTCCTCGGCGGGCCCGTAAGCCCGACGCGACCGTCCGGCCGACTCGTCTCGAGTGCGGAAGTGTACGCGGCTCAGCGCCGGGCGGACTCCTGCATCTGCTGCGCGGCCAGGGCGGCCCCGATGATCCCGGCGTCGTTGCGCAGCTGCGCGGGCACGATGGGGGCGCGCAGGTGCAGCAGCGGCAGGAACTTCTCGGCCTTCTTGCTCACCCCGCCACCGACCACGATGAGCTCGGGCCAGAGGAGGTTCTCCAGCGTGGAGTAGTAGCGCTGCAGGCGTTCGGCCCACTCCTCCCAGGAGAGGTCCTCGGCCTCGCGGGCGGAGTTGGCGGCCACCGACTCGGCTTCCACGCCGTCGACCTCCAGGTGGCCCAGCTCGGAGTTGGGCAGCAACCGCCCGTCGGCAACGAGAGCGCTACCGATGCCGGTGCCCAGGGTGGTGACCAGCACCAGGCCCTTGGTGCCCCGGGCGGCGCCGTAGTGCGCCTCGGCCAGGCCGGCGGCATCGGCGTCGTTGAGCACGTGCACGTCGCGCTCGAGCACCTCGGAGAACAGGGCGTCGGCGTCGGTGCCGATCCAGCTGGTGTCGATGTTGGCCGCGGTACGCACCACGCCGCGGCTCACCACGGCCGGCACGGTGACGCCCACGGGCTGGCCCTTCGTCTGCCGGGCGAAGGTGCTGCAGATCCCACCGATCACCTCGGCGACGGCCTGCGGGGTGGAGGTCTCCGGGGTGGCGACCCGCTGGCGCTCGGCGGCGAAGGCGCCGACCCCGAGGTCCACCGGGGCACCCTTGATGCCGGTGCCGCCGACGTCGATGCCCAGGGGGTGCGTGGTGGGGCTCATGCGGTGGTCAGCACCTCCGGCCCGTCCTCGGTGATGAGGATCGTGTGCTCGAACTGCGCCGAGCGGGAGAGGTCCTTGGTCACCACGGTCCAGTCGTCGGCCCACATCGACCACTCGTGGGTGCCCAGGTTGAGCATGGGCTCCACGGTGAAGGTCATGCCGGGCTGGATGACGTCGGCGTAGGACGGCGCGGCGTCGTAGTGGGGGACGATGAGCCCGCTGTGGAAGTGCGTGCCGATGCCGTGGCCGGTGTAGTCGCGCACCACGCCGTAGCCGAAGCGGCTGGCGTACATCTCGATGACGCGGCCGATGACGTTGAGCTCGCGTCCGGGCTTCGCGGCACGGATGCCCCGCATCGTCGCCTCCTGCGTGCGCTCCACGAGCAGGCGGGACTCCTCGTCCACGTCCCCGCACAGGAAAGTGGCGTTGGTGTCGCCGTGCACGCCGCCGATGAAGGCGGTGATGTCGATGTTGACGATGTCGCCGTCCTGCAGCTCCCGGTCGTCGGGGATGCCGTGGCAGATCACCTCGTTGACCGAACTGCACAGCGACTTGGGGTAGCCGCGGTAGCCGAGCGTGGAGGGGTAGGCGCCGTGGTCGAGCAGGAACTCGTGGCCGATGCGGTCGAGCTCGTCGGTGGTGACGCCCGGCGCTACGGCCGCGCCCACGGCCTCACGGGCCTGGGCGGCGATGCGGCAGGCCACCCGCATCCGCTCGATGGTCTCGGCGTCCTTGACCTCCGAGCCGGTGAACGGGGCCGGGGCCGGCTTGTCCACGTACTCGGGGCGCGCGATGGAGGCGGGCACCTCGCGGCGGGGGGAGACGTGGCCGGGGGACAGGGGTGGTGCGACAGGCATGGCGCGCAGTCTAGGAGAGCGGGGTGCGGTCCTCGGTGCGTGGCGGCCCGGCTGGGGTGGCCAGACCCCACGCGATGCCGCTGGCAGTGGTCACCAGGAGCGTCGGCAGGAACAGCAGGGAGGCGGAGGAGAACGTGGCCCCCTGGAACGCCAGCGGCCCCCGCTCGACGCCGCCCGCCGGGGGACCAGGTCGACCCGGCGGGCTGGCATTCACGCCGCGGCTGCATAGGCTGGGGTGAACCGCAGTTCCCCACACCCCCAGGAGGCAGCGATGAGTTTCTATTACAACATCACCACCGGCCAGGTGGAGCGGGACGACGACAACCGCTCCCGCAACGCCGACGTGATGGGCCCCTACGCCACCGAGGAGGAGGCCCGCAACGCGCTGGCCACCGCCCGGGCCAACACCGAGAAGTGGGACGCCCAGGACGCCGCCGAGGCCGACGAGGCCGGTGGCGCCAACTGGGACAACAACCCCCTGAACGGCTGATCGTGCTGCCCGACCCCGAGCGCACCCGCACCCAGGAGCACACCGGTCCGCTGCCCAGCGGGCCGGAGTACCCGTGGACCGACGCCCTGCCCACCTCGGGCGAGGCCGGTGAACTCGGGGCCGAGGCCGCCCGCTGGGCCGAGAGGGCCACCGACGCGCTCGACGACCTGCGCCTCGTGGCTGACCTCTCGGCCCTGGTCTCCATCCCCAGCACCGGCGGATCCCCCGAGGAGGTCCGCGTGCAGCGCTGGGGCGCCGAGACCCTGCGGCGCATGGGGGGCAGCGTCGACGAGTGGGACGAGTCCGTCGCCGACCTCGCCCGCCTGGAGGACTGGCCCGGCCAGGAGGTCGAGCGCACGGACCTGCGCGGCGTGGTCGGCCGCTTCGGCCCCGCCGAGGGGGACCCTGCCCTCATCCTGTGCGGCCACACCGACGTGGTGCCCGCCACCGACGCTGAGCTCTGGTCCGAGCACGACCCGTGGACCCTGGTCCGCGGCGAGGACGAGCACGGCGTGTGGTTTCGCGGCCGCGGCGTCACCGACATGAAGGGCGGGGTGGCGGCGGTCCTCGCAGCCGTGCGCGCGCTGCAGTCGGTCGGCTTCCCCTTCCGCCGGGCGCTCGCCGTGCACCTCGTGAGCGGTGAGGAGGACGGCGGCTCCGGGGCGTTCGCCACCCTGCGTCGCGGGCACACCGGGGAGGCGTGCGTCATCGCCGAGCCCACCGCCGGTCACCTCGTCACCGCCAACGCCGGGTCGCTGACCTTCAGCCTCCGGCTCTCCGGCCGGGCCGCGCACGGCGCCATGGCACGTGAGGGCCACAACGCGCTGCTGGGCCTGCGCACCGTGGTCGATGCGCTCGAGCGCCTGCAGGAGCAGCGTCGCGAGGATCGCCCCGTCCCCTTCGACACCGTCGACGACCCGTGGCCCCTGAGCATCGGCATCGTCCGGGGAGGGGAGTGGGCCTCCACCGTGCTCGACGACCTCGTGGTGGAGGGTCGATTCGGTGTCCGCACCGACGAGACCCCGCAGGAGGCCCGGGCCGCCTTCGAGCAGTGCGTGGCCGAGGCCTGTGCCGCCGACGACTTCCTCGCCGAGCACCCGGCCCGGGTGACCTGGCCCGGTGGGGTGTTCGCCCCCGGTGAGATGCCCAGCGGCCACGAGCTCGGCGCTCAGGTGGCCGATGCCGTGGAGCGCGCCGGGTACGAGCGGCCCGACCGCATCGGCGTGCCCTACGGCTCGGACCTGCGGCAGTACGCCGCGGCCGGCATCCCGACCCTCCAGTACGGGCCGGGGGACATCCGCCAAGCGCACTCGGTGGACGAGTGGGTCGACAAGGAGGCCCTCGTGCGGTGCGCCCGGGCGTACGTGCACCTGGTGGTGGAGCGCTGCGGCTGACGGGGCTCCGTCCCGCGTGGCAGATCGTGTCCGAATCGTGACCACCCTGGGGATGACTTCCGGGCCGTTGGCGCGCACGATCAGGGGGGGGGTGGTGACCCTCACCACATGCACACCCCTCTGGAGGAACAGTGTTCGCACGCACCACGCGTCTCTCGGGCGCCGCTCTGGTGGCCTTCGCCACCGCGACCGTCCCCTTCGCGCAGGTCTCCGCCGTCCCGTCCCAGGACGACGCCCGCTCGCAGGAGCACCGTCAGGACGACTTCTCCCACCCGCTGGGCGACAAGCAGCGCGCCCTGCAGAAGAAGGCCGTCAACCAGCTCATGCGCGGCGAGGCCAAGGTGGTCACCCGCAACGGCAGCCGTTCCATCCAGCTGGGCACGGGCAAGGACGCCCAGTACGTGCAGTACGACGTGGAGCGTCAGGAGAACGTCCTCACCTTCCTCACGGAGTTCGGTGACAAGACCGACCCGGCCAAGGGCGGCACTCCCGGCCCGCTGCACAACCAGATCCCCGAGCCGGACCGCTCCCAGGACAACTCCACCGTCTGGCGCAAGGACTTCAACACCTCGTACTACGAGGAGCTCATGCTGGGCGAGGAGAACTCCTTCCGCGACTTCTTCCGCAAGCAGTCCTCGGGCCGTTTCGACGTGGACGCGAAGGTCTACGACTGGGTGAAGCTGCCCTACAACGAGGCGCGGTACGGCGCCAACAGCGACGACCCGATGGTGGAGGCCGAGGGCTACTGGAGCTATATCCGCGACTCCGCCCAGGCCTGGTACGACGCGCAGGTGGCCCAGGGCAAGACCTCCGAGCAGATCGCCGCCGAGCTGGCGGAGTTCGACAAGTGGGACCGCTACGACTACGACGGTGACGGCGACTTCAACGAGCCCGACGGCTACATCGACCACTTCCAGGCCGTCCACGCCGGCGAGGACGAGTCCGCCGGTGGCGGTGCCCAGGGCGAGGACGCCATCTGGGCCCACCGCTGGTACGCCTTCCCGACCGACGCGGGCAAGAAGGGCCCGGAGGGCAACCTCGCTGGTGGTGTGCCGATCGGTGACACCGGCCTGTGGATCGGTGACTACACCACCGAGCCGGAGAACGGTGGCGTGGGCGTGTTCGTGCACGAGTTCTCCCACGACCTCGGCCTGCCCGACTACTACGACACCAGCGGCGGCGACAACGGTGTGGCCTACTGGTCGCTCATGTCGGCCGGGTCCTGGCTGAACGACGGCAAGGCCATCGGCGACTCCGCGGGCTTCATGGGCCCCAAGGAGAAGCTGCAGCTGGGCTGGCTCGACTACCAGGTCGTGAAGCCGGGCGAGAACGTCACCAAGACCCTGGGCCCGGCCTTCGCCTCCACCAAGAACCCGCAGGCCGTGGTGGTGCCGCTGCCCACGCAGAAGATCACCGAGGAGTACAACACCCCCTTCGAGGGCTCGAAGGAGTTCTGGGGTGGCGCCGAGGACAACCTCAACTCGTCCATGACCAAGCACCTGGACCTCTCGGGGGCGAAGTCGGCCAGCGTCTCGGCCAAGCTCGAGGCCTTCATCGAGCAGGACTACGACTACCTGTACTTCGAGGTCTCCACCGACGGTGGCGCCACCTGGACAAAGCTCGACGAGCAGACCGGTTTCTCCGACGGCTGGGTGGACCTGAACTACGACCTGTCCTCCTACGCCGGCAAGCAGATCGACGTCCGCTTCCGCGCCCAGAACGACGGTGGCCTCAACGAGAACGGTGCGTTCCTCGACAACGTGACCACCACCGTCGACGGGGTGGCCGAGGTGGACGGTGCCGAGGGTGCCAGCACGTGGGAGCTCAAGGGCTTCACCGTCATCGACGGCACGGTCACCCGCGATGCGGAGCACGCCTTCCTCATGGAGAACCGCCAGTACGGCTCCTACGACGACACCCTGCGCACCGGCCCGTACAACTTCGGCTTCGGCGAGGCCCGTCCCAACTGGGTGGAGCGCTACCCCTACCAGAACGGCATGCTCGTCTGGTACTCCAACGACGCCTACCTGGACAACAACACCGGTGAGCACCCGGGCGGCGGCCAGGCCCTGCCGGTGGACGCCAACCCGCAGCCGCTGGCGTGGAACGGCGGCGGCCTGATGCGCCAGAAGACGCAGTCCTTCGACGCCACCTTCGGCCTGGAGCGCACCGACGCGGTGACCCTGCACCACGACGGCCAGGCCACCACCATCCCGTCGCGCCCGGGTGTGCCGGTGTTCTTCGACTCCGGCGCCAACGCCTACTACTCGTCGGCCAACCCGCAGAACTCGGTGAAGCTGCCGGGTTCCAAGGTGCGTGCCGAGGTCATCGGCACCGAGGGCGACACCATGCAGGTCTGCTTCGGCGCCGCCGACCAGTGCCAGACGGCCACGCCGGACGCCACGGTCGACCGCTGGGCCGGCAAGGACCGCTACGCCACGGCCGCCGAGGTGGCCCGTCAGTTCGATGCCGCCGACACCGTCTACCTGGCCTCGGGCACGGGCTTCGCCGACGCCCTGTCCGGTGCCCCGGCTGCCGCCAACGGGGTCGCGCCGCGCTCCCTGCCCGCGCAGGACGGCCAGGACGCCCCGGTGCTGCTCACGCGCACCGACCGGATCCCGGCCGACACCCTGAAGGCCATCGAGGACCTCGGCGCGTCCAAGGTCGTCATCCTCGGTGGTGAGGCCGCGGTCTCCGCCAAGGTCGCCGGCGAGCTCGAGGCCGAGGGCCTGGACGTCGCCCGCGTGGCCGGCACGGACCGCTACGAGACGAGCGCCAACGTGGCGACGATGTTCGGCAACAACGTGGACACGCTCTACGTGGCCTCCGGTGAGGACCGGGCCTTCGCCGACGCGCTGACCGGTGGTGCGCTGGCCGGTGCCCAGGACGCCCCCGTCCTCCTGACCCGCCCGGACAAGGCCGACGCCGTGACCAAGGAGGCCGTGGCCGCGCTCAACCCGAAGAGGGTCGTGGTGCTGGGTGGCCCGGCCGCGGTGTCCGATGCCGTGTACGCCGAGCTGGGCGGTACCGAGCGCCTGGCCGGTTCCGACCGCTACGGCACCTCGGCGGCCGTGGCCGCACAGTTCGACAAGGACCCGAACCGGGCCCTGGTCGCCAGCGGCGCCGACTTTCCCGACGCACTGACCGGTGGCGCCTACGCGGGTGTGCAGCACCTGCCGCTGGTGCTGACCCGCCTCGACCGCCTGCCGGCTCTGTCGAAGGCGGCGCTGGACGCCGTGTCCCCGCAGGACGTGGCGATCATCGGTGGCACCGCCGCCGTGGCGCAGACCGTCGAGGACCAGCTCAACGAGCTCCTGACCGGTTGGGTGAGGTGATGACGGCCGGACGGTCGCACCCGTGACCGGCCGCGCCTCCGGAGGGCCCCGCGGCAGTGCTGCGGGGCCCTTCGGTGTGAGGGGCTGCCCGGTGGTTGGATGGACGCATGGATCGTCAGCAGGAGTTCGTCCTCCGCACCATCGAGGAGCGGGACATCCGCTTCATGCGCCTCTGGTTCACCGACGTGCTGGGCCGCCTGAAGTCCGTCGGCGTGGCCCCGGCCGAGCTCGAGAACGCCTTCACCGAGGGCATCGGGTTCGACGGCAGCGCCATCGAGGGCTTCGCGCGCGTCTACGAGGCCGACACCCTGGCCATGCCGGACGCCTCCACCTTCCAGGTGGTGTCCTGGAAGGACAGCCAGGAGCCCGGCATCGGCCGGATGTTCTGCGACATCACCCTGCCGGACGGCACCCCGAGCCCGGCGGACTCGCGCCACGTCCTGCGCCGGGCCCTCCAACGGGCCGACGACATGGGCTTCACCTTCTACACCCACCCGGAGATCGAGTTCTTCCTCTTCGAGCGGGAGCTCGACGCCGGTGGCCACCCGGTGCCCCTCGACGACGCGGGCTACTTCGACCACCTCGCCCAGGGTGACGGCCACGACTTCCGCCGCGCCGCCATCGACATGCTCGAGAGCATGGGCATCCCGGTGGAGTTCTCCCACCACGAGGGCGCGCCCGGCCAGAACGAGATCGACCTGCGCTACGCCGACGCCCTGTCGACGGCGGACAACATCATGACCTTCCGCACGGTGGTGCGGGAGGTGGCCCTGGCCCAGGGGGCGGTGGCCTCGTTCATGCCCAAGCCCCTGGCCGGTCACCCGGGCAGCGGCATGCACACCCACCTCTCGCTCTTCGAGGGCGACCGCAACGCCTTCCACGAGCCAGGAGCGGAGTACCAGCTGTCCATCACCGGGCGGCGCTTCGTGGCCGGCCTGCTGCACCACGCCCGCGAGATCAGCGCGGTCACCAACCAGTGGGTCAACTCCTACAAGCGGCTCTGGGGCGGGGGAGAGGCGCCGGCCCACGTGTGCTGGGGCCACAACAACCGCAGCGCCATGGTGCGCATCCCCATGTACAAGCCCACCAAGGGCCAGTCGAGCCGGGTGGAGCTGCGCTCGCTGGACTCGGCCTGCAACCCCTACCTCGCCTACGCCGTGGTCCTGGCCGCCGGTCTCAAGGGCATCGAGGAGGAGTACGAGCTGCCCACCGAGGCCGAGGACGACGTGTGGGGCCTCACCGACCGGGAGCGGCGTGCGCTGGGGATCGAGCCGCTGCCGGGCTCGCTCAGCGAGGCCATCTCGGCGATGGAGCAGTCGGAGCTCGTGGCCGAGACGCTCGGCGAGCACGTCTTCGACTTCTTCCTGCGCAACAAGCGTGAGGAGTGGAAGGCCTACCGGGCGCAGGTGACGCCCTACGAGGTCCAGAACTACCTCAAGCAGCTGTGAACCCGCGGGGTTCCCGACCGGGCGGGGTGGCCTGGCTGCTCCGCGAGGGGTTCACCGAGGGGCGGCGCGCCGCCGGGTGCCTCGACGACCTCTCACGCCTGCTCGGCCGGGACGACTGGGAGCACCAGGTGGGGCTGGCGCGGGCCCTGGGGCGGGCAGCGGATCCGGACCGGGCGGTCCTGGCAGCGGTCCGCATCGCCGAGGCGGCCGGTCCTGAGCAGCGCCGGGCGTGGGTCGGGCGCATGGACGCGGCCGGCCCCGACGCCGAGCGGGGCCCCCTGGCACGTCTCGTGGCGGTGCTCGGGGCCAGCCAGGTGCTCGGTGACCACCTGGCGCGCCACCCGGAGCACCTCGAGCTGCTCGACGCCGAGACCCTGCCCACCCCCGAGGAGGCCCGCGAGGTGCTCGTGGCGGCGGTCTCCGAGGCCGTGGCGGCGGGGGAGAGCGGCGACGACGCGCTCCGCGTGGCCTACCGCGGTCAGCTGGTGCGCGTGGCCGGCCTCGACCTCACCGCCCCCGACCCCACCGAGGTGGTCGACGCCGTGGCCGCCGCCCTGGCGGACCTGGCCGCCGGCGCCCTCGAGGCGGCGCTCGTCATCGCGCGCCACGAGGTCGACCACGCCGAGGACGTGCGCCTGGCCGTCATCGGCATGGGCAAGACCGGCGGGCGCGAGCTCAACTACGTGAGCGACGTGGACGTCATCTTCGCCGCGGAGCCGGCCGAGGGGGTCGAGGAGGCCCGGGCCCTGCAGGTCGGGGCACGCCTCGCGACCCGCCTGGTGCAGGCCTGCGGCGCGACCACCGCCGAGGGCACGCTCTGGCCGGTGGACGCCGCGCTGCGCCCGGAGGGCAAGGCCGGGCCGCTCGTGCGCACCCTGGAGTCCTTCCGCGGCTACTACGAGCGGTGGGCCTCCACCTGGGAGTTCCAGGCGTTGCTCAAGGCGCGGCCGGTCGCCGGCGACCCCGAGTTGGGGCAGGCCTTCGTCGACCTCGTGGACCCGATGGTGTGGCAGGTGGCCACCCGGGACGGCTTCGTGGAGGGGGTGCAGGCCATGCGGCGCCGCGTGGAGGCCCACATCCCGGCCGCGGAGGCCAAGCGGCAGCTCAAGCTCGGCGCCGGGGGCCTGCGCGACATCGAGTTCTCCGTGCAGCTGCTGCAGCTCGTGCACGGGCGAGTCGACGAGTCGCTGCGCTCGGGCAGCACCCTGCCGGGGCTCACGGCGCTCGCGGCCGGCGGTTACGTGGCCCGGTCCGACGCCGCCGTGCTCGACCCGGCCTACCGTCTCCTGCGTGCCCTGGAGCACCGCATCCAGCTCGACCGCCTGCGGCGTTCGCACCTGCTGCCGGTGGACGAGGACGACCTGCGCCGCCTGGGCCGCGCGATGGGGTGGACCAAGGACCCGGCCCAGGAGGTGGAGCGGCGCTGGGCGGAGGTGTCCAAGGAGGTCCGGCGCCTCCACGAGCGATTGTTCTACCGCCCGGTCCTCTCCGCCCTCTCGGACCTCACGCCCACCCAGGCCCGGATGTCGCCGGACGCGGTCACCGAGCGCCTCGCCGCGCTGGGCTTCGCCGACCCCGCGGGGTCGGTGCGCCACCTGGAGTCGCTCACCCGGGGCGTCTCGCGGACCGCCGCCATTCAGCGTCAGCTGCTGCCGGCGATGCTCGGCTGGTTCGCCGGCTGGCCGGCCCCCGATGCGGGGCTGCTGGCCTTCCGCCGCATCAGCGAGTCGCTGGGCGGGACCCACTGGTACATGGCGATGCTGCGCGACGAGGGGCACGCCGCCCAGCGCTTCGCGCACGTCCTCTCGGCGAGCCGCTACCTCACGGGCCTGCTGGAACGCGGGCCGGACGCGGTGCGCCTGCTCGGCGAGCCGGACGCCCTGGTCCCGCCCTCGCGCGAGGCGGTCGTCTCGCGCATGCGCAGTGCGGTGGGCCGTGCGGGCTCGGTGGAGGACGCGGCCACGGCGGCCCGGGTGCTGCGACGCACGGAGGTCCTTCGCCTGGGCATCGGGCGCCTCACGGGGCAGGTGGACTCCGCGCAGGTCCAGGAGGGGCTCACCAACGCCGCCGAGGCCCTGCTCGACGCGGTGCTCGAGGCTGCCCTGGACGGCGACTCGACCGGGGTCGCCGTCATCGGCATGGGGCGCCTCGGTGGTGGGGAGATGGGCTTCGCCAGCGATGCCGACGTCTTCCTCGTGCACGACGACGCACCGGGGCGGGCGGAGGCCGCCACCGCGGCCCTCAAGGCCCTGCGTTCCACGCTCGTGGCCGGGTCCGAGCCCCCTTTGGAGGTCGACATCGACCTCCGGCCCGAGGGGCGCAGCGGGCCCACGGTGCGCGGCATCGCCTCCCTGGAGCAGTACTACGAGCGCTGGAGCTCGCCCTGGGAGGCGCAGGCCCTCGTCCGGGCCCGGCCGGTCGCCGGCGATGCCGAGCTCTGCGCACGGGTGATGGTCCTCGTCGACCCCCGTCGCTACCCCGAGGGGGGTCTGACGCCTGCGGCGCTGCGCGAGATGCGGGTGCTCAAGGCCCGCATGGAGGCCGAGCGCATCCCCCGCGGTGGTGACCCCCGGCTGCACCTCAAGCTGGGCCGCGGCGGCCTCTCGGACGTCGAGTGGACGGTGCAGATGCTCCAGATGGAGCACGCCGCCCGGCTGGCGGACCTGCGTACCGCGAGCACGCGCCAGGCCCTGACGGCGCTCCGTGGCCACGAGCTCCTCTCGGCCGCGGACGCCGAGGCCCTCTCGGAGGCGTGGGAGATGGCCGGGGAGGTCCGTGACGCGAGCATGCTCTGGCGCGGCCGGGCGAGCGACTCCATCCCCACCGACCCGCTCGACCGGGAGGGTGTGTCCCGCGCGATGGGGCGCCCTGCCGGCGCCGGGGCGGAGCTCACCGAGGAGTACCTGCGGCGGTCCCGCCGGGCTCGCGCCGTGGTGGAGCGCGTCTTCTTCGCCTGAGCCGGCGACCGCGTGCGCCGCTGGTCGGGGTCCGCTCCGTAGAATCCCGGGCGTGACCACCGACCCTCGCTCCCGCACCGGGGCCACCCTGCTGTGGTTCCGGGGGCACCAGGATGCGGTGGCCGACTGGCTGTCCGGGGGAGTCGTCTCCGCCGACCACGCGCGGGGCGACGGGTGGACCGTCGTGCGCCCCGCCTCGGTGCCCGCGGGCCTGGGACCCTACGGCGATGCCCTGGGTCTCACGCTGAGCCGGCCGGTCCCGGACAGGGTGCTGCCCGTCGTGGGGATGACGGTGCGGGGCGGGCTGCTCGTGGTGGCGGCAGCCGACGGGGGTGACGCCGAGCTGCACTGGGTCGTGGCCCAGCCGGGGGTGGGCCCCCACCCACTGGGTGACCTGCCGGTCTGTGGTCCGCGTCATCTCGCGCGGGTGGCAGGCGTACCCGACCAGGGCGATGCCGTGACGGGGTTGGTCTCCCGGGGGCGGGCGACGGGCGCCGACCCGGTGGCCCTCGGGGTGCGCCTGGCCGGTCTGCTGGGGCTGCCCGGCGCCGCCGAGTTCCGCCGGCCGGACCCGTTGCCGGGCAGTCGGCGCGTGGAACCCGACCCCCGCGAGGTCCAGCGCTTCGTGGGGGTGCTGTCCGACCGTCTGGCCGAGAGGGCCGAGGAGGAGGAACGATGAGGGCTCGTGTGCCGTTGCGGCTGTGGCCGGCGGTCGACGTCGTCGGCGGGCGGACCGCCCAGGACCTGGACGGTTCGCTGGCCGACCCGAGCGCGGCGGTGGCCCACTGGGTCGCCCAGGGCGCCGAGCGACTCCACCTGGTCGACCTGGACCGCGCCACCGGGCGCGGCGCGAACGACGCGCTGATGGCCGAGCTGGTGCGTTCCGCCGGCGTCCCCGTGGAGGTGTCCGGCGGGGTCCTCGCAACCGAGGACGTGGAGCGCGCCCTCGGGTGGGGCGCGGTGGCCGTCACCGCCTCCTCGGCCCTCTGGCGGGACCCGGTGGCCGCGCGCGCCCTGGCTGCCCGGTACGGCGAGGAGCTCCAGCTCGGACTCGACCTCCGGGACGGCCGCGTGGTGGCCCGGGGCACCGATCTCGACCTCGGTCCGGTCACGGACCACTGGGCCGCGTTGGGCGCTCTCGGGCCGCGCCGTTGGGTCGTCGCCTCCGCCGGGGCCGACGGTCGCATGACCGGACCGGACCTCGCAGGACTCCGTGAGGCCGCGGCGCACCTGCAGGGGACCCTCGTGGCCTCCGGCGGGGTGAGCACCACCGGCGACCTCGTGGCGGTCTCGAGCCTCCGCGGTCCCCACGGCCCGGCGGTCGGCGAGGTCATCCTCGGGGCCGCGCTGTACGCGGGCGCCGTGGAGCTGGGCCGGGCCCAGCGTCTGCTCGGTGAGCTCGCGGGCCCGCCCACCGACCCCACCGCCGACTCGGCCGGCACTCCCTGGGAGGGGCGCTCCCTCCAGCGCGGTGAGTTCGACGACGACGACGGCGCCCTCGACCCCGCGCTGCCCGGCCCGGGGGAGGACCCGCTGGACGACGGTGCCCTGGTGGCCGCCCTCGACACCGCCCGCGTGTTCGTGGGCGTCCTCGCCGAGGAGGGTGCGGACGCCGCCGACGTGGCTGTGGCGCAGGTGCGCACCCCGCAGGGTTGGGCGGCGCTGCCGGTGTTCACCACGGTCGAGGAGGTCACGCGCTGGCGGGCCGACGCACGCCCGGTGCCGGTCCGCGGCCACACGGTGGCGCAGGCTGCGCTCTCCGACGAGGCCCCGGCGCTGGTCGTCGATCCCGGCTCCCCGGCCGCGCGCGTCGTCCGGCCCTCGATGGTGCGTGCGCTGGCCCGCCGCATCCCGTGGCGGCGCCCCGTGGACGACGAGGTGGTGCTGGCCGGCCTGCGCCGGCTCAAGGAGGACCCCCGGGTCACGGGTGTCGCGGTGCGCAGCGGCCCGGAGGGCGAGCTCGTCCTGGGGCTGCGGGGACTGGGCGACGACCGCGAGGCGGGGCGTCTGGTCGCCGGCGTCCTGGAGGACGTCGAGGTCCGCTCCCGCGTCGACGGCGTGGTCGTCAGTGCCCTGGGTTTGGACCCACACGCCTGACCGGCTATCCTGTCCGTCTGAAGTGAGACCCCGTCTCCACCTGCGGCCGATCCGGTACGTGGGTCGTGCACTCCCACGGTGCGTCGCGTGACACCACGCGGCGTCGCCTGAGTCCTTGGCCGCAAGGCCTCGGTGGGGGAGGTGCCCCGCATCGTGCGGTGGCCGCTGCATGGTCTGGGTCTCTCCGGCAGGTGCCGAGAGGCCCTTTCTTCGTGTGGAGGAGGGGTCGAGCGTCACCCGTCATCGACCCGACGAAGGAGTAGCACCATCAGCGAGCCCCGCATCAACGACCGCATCCGGGTCCCGGAAGTGCGGTTGGTCGGCCCCAACGGCGAGCAGGTCGGCATCGTGCGCGTCAAGGACGCCCTGCGTCTGGCAGCCGAGGCCGACCTGGATCTCGTGGAGGTCGCTCCCATGGCCAAGCCTCCGGTCGCCAAGCTCATGGACTACGGCAAGTTCAAGTACGAGAACGCCATGAAGGACCGTGAGTCGCGCAAGAAGCAGGTCAACACGGTCATCAAGGAGATCAAGCTCCGGCCGAAGATCGACCAGCACGACTACGAGACCAAGAAGGGTCACGTCGAGCGCTTCCTGTCCGCCGGCGACAAGGTCAAGGTCACCATCATGTTCCGTGGCCGCGAGCAGTCGAAGCCCGAGCTGGGCTTCCGCCTGCTGCAGCGCCTGGCCGAGGACGTCAGCGAGCTGGGCGTCGTCGAGAGCAAGCCCAAGCAGGACGGCCGCAACATGACCATGGTCTTCGGCTCGACCCGCAACAAGGCCCAGGCCCAGGCGGCACGCCGCAAGGAGCAGGAGGCCAAGAAGCGGGAGCGCAAGGGCGAGTCCGACCAGCCCGAGACGCCGGCCCAGCAGGCCGCCGAGGCGCCCGCAGAAGCCTGAGGTCCTCCGACCTCCCCGGCACGGTTCCGCCGTGCCGCCCCACCTGTCCGTCAGAACGAAGGGATCGGCCCATGCCGAAGAACAAGACCCACTCCGGTACCAAGAAGCGTTTCCGCGTGACCGGCAGCGGCAAGATCATGCGCCAGCGCGCCCGCCACGTCCACAAGTTCCAGGAGCGTTCGTCCAGCGACGCCCGCCGCCTGGTGAACGACGTGCCGGTGGCCAAGGCCGACGAGAAGAAGATCAAGAAGCTGCTGGGTATCTGACCCGCGCCTGATCTCCCCAGCACCTACCTACTGATTCAAGGAGTTACCACGTGGCACGCGTGAAGCGGGCAGTCAACGCCCAGAAGAAGCGTCGAGTCGTTCTCGAGCGCGCCAGCGGTTACCGCGGCCAGCGCTCGCGTCTCTACCGCAAGGCCAAGGAGCAGGTCACCCACTCGCTGGTCTACTCGTTCGACCACCGCAAGGACCGCAAGGGCGACTTCCGCCGTCTGTGGATCCAGCGCATCAACGCTGCGGCCCGCGCGAACGGCATGACCTACAACCGGTTCATCCAGGGCCTGAAGATCGCGGAGGTCGAGGTCGACCGCCGCATGCTGGCCGAGCTGGCCGTCAACGACCCGGCCACCTTCACCGCCCTGGTGGAGATCGCCCGCGCCAACGTCCCGGCCGTCAAGGGTGACGAGACCGCCACCGCCGGCGCCGCCCCGCGTGGCCAGAAGGCCGCCACCGCTGCCGCCCAGGCTGGCGACAGCGCCTCCGTCGAGGCTTCTCGCGAGGCCGAGAACGTGGCCGCGAACGCCTGAGTTCCCACCACACCACCGAACGCCGGTCCACCGTGCTCCCCCGTGACACCCACCTGACCTCCACATCGGGGCGGGTCCGGGCGGCGGCACAGCTGGGCCGGCGTTCGGCGCGTCGGCGCACCGGGCGCTACCTCGTGGAGGGCCCCCAGTGCGTCCGCGAGCTGCTGCGGCACGAGCCCGAGCTCGCCGAGGACGTCTTCGTCACCGCGGACTTCCTCACCACCCAGGCCGAGTTCCGCGAGCTGCTCGAGTCCACGCCCGTCCACTCCCACCTCGTGGACGCCGGGGTGCTGCGCACCATCGCCGATGCGGACACGCCCGCCGGCATCGTGGCCGTTGCCCGGTGGCGCCCGGCCACCCTCGAGGAGGTGCTCCCGGGACTGGGGGAGGGCTTCGGCGCGGTGCTCTCGGAGGTCCGTGACCCGGGCAACCTCGGGACGGTCGTGCGCGCTGCCGACGCCGCCGGTGCGTCCTTCGTCGTGGTCACCGACGCCTCGGTCGACGTCACCAACCCCAAGGTCGTGCGCTCCACGGCCGGCTCGCTGCACCACCTCCCGGTGGTCACCGGCGTCCCCTTCGAGGTCCTGCGTGAGGCGACGGCCGGCTCCGTGCGCCTCGTGGCCGCCGACGGCTACGCCACCACGACGCTGCCCGCGGCCGACCTGACCGGCCCCCACCTGTGGGTCTTCGGCAACGAGGCCCGCGGCCTGCCGGACGCCCAGGTGGCCGCCTGCGACGACGCGGTGGCCGTCCCCCTGCTGGGGCGTGCCGAGTCGCTCAATCTCGCCACCGCCGCCGCCGTCTGCCTCTACGCCTCGGCGATGCACCCCGCACGCGCCTGACGCGCCGCCCCGGGCCGTAGGATGCGGGGCATGTCGAGCCCGGACCACACCCCGCCCGAGACGGCCCCCGAGATCACCCAGGAGGCCGTCGACGCGCTCGTCGAGCAGGCCGTCGCGGACCTCGAGGCGGCCGGCTCCCTGGAGGAGCTGAAGACTGCCCGCCTGGCCCACCTCGGTGACCGCGCGCCGCTCTCCCTGGCCAACCGCAGCATCGGCCAGCTGCCCAACGAGCAGAAGAAGGACGCCGGGCGCATCGTCGGTCAGGCCAAGGGGCGGGTGAACAAGGTCCTGGCCGCCCGCGAGGAGGCCCTCCAGGCGCAGCGGGCCGAGCAGATCCTCCGCGAGGAGACCGTCGACGTCACCGCCCTCCCGGCCCGGCGCAGCGTCGGCTCCCGCCACCCCGTGGAGCTCGTGCAGCAGCGCATGGCCGAGATCTTCACCGGGCTGGGCTGGGAGATCGCCGAGGGCCCCGAGGTCGAGGCGGAGTGGTTCAACTTCGACGCGCTCAACTTCGACGCTGACCACCCGGCCCGCGCCGAGGCCGACACCTTCTACGTCGACCCGCCCGAGCGGAACCTCGTGATGCGCACGCACACCTCCCCGGTGCAGGCTCGCGCCCTCATCGAGCGCGGTGCCCCGCTGTACGTGGCGGTCCCCGGCAAGGTGGGCCGCACCGACGAGATCGACGCCACCCACCTGCCGGTCTTCCACCAGATCGAGGGCCTGGCGGTCGACAAGGGCCTCACCATGGCGCACCTGCGCGGCACCCTGGACCACTTCGCCGCCGAGCTTTTCGGCGAGGGGATCACCACCCGCCTGCGTCCCAACTTCTTCCCCTTCACCGAGCCGAGTGCGGAGATGGACTTCCTGTGCACCGTCTGCCGCGGTGAGGACACCGCCTGCCGCACCTGCGGCGGCACCGGTTGGATCGAGTGGGGCGGCTGCGGCATGGTCCACCCGAACGTGCTGCGCGCCTGCGGGGTGGACCCCGAGGTCTACACCGGCTTCGCGTTCGGCATGGGCGTGGAGCGCGCCCTCATCTTCCGCAACGGCGTCGGCGACCTGCGCGACCTCATCGAGGGCGACGTCCGCTTCAACACGAACTTCACGGTGGAGGTCTGATGCTCATCCCGATCAGCTGGCTGTCCGAGTACGTCGACCTGCCCGCGGGCACCACCGGGGCCGAGGTCGCGGCCGCCCTCGTGAAGGTGGGCTTCGAGGAGGAGTCCCTCGGCGCGCCGATGGTGACCGGTCCGGTCGTCGTCGGTCGCGTGCTCTCGCGCGAGCCGGAGCCGCAGAAGAACGGCAAGACCATCAACTGGTGCCAGGTGGACGTCGGGGATGCCAACGGCACCGGGGAGCCCCAGGGCATCGTCTGCGGCGCGCACAACTTCGACGCCGGGGACCTCGTGGTCGTCTCCCTGCCGGGGGCCGTCCTGGCCGGCGGCTTCGCCATCAGCGAGCGCAAGACCTACGGCCACCTGTCGGCGGGCATGATCTGCTCAGCCTCCGAGCTCGGCCTGGGGGACGACCACGACGGCATCATCGTGCTCACCGAGTACCTGGGCGAGCAGTCCGCGGGCCTGGAGCCCGGCCAGGACGCCCTGCCGCTGCTGGGCCTGGACACCGAGACCATCGAGGTGAACGTGACCCCGGACCGTGGCTACGCCATGAGCATCCGCGGTCTGGCCCGCGAGTACGCGCACTCGACCGGCGCCACCTTCACCGACCCCGCCCTGCTCGAGGTCGACACGCCCTCCGGGCCGGGCGTCCCGGTGGCCCTCCGCGACGAGGCGCCGGTCCGCGGCGTCCCGGGCTGCGACCGCTACGTCGCTCGTGTGGTGCGCGGCATCGACCGTTCCCGCCCGACCCCGCGCTGGATGGCCAAGCGCCTCACCGACGCCGGGGTGCGCCCGCTGGGGCTCGTGGTGGACGTCACCAACTACGTGATGCTGGCGGTCGGCCAGCCCCTCCACGCCTTCGACCTGGGCGCGGTGTCCGGTGGCATCGAGGTGCGCCGGGCGCAGGCGGGGGAGAAGCTCACCACACTCGACGGCCGGGAGCGCACCCTGGACGCCGAGGACCTCGTCATCGCCTCCGGTGGTGTCCCCGTGGCCCTCGCCGGTGTCATGGGTGGCCAGGACTCCGAGATCTCGGAGACCACCACCGACCTCCTGCTGGAGTCCGCCCACTTCGAGGCCGTCGGGATCGCCCGCACCGCGCGTCGCCACCGCTTGGTGTCCGAGGCCTCCAAGCGCTACGAGCGCCGGGTCGACCCGCAGCTCGCTCCGGCGGCCGCGCAGATGGCGGTGGACCTCCTCGTGGATCTCGGCGGGGGAGTGGCCGAGGAGGCCTTCACCGAGGTCGACGAGACCTCGGCGCCGGAGACGTTCGCCTTTGACACCGGCCGCCCGAGCGCCGTCGTCGGCGTCGACTACGACCGCCGCACGGTGGTGGAGCGGCTGCGCATGATCGGGTGCGAGGTGACCGCCGACCGGGGCGACGCCGCCGAGGGGGACCACGGTGTGGTGACCGTCCTGCCGCCGTCCTGGCGCCCGGACCTGAGGATCCCCGAGGACCTCGTCGAGGAGGTCGCTCGGCTGGGTGGCTACGACGCCATCCCCTCGGTCCTGCCCAAGGCCCCCGGCGGGCGTGGTCTGACGCTGTCGCAGCGTCGCCGCCGCATCGCCGCGGACCTCCTGGCCGATGCGGGCCTCCACCAGGTCGTGACGCTGCCCATGACCTCCGCCGAGCAGTGGGACCGCCTGGGCTACCCGGAGGACGACCCGCGCCGCAACGCGGTGCGCCTGCACAACCCGCTGCGCGCCGAGGAGCCCTTCCTGCGCACGGACCTGCTGCAGACGCTCGTGCCGGCCGCCCGTCGCAACCTGGCCCGCGGCCAGCGCCGGGCTGCGGTCTACGAGCTCGGGCGCGTCGTCATCCCCCACGGCGACGGTGTGGCCCCGGTGCAGGAGGTGGGTGTCCCCGCGTCCGCGGAGATGCTCGCGGCCCTGGCCGACGCCGTGCCGCACCAGCCGTTCCACGCCGCCGGCATCATCGCCGGCGAGTGGGAGCGCCAGGGCTGGTGGGGCCCGGCCCGCGTCGCCGAGTGGTCCGACGCGCTGGAGGTCGTGCTCTCCCTGGCGTCCCGCTTCGGGGTGGAGGTCACGGTCGAACAGGCGCAGCACGCGCCCTTCCATCCCGGCCGCTGCGCACGTCTCGTCCTCGCGGACGGCACCGTCTGGGGCCACGCCGGCGAGCTGCACCCGCAGCGCCTGACGGAGCTGGAGCTGCCGGAGCGCACCGTCGCCTTCGAGGTCGACGTCGACGCCCTCGTGGCCGCCTCCCCGGAGGTCTCCACGCACCAGGACTTCTCCGCCCAGCCGCACTCGCGGGTGGACGTGGCACTGGTCACCGACGCATCGGTGCCGGCCGCCGCCCTGGAGTCCGCGCTGCGCGAGGGCGCGGGGGAGCACCTGGAGTCGGTGGAGATGTTCGACCAGTACACCGGTGAGCAGGTGGGCGAGGGTCGGCGCAGCACGGCATGGCGCCTGACCTTCCGGGCCGCCGACCGGACGCTGACCAACGAGGAGACCAACGCGGCGCGCGACGCCGCCATCGCCCTGGCTGCCGAGCGCACCGGGGCGGAGCACCGTGGCTGAGCGCCGGTCCGCCCTGGTCGTCGGGGCCTCCCGCGGCATCGGGGCCCACCTGGCGCGTGGGTTCGCCGCGGCCGGGTGGGACCTCGCCCTCACCGCCCGCGATGCCGGGGACCTCGCCGTGGTGGCCGACGACTGTCACGCTCACGGCGCGACGGTGAGCTGCCACGTCCTGGAGGTGACCGACGCCGAGGCCGTCGACGAGGTCGTCGCGGCGTCCTGGCAGGAGCACGCCGGGCTCGACGCCGCGCTCGTGGTCGCAGGCGTCATCGAGACCGAGGCCCCGCTGTGGGAGGTCGACGTCGAGGAGCTCTGGCGGGTCATCGAGGTGAACGTGCGGGGACCGCTGCTGGTGGCCCACGCGCTGGCGCCCCGCATGCTCGAGGCCGGATGTGGCCGTGTCGTCATGCTCAACTCGGGCTCCGGCACGCGCAACTCCGGCACCTACGCCGCCTACGGGGCGAGCAAGTCGGCGCTCTCCCGCATCACCGGCGGTCTCCACGAGGCTGGTGCGGAGCGGGGACTGCGCGCCTTCGACCTCGCCCCGGGGGTGGTCCGCACGGACATGACCGCCTCCATGCCGATGCACGACGACCGGACCGACTGGACGGAGCCCGCGGAGGTGGTCGAACTGGCGTTGGCCCTGGCCGACGGGCGCCTGGACGCGTGGTCCGGGCGCATGGTGCGGGCCGGTGCGGACACGGTGGAGACGCTCCGGCAGGTCACCCCCTCCGGCCCGGCCCGCACCCTGGGCCTCAGGTCATACGGGCCGGCCGACCCTCTCGCCTGAGGGGACGAGCCGTCGGGCCAGGGCAGCCGTTGAGTCGCTGATGAGCTCGACGGGGCCCCGTCCGGGGAGGAAGCGCTGCCAGAGCCAGGCGAGTGCGAGACCTCCGACGGTGCAGGCGGCCAGGAGCGTCCACGAGTTGTCGTGGCCGTACTGCCGTGCCCACCAGGCACTTGCCAGCACATGGGCGGCGTAGAGGCTCAGGGCCGACATACCCATGGTCGCGAGGGGCCTCGCGAGGGCGGGGACGGTGCCTGCCAGGAGGAATGCCGTCGTGAACCCCCAGACCGCCATGCCGGTGTTGGCCAGGGTCTCTACCCAGCTTCCGGAGTCGGCGACCATGACCAGGACGCCGAGGCGGTGGCCGACCATGAGCGCAGCCGTGAGCGCGAGGCCGGTGCACGCCAGCAGGAGCTGGCGGAGGCGCCCCTGTCGGGCGTGCCGCAGCAGGAGGACACCGACGGCCATGTAGGCGACGAAGGGGATGAGTCGGTAGTGCGGGTCGGCAGCCACGACGTGCAGGATCGTCGCGCGGAGGTCATCGCCCTCCAGCAGGGCCCGCCGGTAGAGCGGCACGGACCAGTCCCGAGCCAGGGGGGTGATGACGACGCAGGAGACGGCGACTACCCCGACGATCCAGCTGGGCAGCAGGGCCAGCAGCGGGCTGACGAGGACGGCTGCAGCCAGCGCCTGCAGCACGATGGCGATCTGGGCACCCTGGGTCTCGAGCCACGCACCGAGTACGACGAGGACGACGGCCCGCGGGATGATTCCGGCCACCGTGCGCAGGAACCCGTTGCGCTCAGCGGAGATGGCCGTGCCTGCTCCCACCAGCATGACGAACAGCGACGCGGCGAAGAACTCAGAGAGGTTCAGCAGCTGTCCGGGCCCACCGGACGGGGCGAAGTGGGCGACGAACATGCCCACGATCGAGGCGCCGCGGGCGGCGTCGAGTCCCAGTTCCCGGCGAGGCGCAGTTGACGACGGCGAAGAGCTCATGACGACCCCGTTTGGATGAACATGCAGGTGTGTGAAATATTCAGGTCATGCCAGTAGCCACCACCCCCACGGCGAGGCGTCAGCTGATCGCCGACCTGGTGACGCGGAACGACGTGCACACACAACCACAACTCATGGACATGCTGCGTGCGCACGGCGTCGAGGTGTCGCAGGGCACCCTCTCGCGTGACCTCGATGAGTTGGGCGCGGTCAAGGTGCGCCACGGTGGAGCCCTCGTGTACGCCGTCCCCGGACTCGGGGGCGACCGCACCCCGCGTGCCGCCGAGGCCACCGAGGTGATCCCCGGCCGCCTCCGCCGTGCGGTGGGAGACCTCCTCGTGAGCGCCGAGTCCACCGGCAACCTCGTCGTCGCCCGCACCCCGCCGGGCGCTGCCCAGTACCTTGCCAGCATGCTCGACCAGGCCGAGCTCGACGCCCTCCTGGGCACTGTCGCGGGCGACGACACCCTGCTGCTCGTGGCCCGCGGTGGCCCCGATGCGGGGGAGCGCCTCGCCGCCCAGCTGCTCACCCTGGCCACCCGACGCACCGACACCGAAGGAGCCCCAGTGCACCAGAACCCCGACACCACCGCCGGAGCCGATCAGTGAGCCCGCAGGCAGGCGGCCTGTGGGGCGGTCGGTTCGAAGGGGCCGACGACGACGCCCTCACGGCACTGAGCCGCTCGACCCACTTCGACATGCGCCTGGCGCCCTACGACCTCGCCGGCTCGCGCGCCCACGCCCGGGCCCTGCACCGCGCCGGTATCCTCACTGAGGCCGACCGGGACGCCATCGTGGGCGGCCTGGACCAGTTGGAGGCCGACCTCGAGGCGGGGACCTTCACGGTCGTGCCCGAGGACGAGGACGTCCACTCCGCCCTCGAGCGGGGTCTCGTGGAGCGGGTCGGCCCGGAGGTCGGTGGCCGTCTGCGCGCCGGTCGTTCGCGCAACGACCAGACCGCCACCCAGGTGCGCCTGTACCTGCGCGACGCGATCGCCGAGGTGGCCGACCAGGTGGCCGACGTGGTCGACGCCCTCGGGGAACAGTCCCGTCGCCACCCCGACGCGGTGATGCCGGGCCGTACTCACCTGCAGCACGCTCAGCCGGTGCTGCTGGCCCACCACCTCGGCGCCCACGCGTGGTCGTTCCTCCGTGATCTCGAGCGGCTGCGGGACCTCGCGTGCCGACTCGACCGGTCTGCCTACGGGTCGGCCGCCCTGGCCGGGACCTCCCTCGGGCTGGACCCCGTCTCCGTGGCCCACGAGCTGGGCTTCAGCGACTCGGTGCCCAACAGCATCGACGGCACCGCCTCGCGTGACCTGGTGGCCGAGTTCTGCTTCGTCATCGCCCAGCTGGGCATCTCGATGTCACGCCTCAGCGAGGAGGTGATCCTCTGGGCCACCGCGGAGTTCCGCTACGTGACGCTCTCGGACGCCTTCTCCACCGGCTCCAGCATCATGCCGCAGAAGAAGAACCCCGACGTCGCCGAACTGGCCCGCGGCAAGAGCGGACGACTCATCGGGGACCTGGCGGGCCTCATGGCCACGCTCAAGGGACTCCCACTGGCCTACAACCGCGACATGCAGGAGGACAAGGAGCCGGCCTTCGACGCGCACGACACCGCCGTCCTGCTGCTCCCCGCGGTGGCCGGCATGGTGCGCACGCTCACCTTCCACCCCGACACGATGGAGGCCTCCGCGCCGCGCGGGTTCTCGCTGGCCACCGACCTCGCCGACTGGATGGTCCGCCAGGGCGTGCCCTTCCGGGACGCCCACGAGGCCTCGGGGGAGTGCGTGCGGCGGTGCGAGGCGGCCGGCATCGAGCTCGACGAGCTGCCCGACGAGGACCTGGCACAGGTGCACCCCGCGCTCACCCCCGAGGTGCGGTCCGTCCTCGACGTCCGCGGGTCGGTGGAGGCCCGCGACGGTCGCGGCGGGACGGCGCCGGTGCGGGTGGCCGAGCAGTGGCAGGAGCTCACCGAGGCCCTGGACCGCGTCACCGCCGAGGTCCAGACGGCCACCGGAGGACGTTCCGCGCAGCAGGCCTGATCCGATGGCGTGCACGGGCCCCGTCTCCACCCCGCACCGGGAGGAGGCGGGGCCTGTGGCACAGTGTGCGCCGTGAGCGAGAACACCGGGAACCCCGTGGACGGCGCAGCAGCGCGCACCCGTGCAGCGGTGGTCGACGAGCTCCAGTGGCGCGGCCTCATCGGCCAGTCCACGGACCTCGAGGCCCTTCGTGACCTGATGGCCCGGGGGCCGGTGACCTTCTACTGCGGATTCGACCCGACGGCACCCTCCCTGCACGTGGGACACCTCGTCCAGCTGCTCACGATGCGCCGCCTCCAGCAGGCGGGCCACCGTCCGCTCGTCCTCGTCGGCGGGTCCACGGGCCTCATCGGCGACCCGCGTCCCACCTCCGAGCGCACCCTCAACAGCCCGGAGACCGTGCGCGGCTGGGTGGACTCGATTGCCCACCAGGTGCGGCCCTTCCTCGACTTCGAGGGGGAGAACGCTGCGGTCCCGGTGAACAACCTCGACTGGTTCGGGGGTCTGAGCGCGCTGGACTTCCTGCGGGACGTCGGCAAGCACTTCCGCGTCAACCAGATGCTCAAGAAGGACGCCATCGCCGCGCGCCTGGCCTCCGAGGAGGGGATCTCCTACACCGAGTTCAGCTACCAGCTGCTGCAGGGCTTCGACTACGGCCACCTGCACGAGCAGTACGACTGCCGGTTGCAGATCGGTGGTGGCGACCAGTGGGGCAACCTGAGCAGCGGTGTGGACTACGTGCACCGGACCACGGGGGAGTCCGTCCATGCGCTCTCCACGCCGCTGGTCACGGACGCCTCGGGCCGCAAGTTCGGCAAGTCCGAGGGGAACGCCATTTGGCTGGATGCCGAGCTCACCTCCCCGTGGGCCTTCTACCAGTTCTGGGTCAACGCGGACGACGCCACGGTGGTCTCCTACCTCAAGCTCTTCACCGACCGTTCCCCCGAGGACATCGCCGAGCTGGAGCGCCAGGTGGCCGAGGAGCCTTTCCGCCGTGCGGCACAGAAGGCGCTCGCCGAGGACATGACCCGGCTCGTGCACGGTGACGACGCGACGACAGCCGTCCAGCAGGCCGCCGAGGCGCTCTTCGGCAAGGGTGACCTGGCGGCCGTGGACCCCCGGGCCCTGACGGATGCGACCGCCGAGCTGGCCGGTGCCGACGTCCAGGTGGGCGACGCCTGGATCGACGTCGTGGTGGCGTGCGGCTTCGCCGACTCCCGCAAGGCCGCCAAGCGACTCCTCGCAGAGGGCGCGATGTCGGTCAACGGAACCCGGATCGAGGGGATCGACGGTGCCATCGCCGCGGACGACTTCCTCGCGGGGCGCGTGGCCGTCGTGCGTCGTGGTCGCAAGTCGATGGCCGCAGCCCGCCTCAGCGAGGGCGGCTGAGCCGCATCCCGTCCGCAGAACGGGCCGTCCGGGGACCACCCGGGCGGCCCGTTTTGCGTCGGGTCCGGTGGGTGTGTATTGTTCCTCCTCGTTGCCCAGCCGGGTGGCTCGCTCCGGGAGACCGGGGAGTGTGGGTCCGGGGTCTGGGTGGCGGCAACCTCTTTCTCTCAGGTCTGGTGATCTGGTCTGTCCTTCGTGGGGCGGGTTGGTGAGCGGGGCTGGGATGGTGTAAGGTTGTGGATCGCCCCTGAAC
>NZ_JBHLVH010000014.1:158549-244195 GCF_042433515.1 Kytococcus schroeteri | reverse complement strand
AGTCCTCAGATCATGCCCGGGACCTCGACCCCTACCCCCAAGCACCCACGCTCAACTCCGAAGAGCCGGAAGACCACGCTCGTCGAGACGCTCGCTGGCCTGCGAAGGCCCAGCACCGGACGGGTGCACCGCTCGGGTCAGGCGGCCTTCGTCGCGCAGTACTCCGGTCGTTTCCGAGGCCTGCGCGTGGCCGAGCAGGTGGCCTACTCGGCCTGGTTGGCCGGGCGAGACCGGGCGGCGTTGCCGCGTGAGGTGGACCGCGCACTGGCCCTGACCGACCTCGGCGGGTTACGTGACCGACCGGTGATGCAGCTGTCGGGTGGTGAGGCCCGTCGCCTCGCGCTGGCCGAAGGACTGGCCGCCCCTGGTGAGCTGGTCATCCTGGACGAGCCCACCGCGGGTCTCGACCCGTTGCAGCGGGCCCTCTTCCATCAGGCGGTGGACCGCGTCGACCGCCCGGTCCTCGTCACCACGCATCTCGTGGAGGACCTGGCCGACGAGGCCGACCACGTCACCCTGCTCGATGCCGGCCAGGTGGTGTTCGATGGGTCACCGGCGGACTTCGTCCGCGTGGACGGCCAGACCCTGTCACCGCAGGCCGCATTCTCAGTGCGGGTTCAGCGAGCCTGGGGGTTGGAATGGGTGTGCTGAGACCGTCTACGCTGATGCGTCTGACCGCCTGGCCGCTCGTTCTCCTGCTCGCCGGGGGACTGCTGGCCTACCACTTGTGGATGGTCGGGGTGGAAACGGTCCATCCCCTCACGAATGCCCTTGACGCCCACGGGGGGTCGGTGCTCGTGCTGCCGGTCGTGGCCGCCGGGGCCACCGTCGTCGCGGCTCGTCTGGTTGAGGGTGAAGTCTTCAGGAGGCGCCTCGCGCCCCTCAAGGAGCTGGCGCTCTGGGCGGTCGCCGTGCTGCCTGTCGCGAGCGTCGGAGCAGTCGTGCTGCTCGGGGGTGCCTGGGTCCAGCTGCTGCGGGCTGGCCACCTGGCTGGCATCGCCGGGTGGCTGGCCGCGGCCATGGTTCTCAGTCCGCTGGCCGCGGCCTCGTGGGGAGCCCTGGCCGGGCGCACCCTGCCCTTGTACGTGGCCCTGCCCACCAGCATCGTGGTCGCCTATCTCGCCCTGGGGGCCTTCGCCTCCATGGAGAACGGCCCTGCTCGGCTCATGATGGCGCCTCCAGTCGCCTGCTGTGTCAGCCAGACGGAACCCACAGCGGGTGCCTCGACTGCCTACCTCCTGACCGTGGCCGCCATGGTGCTCCTGCTGGCGGCCGCGTGGTGGGCCCTCCAGCGACCGGTCGTCTCGACAGCTCTCCTTCTGGCGGCACTGTTGACCGCTCTGGCGGGGTGGCAGGCTGCTCGAACCAGCCCTGTACATGGTCTGCGCCTTCGTCCCGCGGTCGCTGGTTGTCAGGCTGTGGCGTCGGGCGGACTCGACCGAGCAGTGGAACTCTGCCTCTGGCCGGAGAACGAGGACCGTCGCGCAGAGATCGCCGGCGAGGTCGAGCGGCTCGCGGCCGTCGCGGGGGAGAACGGTATCTCCTTCCCGCGTCGCTTCACCGAATACCCGGACTCACAGGGGCGACTCCTGCCCCTCGACGCTGCCGACCACCAGAGCTGGGCCAGGACCCTGCTGTTCTCCGTGGCCGAGGCACCCCGGTGCGGTCCGGATCAGGTCCTGCCGGAGGGTGACGGCCAGGCCACCGCTGCTTCCGCTCCCCCCGATGCCGCACCTTCGGCTTCCGCGTCCGACGTGGACGCAGCTGCCGTGGAGTGGTGGGAGAAGGCGCTGGGAGAGCGTCCGGACCTCTCGCCACGGGCTCGGGCCATCCTCGGGGAGTCTCCCGCAGCACAGCTGAAGACGCTGCGGGAGCACTCGGAGCAGTCGTGTTGAGGGGCCCGGTCTCCTGGTTCCTTCGGCAGCGCCTCACGGGAGCCTCCGCGGCCCTGTGGGCGGCCGGACTGCTCACGACGGTGTGGGTGGGCTCCCGAGACCTTCCGATCCCACGCCTGGCCCCGGGTCTCGTCCAGTACGCGGAGTTCCTGCCGAGCCTCGCGGCGGCGGGCATCGTGGCGAGCATGGTGGCGCCGCGCCATCGCATCCCCGAGGTGCGCTCGCTTCGTGGGGTGGCCGCGTGGGAACGCATGGGGCTGGCGGGGGCCCTCGTGCTGACCTGCGCCGTGTGGGTCGTGGCCGCCGTGGTCGGGACGGAGTCGACCCTCCTGGTCGTGGCCAGCCGTGACCTCCTGGGGTACACGGGGATCGGTCTGGTCTGCCGGGGGCTCGGGTGGGGCCCGTACGCACCGGCTGTCTGTGTGCTGGTCGCAGCTGCCGCGACGGTGCTGGGGTACCCCGGGCAGTGGTTGTTGCACTGGCCCTTGGAGCCGGTCGAGTCGTGGCCGGCAGCCTCTATCGCCGTCACCCTGCTCTGCGCGGGCTGGTGGGTGGGAACCGGCCCCCGCCCGATGTACTCCGACGCGACGCGCTGACATGGGGGGCACGCGAGTGGCTGCTCAGGGCAGGGGATCCGCGAGCCGGACGGACGCGCCCACCTGCTGGCTGCCCCCACCCTGACGGCCGAGAACAACTAGGATCCCGGCATGGCTCTGACGACCGCCGTGTGGCGACGCATCGGGGCGGTGACCGGCTGGGTGGTCGGCAGCGCCGCCGCGCTGACCGGGGCCGCCGTGGTGGGGACGGCGGTCTACTTCGGTCGGCGGGTGCTCACCCCCGATGCGGTGCACCCGGACGACTGCGAGCTGCTCGCCGTGGACCTGCACGCCCGCACGGTGACCTTGGCCGCCAACGGCCTCACCCTGCAGCCCGGCCGCTACGGCCTGTGGACCACGGGCGGCGACCGGCACCTGCGCTTCAGCGACGTGGTCGAGCACCACGAGGAGTCCGGCCGCGTGGTGCGCCGTCTCGACGCCGTGGACGGCCCCGCCCCGGAGCCGGGCCCGGCGCGCCTCAACCCCTACTACTTCCCGCGCGACCCGCGGCAGGCCCTGGGCCTGCCCGCCCGCGACCTGTCGCTGCACTCCGACATCGGCGAGATCCCCTGCTGGCAGGTGCTCCCCGACGGCGTGGCCGACGGTCCGGCGCTGCAGCACGACCGGTGGATGGTCACCGTGCACGGCCGGGCCGCCCGGCGTGAGGAGGGCTTCCGTGCCGTGGCCCCCTTCCGCGAGGAGGGCTGGGCCTGCCTGGTGCCGGCCTACCGCAACGACAGCGAGGCCCCGCGCAGCGCCGACGGCCGGTACAACCTCGGCCTCACCGAGTGGCGTGACGTGGAGGCCGCGCTGGAGTACGCCGTCGCCCACGGGGCGCGCGAGCTGGCCCTGGTGGGCTACTCCATGGGCGGGGCGATCGTGCTGCAAACGCTGGTGCGCTCCCGCTTCGCCGACCGCGTGACGTGTGTGGTGCTCGACGCCCCGGTGGTGGACTGGGGCCAGGTGCTGGCCCACGCCGCGGTGCGGGCCAAGGTCCCGGCCGCGGTGGAGCAGCTGGCCCGCCACCTCATGGGGCGCCACGAGGCCAGGTTCCTCTTCGCCATCACCGAGCCGCGCGACCTGGCGCAGATGAACTGGCTCGACCGCGCCGCCGAGCTGCGGCACCGCATGCTCATCGTCCACTCGGTGGCCGACGAGGTGGTGCCGGTGGGCACCTCCCGGGAGCTGGCGGCGATGCGGCCGGATCTGGTGACCCTCGCGGAGTGGCCGGCCGGGATGCACTGCCGGGAGTGGAACACTGACCCCCAGCGCTGGGAACAGCTCGTGCGCCGCTTCGTGCAGTCGCGTCCCGCGCCCGAGGCGCCCTGACCCGGCGCCGGTGCCGGCCCCGGCGCCCCGGCAGCGGCGCCCTACGCCCGCCTCCCGGGGCGCCGGATGGCAGAGTTGGCCCCATGGCCAAGAAGAAGAACGAGGTCCCCGGACCCTCCGACAAGCAGCTGGCGAAGGCTGCCGGGCAGATCCAGGACGGCGCCACGCCGTTCAGCGACGCCCTGCGCGCGGAGCGTGGTTTCCGCCTGTCCGAGCTGGACCCCCGCTCGACGCCGGCCTTCGAGGGCGACAAGGTGCAGGGCAAGCTGGCGATGATGGCCGCCGACGCCGAGGTGGACGAGCTCCAGGAGCGTCTGTGGGCCAACGGGACCCGCGGTGACAAGCGTCGCCTGCTCGTGGTGGTGCAGGGCATGGACACCTCCGGCAAGGGCGGGGTGATGCGCCACGTCATCGGGGCCATGGACCCGCAGGGCACCCGCATCGCGTCCTTCAAGAAGCCCACGGCCGAGGAGCTGCGGCACGACTTCCTGTGGCGCATCCGCCAGCAGGTCCCCGCGCCCGGTGAGATCGGTGTGTTCGACCGCTCCCACTACGAGGACGTCCTCGTGGTCCGCGTGCACGACCTCGTGCCGCCGGCCGAGTGGCAGAAGCGCTACGCCCTCATCAACGCCTTCGAGCGCCAGCTGGCCGCCCGGGGCGTGACCATGGTGAAGGTGATGCTGCACGTCTCGCCCGAGGAGCAGGCCGAGCGACTGCTCGACCGCCTCGAGCGCCCGGACAAGCACTGGAAGTTCAACCCCGGAGACCTCGACGAGCGGGATCACTGGGCGGACTACCAGAAGGCCTACCAGGTGATGCTGACGCGCACCTCCACCAAGGGTGCGCCCTGGTACGTGGTGCCGGCCGACCGCAAGTGGTACGCCCGCCTGGCGGTGCAGCAGCTGGTGCTGGAGCACCTGCGTGGCCTGGACCTCCAGTGGCCGGAGGCGGACTTCGACGTCGAGGCCAGCACGGCCCGCCTGCGCTCCCAGCGGGGGCTGGCCCCCGAGGAGGGGGCTGAGCAGGACGCCGCCGAGGTGTCGGAGGCACCCGCTCCCGGCACGGACCGGGGCGCCCAGTCCGAGACGCTGCCCTTCGGCAGCGCGGACGCCCCGGGAGTGACCGAGGTGGCCATGGCCCGTCCGGCCCCGGCGAAGAAGGAGGACGAGCCCAAGAAGGCCAAGAAGTCCGGTGACAAGAAGGCCGCGAAGGCCGAGAAGCCGAAGAAGGCCAAGAAGGCCGCGAAGGCCGGCGACAAGCCAGCCGAGAAGCCGGCCAAGAAGGCCAAGAAGTCCGGCGACAAGAAGGCCGCGAAGGCCGAGAAGCCGAAGAAGGCCAAGAGCACCAAGAAGTCCACGAGGTCGACGAAGAAGGGATCCTGACCCCGATGGTGAACCCCACTGACGTCCCCACCCTGACACTCAACAACGGCGTCGAGATCCCGCAGGTCGGGTTCGGCACCTTCAAGGTCGACCCCAAGGGTGCCCAGCGCGCCGTCGAGGCCGCTCTGGAGGCCGGGTACCGCCACATCGACACCGCCGCGGTGTACGGCAACGAGGAGGGCGTGGGCGCGGCCATCGCGGCCTCCGGCATCGCCCGCGACGAGCTCTTCGTGACCACCAAGCTCCGCAACGGCGAGCAGCGCAAGGATCTCGTGCACCCGGCGTTCGAGGAGTCCCTGCGCAAGCTGGGCCTGGGCCACGTGGACCTCTACCTGGTGCACTGGCCGGCCCCGGGGCTGGGCACCTACCGCGAGGCGTGGACCGAGCTCGAGGGCATCTACCGCGAGGGCGGCGCCCGCGCCATCGGCGTGTCCAACTTCCTGCCCGAGCACCTGCACTCGGTGCTCGAGGTGGCCGAGGTGGTGCCGGCGGTCAACCAGGTGGAGTTGCACCCCAGCTTCCAGCAGCCCGAGACCCAGCAGGCCAGCCTCGAGAAGGGACTGGCCGTCGAGGCCTACGCCCCCATCGGTCAGGGTGCCGACCTCGAGCTGCCGGCCGTCACCCGCATCGCCGAGGCCAAGGGCGTCACGCCGGCCCAGGTGGTGCTGCGCTGGCACCTGCAGTCCGGCCGCGTGGTGATCCCCAAGTCGGTCACCCCGGAGCGCATCGCGAGCAACATCGACCTGTTCGGCTTCGAGCTCTCCGAGGAGGAGATGACCGACCTCACCGCCCAGGACACGCCCGAGCGCATGTTCCCGGACCCGGCCACCGCCGACTTCACGATGCTGGACTGAGCATGACCACCCGCCCCCGCCTGGAGCAGGGGTACGCCGCGGCCGTCCCGGAGCTCTCGCTCCCGTGGGCGGCCGCGCCCGTCCCCGAACCGGCCCTGCTCGCCCTCGACGAGCAGCTGGCAGCCTCCCTCGGCCTCGATGCCGGGTGGCTCCGCTCACCCGAGGGGTTGCGTTTTCTCTGCGGGGACGTCTCGGCGCTGCCCGAGGCGCCGCCCACCGTCGCCCAGGCCTACGCCGGCCACCAGTTCGGCGGGTTCTCGCCGCTGCTGGGCGACGGGCGGGCCCTGCTGCTCGGTGAGCTGGTGGACCCGGCCGGGCGCCGCTGGGACCTCCACCTCAAGGGCTCGGGGCGCACCCCCTTCGCCCGCGGGGGAGACGGGAGGGCGGCCGTGGGCCCGATGCTTCGCGAGCACCTGTTCTCCACCTTCGCGCACGCGGTGGGAATCCCGACCACGCGCTCCCTGGCGGTGGTGGGTACGGGCGAGCGGGTGCAGCGCGAGACCCTGCTCCCCGGGGCGATCCTGGTGCGCGTGGCGGCCAGCCACCTGCGGGTGGGCACGGTGCAGCACGCGGCGGCCTCCCACGACCGTGACGTGCTCGAGCGCCTCGTCTCCCACGCGCTGGACCGCCACCACCCGGCTGCGCGGGACGCGGCCCGGGCGGCGGGGGAGCCGGACGGCCTCACGCTGCTGCGGGCCGTGGCCGACGCCCAGGCCGACCTCGTGGCCCACTGGATGGGCGTGGGCCTCGTCCACGGGGTGATGAACACCGACAACATGACCCTCTCGGGCGAGACGATCGACTACGGCCCCGTCGCGATGCTCGAGGCCCACGACCCGCAGGCGGTGTTCAGCAGCATCGACCACCAGGGGCGCTACGCCTACGCCAACCAGCCGGCCGTGGCGCAGTGGAACCTGGCCCGCCTGGCCGAGGCGCTGCTGCCGCTGGTGGACGCCGATCCCGACCGTGCCGTGGAGCGGGCCACCGAGGTCGTGGTGGGCTTCGCGGACACCTACCGCCGCGCCCACACCGCGGTGTTCTCCGCCAAGCTCGGCCTGCCGGAGCCGGACGCCCAGGCGGTGGGGGAGTTCCTGGACCGCCTGACCGCCGAGCGGGCGGACCACACGGGAGCGTTCGCGTCCCTGGCCGACGAGGCCGAGGCCGCGGGGGAGACCGACCGTGCCGCCCGCCTCCGTGCGGCCAACCCCGTGTACGTGCCCCGCAACCACGTGGTGGAGGAGGCCCTGGCCGCGGCCGCCGACGGCGACCTCGCGCCCGTGGAGCGGCTCACCGCCGCGTTGCGGGAGCCCTTCGCACGCCGCCCGGGCCTGGAGGACCTGGAGCGGCCCGCCCCGCCCGGCGCGCCCCCGCACGTCACCTTCTGCGGCACCTGACGCCCCGGGCACACAGAACGGGAGGAGACCGTCGTGCGATCTCCTCCCGTTCCCGGGCCGACGGCGCCTCTCCCGCTACAGTGACGACGCCGTCGGTGGTCTGTGTCAGGGCGTGATGAGCCCCTGGGTGCGGCTGGCCCCCTCGAACCGCGCCGCGACGTCCTGCCAGTTCACGACCTCCCACCACGCCTTGACGTAGTCGGGCTTGACGTTGCGGTACTGCAGGTAGAACGCGTGCTCCCACATGTCGATCATGAGCAGCGGCACCTGGCCGGCCGGCAGGTTGCCCTGGTGGTCATACAGCTGGCAGATGTAGGGGCGCTGGCCGAGGGTGTCCCAGGCGAGGATCGACCAGCCCGATCCCTGGATGCCCAGGGCGCTGGCGGTGAACTGCTCGCGGAAGGCGTCGAAGCCACCAAAGTGGGTGTCCAGGGCGGTCTTCAGGGCGCCCTCGGGTTCGCCGCCGCCATCGGGGGACATGTTGTTCCAGAACACCGTGTGGTTGAGGTGGCCACCCAGGTTGAAGGCGAGGTTCTTCTCCAGCATGTTCACCGTGGAGAAGTCGCGCTGCACGCGGGACTCGGACAGCTTGTCCATGGCCGTGTTGGCGCCGTCCACGTACGCCTTGTGGTGCTTGGAGTGGTGCAGCTCCATGATCTCGGCGTTGATGTGCGGGGCCAGTTCGCCGTAGTCGTACGGCATGTCGGGCAGGGTGTACTGGTCCATCGCAGCCTCCTCGTCGGTGGTTCGTCAGGTGAGACAGTGTCTCAGGAAGAGAGTGTGCCACGTCGCCCGCGGGACGGGCAGGGGGGTGGCGCAGACTGGTGCCATGACCCCCGATCCCGTAGTGCTGCAGCACGCCGAGGACGCCCTGCGCGCGCAGGGCGTGCGCGTCACCAAGCCTCGCCGTGAGGTGCTCGCCCTCCTCGCGGCGGTGGCGGACCTCCCCACGGCCGACGAGATGCTCGAACGTCTCGACCCGGCCGCCGGGGCCACGCGCGCCACGCTCTACCGCACCCTGCAGGTCGGCGTGGAGGTCGGCGTCGTCTGTCACGTGCACACCGGGCACACGCCCACGCGCTACCACCTGAGCGCCCCCGACGCCGAGGACCACGTCCACCTGTTCTGCGTGGAGTGCCAGCGCCTCGTCACGGCGCCGCGGTCCCTCCTGGGCGGGGCAGAGGAGCAGCTCGGCCGGGAGGGCTTCCTACTGGACCCCTCGCACCTGGCCCTGTCCGGACGCTGCCGTCGCTGCGCCGCCGGCAGCTGAGGGGGAGGGGAGGGGTGCTGACCCCCGCGAGGTGGAGCGGGCTTCCCGGCGTGCGGGCGCTCGGCTCCACTGCGATGCCGGGCCGACCCGGAACCGGCTCCCACCTGCACCGCACGCTCCCGGAACGTGGACATGCGGAAGGGCCCGCACCCTGGTGGGTGCGGGCCCTTCTCGATGGAGCGGACAACCGGGCTCGAACCGGCGACCTCAACCTTGGCAAGGTTGCGCTCTACCAACTGAGCTATGTCCGCCTGCACCAGCCGTGCGGCTCGTGCTGGTGGGCGATACTGGGTTTGAACCAGTGACCTCTTCCGTGTCAAGGAAGCGCGCTACCACTGCGCCAATCGCCCGAGTCGATCAGTGACCGACAAGGTGGCAACGGATTTCCCGTCGCCTCGAGGTGGAGACGGGATTCGAACCCGTGTATACGGCTTTGCAGGCCGCTGCCTCGCCTCTCGGCCACTCCACCGTGAGGTGCGAGACCTCAGGGAGGTCGGAGACCTCAGAGCGGACAACCGGGCTCGAACCGGCGACCTCAACCTTGGCAAGGTTGCGCTCTACCAACTGAGCTATGTCCGCCTGCGCGCTGTGTCCTCGGCGTCTGTGACGTCCGGGGGCCCTGCGGCGCTGGGAAACAATAACCAACTTCGGCCCGAGTGCCAAGTCGGGGCGTGTCCGGGTGGGGATTCCGCACCACGGTGCGGAATCCCCACCCGGACAGCGCGTGCCTCAGAGGTTCTCCGGCATCGGGCGCACGGTCAGCGACTGCTCGATGCGGGCGAAGGCCCCCTGCTCGTCGTGCATCCAGGTGGAGGTCAGGCCGGCGCCGGTCGGCCCCCACATCACCTGCCCGTCGAGCCCCACCCAGCCGCGCTGGGGCTGGCGCCACACGTGGATGGAGATCTCCACGTTCGGGAACATCCACTCCGCCGGGCTCTGTCGCGGGCCGATGCCGTTGGCCGTGTCCGAGAGCGCCATGGCCGCGGCCACGGGGGAGACCTCCACGCCCTCCACCAGGGGGTGGTCGGTGTGCAGCCACGCGCGCCCGCGCCCGGGGCCGTGGCCCGGCACCTCCTTGAAGGTGAGCGAGTCGATGAACCCGCCGCTCCACACGTTCATGCCCTCCCAGTCGGGCAGCGTGTCCGGCGCCGGGAGCTGCTCGACCTCCTGCCCGGCCACGGCGGCGGTGTCCACGACGGCGATGCGCCAGGCGTGGGCCCGCACCACCACGCGGTCGGCGATGGTCATGGTCGCCTCGAGCAGCTCGATGGTGCGCCCCGGCCGCACCGTGCGCACCTCGATGGTCGAGGGCATCGCCGGCATGACCCCGTAGGCCTCCAGCGTGATGCGGGAGAGCTGCATGTCCTCGCGCTTCTCGTGCTCGTGCAGCTCGTGGGTGAGCAGCCCGACCACGGGGGCCAGGTGGTGCTCCCACGGTCGCCACGCACCCTGCACGTGGATCGTCGGCTGGTAGCGACCACCACCGAGGGGCTGGAAGTAGGCGGGGCTGTCGGTGGGCAGGGCGGCGACGACCTCGTCGGGGTCCGGCAGAGCATTCATGCCGGTCAGGGTAGGGCGCCGCCCCGCGCCCGGTGTGACGGCGCCCACCTAGCATGTGGCCATGAATGACACGCAGCCCATCGTCTGGGTCGACGGCGCCCTCGTGCCCGCCGACCGCGCCGCCGTGCTGGCCCTCGACCACGGCATCACCGTCGGGGACGGGGTCTTCGAGACCGCCGAGGTGCGCCACGGTCAGGTCTTCGCCCGCACCCGCCACCACGACCGCATGGACCGCTCGCTCGCCGGCATCGGGCTGGCCCCGCTGGACCGGGCCCGTCTGGACGCCGGCATCGATGCCGTGCTGGCCGCCTCCCGCGAGGCCCACGGCGAGGCCCTGCCGCTGGAGCGCCTGCGCTACACCGTCACCGGCGGGCGCGGGCCGCTCGGGTCCGGCCGCTACGACACCGAGCCCACCTACATCGTGGCGCTGGCGCCGGACCCCGGCATGGAGGGCCCGACCACCGTGGCCGTGGGCCCGTGGCGGCGCAACCTGCACTCCACGGTCACCGGGCTCAAGACCACGTCGTACGCCGAGAACGCGGTCATGCTGCTGGCGGGCTCGAAGCTGGGCGCCACCGAGACGCTCTTCGCCACCAGCGAGGGCGACCTCTGCGAGGGCACCGGCTCCAACACCTTCGTGGTGACCGACGGCGTGCTGCGCACCCCCGGCCTGGACCGCGGCCCGCTGGCCGGCGTGACCCGCGGCCTGGTCATCGAGTGGGCGCGGGAGGCCGGCATCGAGGTGCGCGAGGAGCAGGTGCCCATGGCCGACCTCGCCACCGCCGAGGAGGTCTTCATCACCAGCTCGATCCGCTCGGTGCAGCCGGTGGAGCGCCTCGTGGAGATCACCGAGTCGCCCCTGCCCACCGCCCCCGGCCTCGCCGCCCCCGTGGCGCCGTCCGAGCAGTACGGCGTCTCCTTCGACCGCACCCTCGAGGTGGGCCCGGTCACCCGTCGCCTGCAGGCGCTCATCCGCGAGAACGCCGCCGCCACCCCCGACCCGTGACGCCGAGCCACAGGGCGCCGGCGGGCCCGGGTGGGTCCGCCGGCGCCGGCGCGGGGGAGCACGTGCCGCTGCACGAGCGGGACTGGGCCTGGCGCAACGCGCTGCGCTCGATGCCGGTCGTCGGGCCGTTCTACAAGGTGCTGGTGGGGGTCGTGGGCCTGTTCGTGGTGGTCCTGGGGCTCATCCTCGTTCCCTTCCCCGGCCCCGGGTGGGCCATCGTCTTCCTCGGGGTGCTGCTGTGGGCCACCGAGTTCCCCCCGGCCTCGCGGCTGCTCCACTGGGGGCGCCTGCAGCTGGGGCGGTTCACGCACTGGGTGGCCCGGCGGGGGTGGCCGGCCCGCATCGGGCTGGGCGTCCTCACCGCCGTGACGTGCACGGTCATCGTGTGGTGCGTGCTGTGGCTGATTGGCCCGCCGCCGGGGCTGCCGGCCTCCTGGGAGGGCCTCCTGCTGCGCTGGGGCCACCTGCCGGGCGAGCCCGTCTGGGCCCGCTGACCGGGGTCGGGCGGGCCGCCAGCAGGCGGAATTGGCACCCTCCGCCGAGATGGGGTACTGTCTGCCCCCGCGCCGGTCACACGGCGAAGCGTACGGGCGCATAGCTCAGTTGGTTAGAGCGTTCGCTTCACACGCGAGAGGTCAGGGGTTCGAGTCCCTTTGCGCCCACCCGTTGCCGCCCCCGGAGTCCACCAGGACCCGGGGGCGTTCGCGTCCCCGGGGAGGACTGCGGTGACCCTGGGCGCGGGGCGTGGGGCGGTGGCCGCGCCGGTGGGGGAGCGGGCTGCGGCACGTAGACTGCGCGGGCGCGCGGAATCCCGCGCGCCACACCCCATCGAGATGCAGCACGCGCTGCACGGACAGGAGCAGTCATGGCCCCCATCAGTCTGACCGTGAACGGCGAACCCCGTACGGCCGAGACGGGGACCACTGGCACCGACCTGTTCGGCGAGGACCGCGCCGTCGTGGCCACCCGCGTCAACGGCGAGCTGCGCGACCTGTACCGCGAGGTGGCTGACGGCGACGTCGTGGAGGCCGTGCTCATCAGCGAGCCCGACGGGCTGGACATCCTGCGCCACTCGACGGCCCACGTGCTGGCCCAGGCGGTGCAGCAGGAGTTCCCCGAGGCCAAGCTCGGCATCGGACCGCCCATCACCGACGGCTTCTACTACGACTTCGACGTGGCCGAGCCGTTCACGCCCGAGGACCTCAAGAAGCTCTCCAAGGCCATGCAGCGCATCGTCAAGGAGGGCCAGACCTTCGTGCGCCGGGAGATCAGCGACGCCGACGCCCTCGAGGAGCTGGCCGCCGAGCCGTACAAGTGCGAGCTGGTGGGTCTCAAGGGCGGGGCGGCCGAGGAGGCCGCCGACGGCGCCTCGGCCGAGGTGGGCGGCGCGCAGCTGACCATCTACGACAACGTGAAGCGGGACGGCTCCGTGGCCTGGGGCGATCTGTGCCGCGGGCCGCACCTGCCCAGCACCAAGCTCATCGGCAACGGCTTCGCGCTCACCCGCTCGGCGGCGGCCTACTGGCGCGGCTCGGAGAAGAACCCGCAGCTGCAGCGCGTCTACGGCACGGCGTGGCCGTCCAAGGACGAGCTCAAGGCCTACCAGGAGCGCCTGGCCGAGGCCGAGCGCCGCGACCACCGCAAGCTCGGCGCGCAGATGGGGCTCTTCAGCTTCCCCGAGGAGGTGGGCCCCGGCCTGCCGGTCTTCCACCCCAAGGGCGGTGCCCTGCGCAAGGCGATGGAGGACTACGTCTACAAGCGCCACATCGAGGAGGGGTTCCAGTACGTCACCACGCCCCACCTGGCCAAGGAGCAGCTCTTCCACACCTCCGGGCACCTGCCGTACTACGCGGACGGCATGATGCCGGAGCTCGACGACGACGGGCAGGCCTACCGCGTCAAGGCCATGAACTGCCCGATGCACAACCTCATCTACCGCAGCGAGCAGCGCTCCTACCGTGACCTGCCGCTGCGCTTCTTCGAGTTCGGCACGGTGTACCGCAACGAGAAGTCCGGTGTGCTGCAGGGCCTCACGCGCGTGCGGATGATCACCCAGGACGACTCGCACTCCTACGTCACCGAGGAGCAGGCGCCCGGCGAGATCCGCCACCTGCTGGACTTCGTGCTCTCCCTGCTGCGGGACTTCGGGCTGGACGACTACTACCTGGAGCTCTCCACGCGCGACGAGGAGGGCGACAAGAAGGACAAGTTCATCGGCACCGACGAGCAGTGGGAGAAGGCCACCTCCGTGCTGCGCGAGGTGGCCGAGTCCACCGGGCTCGAGCTCGTGCCGGACCCGGGCGGTGCCGCGTACTACGGCCCGAAGATCTCCGTGCAGGCGCGCGACGCCATCGGCCGCACCTGGCAGATGTCGACCATCCAGTACGACTTCAACCAGCCGGAGCGCTTCGGTCTGGAGTACTCCTCGGCCGACGGCGGCCGGGAGCGCCCGGTGATGATCCACTCGGCCAAGTTCGGTTCCATCGAGCGCTTCATCGGCGTGCTCATCGAGCACTACGCCGGGCAGTTCCCGGTGTGGCTGGCGCCCACCCAGGTGCTCGGTGTGCCGGTGGCCGACGAGTTCACCCCCTACCTGCGGGAGGTCCTCGACCAGATGAAGGCGCAGGGCATCCGCACGGAGCTCGACGACAGCGACGACCGCTTCCCCAAGAAGATCCGCAACGCGAGCACGTCCAAGGTGCCCTTCACCCTCATCGCCGGTGGGGAGGACCGGGACGCCGGGGCGGTGTCCTTCCGCTTCCGTGACGGCTCGCAGGAGAACGGGGTGCCGGTGGCCGAGGCCATCGCCCGCATCCGCGAGGCGATCGGCACGCGCGCCCAGGCCTGAGCGCGGGGCGCCCGCCGGCGCAGGACCCGGCGGGCGCCTGCCGCTGCGTGCCCCCTGACGTGAGAAGGCCCCCACCGTCCGGGGGGGGCCTTCCCGATGTCACGTCCTCGTCGGTGACGAGGTCCCGCTGCTCAGTAGAAGCGGCGGGTGGTGTAGCGCCAGGTCCAGATGCGGTCGCAGACGACGCGACGGCCCGGACGCGGGGCGTGGAAGATGTAGTTGCGGCCGTTCCACGGCACGTAGAAACCCACGTGCGAGGCGTGGTTGTAGTTGCCGACGAACAGCATGTCGCCGAGCGTCGCGTTGCGGCGCGAGATGGCCTTGGCGCGACGGTACTGGGTGGCGGCGGAGCGCGGCAGGGTGATGCCGTGGCGCTTGTACGCCCACTGCACGAGGCCGGAGCAGTCGTAGGCGGAGGGGCCGTTGGCGCCGTACACGTACGGCTTGCCCTCCTGGGTGCGGGCGGTGCGGTAGATGTTGCGGCGCGAGGAACGGGTCAGGGCGCTGGCGCCCGTGGCACCGCCGACGGTCACGGCGGCCGCACCGACGGCGGCCGCAGCCGTCCCGGTGAGCACGGAGCGACGGGTCGCGACGGCAGGCATCTCGAAGGTCGTTGCAGACATGAGGGATCTCAGGATCGCTTGCGGAGTATGACCTGTCGGGTTCGGCTCCTGTGAAACCGGCCAGGGGGACACCTGGCTTCACCCCGAGACGGCTGGAGGCCGTCAGTTGTGGGTACCCCGTTCCCGCCATCGACTTTCGTCGGACATCAACGGCGTCGTGGCGGGACTCAGCGCGACGTCGTCACCCCCGCAAGGGATCGGGGGCGTGGACAACGTAGGGCATGCTCTCCGGGAAGGTCAACCCATGGGGGGAGGGCGCGTCTCCACCCACGGGCTGGAGTGGCGTCGGTAGCCTCCACCCATGACGACCGACCCGTCCGAGTCGAGCGCCGACCTGCCCGGTGTGCAGGACGGCTTCCAGCGCCTGTGGGTGCCCCACCGGATGGCCTACCTGGAGGCCAATCCCGCGCGGGGAGGCGAGCCCCGGGGGTGTCCCTTCTGCGAGGCCCCGCGCAAGGACGACGCCAGTGGCCTGGTGGTGGCCCGCGGGACGCACTGCTTCGTGGCCCTCAACCTCTTCCCGTACAACCCCGGCCACCTGCTCGTGTGCCCCTACGCGCACGTGCCGGAGTACCTCGACATCGCCGACGAGGCCCTGGCGGAGTTCAGCGCGATGACGCAGCAGGCCATGCGCACGCTGCGCGCGGCCTCGGGGTGCCACGGCTTCAACCTCGGCATGAACCAGGGGTCCGTGGCCGGAGCCGGGGTGGCCGAGCACCTCCACCAGCACGTGGTGCCGCGCTGGTCGGGGGACTCCAACTTCTTCCCCGTGGTGGCCCGGACGCGTGCCCTGCCCGAGCTGCTCGAGGACACCCGCGCCAAGCTGTCTGCCGCCTGGGACGACCACGCCGCGTGACGGGCGCGCGGCACGTCTGAGAGGTGCCCGGGACGTGCGTGGGCCCCGCCGGACCGTGTCCGACGGGGCCCACGCGAGTGGGTGACCGGCTCAGCGACGGTGCGTGAGCTTGCCCACGATGAACAGCAGCAGGCAGGCACCCACGATGGAGGCCAGGAAGCTCGGGATGCTGAACGGGTCGTCCATGAAGTTGCCGTCAGCGAACAGGATGTTCCAGAGGAAGCCGAACAGGCCTGCACCCACGACACCGGTGATGACGTTGGCCGGGATGCCCATGGAGGCGTCCGTGCCCATGATCTTGCTGGCGATCCAGCCGGCGACACCGCCGACGACGATCCACGCGATGATGGTCCACATGAGGGACTCCTTTCGTCAGTGCCCTCGGAGGGGGAAGGTGACTGCCCGAGTGGGCAGTCGGAGGGCGCTTGCACCGACTCTAGGACCTCGCGGCCGTGATTTCCTGTCGAGGGGAATGGGCCCGGGGCCGTCCCGGGGACGCGCCGACCGGCGTGCCGCGGCGGCGGACTAGGCTCTGAGCGCCATGTTGAGCCGTCATGCCCGCCCCGCCCTCGCGCGCGTCGTGGACCCCCTCGCCCGAGCGCTCCTGCGCGCCGGCCTGGGGCCCGACGCGGTGACCGTGGGTGGCCTGCTGGGCGTCGTGGTGGCGTCCCTGTGGTTCTTCCCCCGCGGGCAGTTCCTCGCCGGGACCCTCGTGGTGACGCTCTTCGTGCTCTCCGACCTGCTGGACGGCGCGATGGCCCGCCAGCAGGAGCGCTCCCGGCCGTGGGGGGCCTTCCTCGACTCCACCTGCGACCGGGTCGGGGACGCCGCGGTACTGCTCGGCATCGCCTGGTGGGCCCTGCGGGTGGCGGGCACCGGCAGCGACCCCGTGCTCCCGGCCGACCACGCCGGGGTGCTGGGCGCCCTGACGCTCGGTTCGCTGGTGGCCGGCTTCCTCGTCAGCTACGCGCGGGCCCGTGCCGAGGGGCTGGGCGTCCGTGCTGACGGGGGCCCGGCCGAGCGGGCCGAGCGGCTGCTGCTCGTGCTGGTGACCACGGGGCTGGTGGGCCTGGGCCTGCCGGTCGTCCTCCTCACCCTCTCGATGGGGGTGCTCCTGGCCGCCAGCCTGCTCACTGTCGCGCACCGAGTGGCCACCGCCCGGCGGGAGCTGGTGTGAGGCGCCACATCGGACTGGTGTGCCCCTACCCGGTGGACATGCCCGGTGGTGTGCAGGCCCACGTGCGGGACCTGGCCTCCACCCTGGACGCAGCCGGCCACCGCGTGAGCGTGCTCGCCCCCGTGGCCGGGTCCGGGGCGGCCCTGCGCCGCGCCTGCCGGGCCGAGGAGGACGCCCCGCTGTCCCCGCTCGCGGCCGGCACCTGGGGCCTCCCGCCCTCGGTGGGCCTGACCGTGGTGCCCGGGGCGCTGGCCGTGCCCTACGCCTGGTCGGCCTCGCACGTGACCACCGGCCGCGGTGCACGCCGCGCGGTGGGTGACTGGGTGCGGGACGTGGCCCCGGACCTTGTGCACCTCCACGAGCCCATGGCGCCGAGCCTCTCCCTGACCGCGGCCGACGTGGTGCGCGACCGCCTGCCGATGGTGGCCACCCACCACAGCGCCTTCAAGCCGGGGCACTCCCTGCGCCAGGTGCTGCCGCTGACCCAGCAGGTGCTGCGCCCGGTGGCGGCTTCCATCGCCGTCTCGCGCCCCACCCGGCGGTCCGTGCGCGAGTGCCTCGGGGTGGAGCCCCGCGTCATCCCCACCGGGGTACGCGTCTCCCGCTTCACCGACCCGCCACCCCGGGCGCCGTGGTCCGAGGGGCCGGGGCGCCCCACCATCGCGTTCATCGGTCGGTCCAGCGAGCACCGCAAGGGCCTGCGGACCCTGCTGGAGGCCCTCCCGGGCATCGTGCAGCGCACCCCGGGGGCGCGCGTCTTCGTGGCCGGTCCCGGGCAGCCCGCCGCCCGCCGGGTGGTGGACCAGGAGTTCCCCCACCTGCGCACCTCGCTGGTGTGGCTGGGGGAGCTCAGCGAGGCCGACAAGGCGTCCCTGATGCGGAGCGTGTCGCTCATGGTGGCGCCCCAGGTGCAGGGGGAGAACTTCGGAGTGACGCTCGTGGAGGCCATGGCCGCCGGGGCGCCGGTGGTGGCCAGCGACCTGCCGGCCTACCGGTCGGTGCTCGACGGGGCGGGCCTGCACTTCCGCGCCGGTGACGCCGACGACCTGGCCCGGGTCCTCGAGGAGGTGGTGCTCGACCCCGGCCTGCGCGCACGGATGCGCCGGGCCTCGGTGGAACGGGCCGCCCGCTTCGACTGGCAGGTGGTGGGACGCGAGGTCATGCACGTCTACGAGGAGGTGGTCCGGGCGTGACCGCTCGAGATCTGGACCCGACGGCCCTGGTGCGGGCGGTCGGCGCAGGCACCCTGGTGGCCCTGCTGGTGCTCGCCGTGGGGGCGGTGCTGCTCTGGCGTGCCCGGGCGGCAGGCCGGGCACGGGAGGCCCACGCCCGCATCGAGGCCTCGCGGGCCGCGCTGGACGCGGCCCTGATGCGCCGCGCCCTGGCCGCCCGCGAGTTCGCCAGCATCGGCTGCCTTGACCCGGCCAGCGCGGTCATCGTGCTGCGCACCGTGGGCGACGTGCTGGACGCCTGCGACGCCGCCGGCCCCGGCGAGGTCATGGGCCCCGACCGGCTCGAGGCCGAGGAGCACCTCACCGAGGCCCTGCGTCGTGCCTTCCACCAGCGCCACGGCAGCGGGGGCGCCAGCGGCGGGGAGCTCGGACCGCAGCGCCTGGCCGCCAAGCAGGCCCTCGCCCGCGCGTCGGAGCGGGTGCACGCCCAGCGGCTGCACCACAACGAGGAGGTGCGGGCCACCCGTCACATCGTGGACGGCCGCACCGCGCGCCTCCTGGGGCTCTCGCGCGGGGTGAGCCGCCCCGAGCCGCTGGAGGTGGAGGACGACGTCCCGCACCTGCGCTCGGCCGACGGTGAGCGCGACGTAGACTGAGGGACCGGCCCTCCGCGCCCGGAGGCGTCCCCCCCCAGCACAGCGAAAGGCACACCGACGTGACTGAGCAGAACCCCACCACCGGCACCGCCCGCGTGAAGCGCGGCATGGCCGAGATGCTCAAGGGCGGCGTGATCATGGACGTGGTCACCCCCGAGCAGGCCCGCATCGCCGAGGATGCCGGCGCCGTGGCGGTCATGGCTCTGGAGCGCGTGCCGGCCGACATCCGCACCGAGGGCGGCGTGGCGCGCATGAGCGACCCGGACCTCATCGACGGCATCATCGAGGCGGTGTCGATCCCGGTGATGGCCAAGGCCCGCATCGGCCACTTCGTCGAGGCGCAGGTGCTGCAGTCCCTCGGCGTCGACTACGTGGACGAGTCCGAGGTGCTCACCCCGGCCGACTACGCCAACCACATCGACAAGTTCGCCTTCGACGTGCCCTTCGTCTGCGGCGCCACCAACCTGGGCGAGGCCCTGCGCCGCATCACCGAGGGCGCGGCCATGATCCGCTCCAAGGGCGAGGCCGGCACCGGCGACGTGTCCAACGCCACCACCCACATGCGCACCATCCGCGCCGAGATCAACCGCCTCACCACGCTGGCCGAGGACGAGCTGTACGTGGCCGCCAAGGAGCTGCAGGCCCCCTACGAGCTGGTCAAGGAGGTGGCGCAGAACGGCAAGCTGCCGGTCGTGCTGTTCACCGCCGGCGGCATCGCCACCCCGGCCGACGCCGCGATGATGATGCAGCTGGGCGCCGAGGGCGTCTTCGTGGGCTCGGGCATCTTCAAGTCCGGCAACCCCGCCGAGCGCGCCAAGGCCATCGTCCAGGCCACCACCTTCCACGACGACCCGGCCAAGATCGCCGAGGTCTCCCGCGGTCTGGGCGAGGCGATGGTGGGCCTCAACGTCGAGGGCATCGCCGAGCCCCACCGCCTCGCCGAGCGCGGCTGGTGAGCACGACCGACCACACCCACGGCGCTCCCTCGTCCCACGACGGGGGAGCGCCGCTGGTGGGCGTGCTGGCCGTCCAGGGCGACGTGCGCGAGCACGTGCACGCGCTGGAGGCCAGCGGCGCGCGGACCGTCGCGGTGCGCCGTCCCCAGGAGCTCGCCGCGGTGGACGGTCTGGTCGTCCCGGGCGGGGAGTCCACCGTCATGGACAAGCTCACCCGCCTGTTCGGGCTGCGCGAGCCGCTGCTCGAGCGCATCGCCGCGGGCATGCCGGTCTACGGTTCCTGCGCGGGGATGATCATGCTGGCCGACCGGGTGCTCGACGGGCACCCCGAGCAGCAGACGCTCGGCGGCATCGACATGACGGTCCGGCGCAATGCCTTCGGTCGCCAGGTGGACTCCTTCGAGACCCACCTGCCCGTGCCCGCCCTGCGCGAGGGCACCACCGAGCCGGTGCACGCCGTGTTCATCCGGGCCCCGTGGGTCGAGGAGGTGGGCGAGGGCGTCGAGGTCCTGGCCCGCGTGCCGCGCACCGACCCGGTGGACGGCGAGCACCCCGAGCCGGCGGCCGCCGAGCGGGTGGTGGCCGTGCGCCAGGGCGCACTGCTGGCCACCTCCTTCCACCCCGAGGTCACCGGCGACCGCCGCGTCCACGAGTACTTCGTGGAGATGGTGCGCGCCGCCCGCGACTGAGGCAGCCGCACCACGGGTCGTTAGGATGGCCCGCTGCAACCAGACCTTTCGTACCGAGCAGAGGGAGCACCGTGGCCGGTCACTCCAAGTGGGCAACGACCAAGCACAAGAAGGCGGCGATCGACGCCAAGCGTGCCAAGCTCTTCGCCAAGCTGATCAAGAACATCGAGGTGGCCGCCCGCACCGGCGGCGGCGACCCGGCGGGCAACCCGTCCCTGTTCGACGCCATCCAGAAGGCCAAGAAGAGCTCGGTGCCCAATGACAACATCGACCGTGCGGTGAAGCGCGGCTCCGGTGCCGAGGGCGGTGGCGCGGACTACCAGACGCTGACCTACGAGGGCTACGCCCCCGGCGGCGTGGGCCTCATCATCGAGTGCCTGAGCGACAACAAGAACCGCGCCGTCATGGAGGTGCGCACCGCGCTCACCCGCAACGGCGGCCAGATGGCCGACTCCGGCTCGGTGGCCTTCAACTTCCACCGCAAGGGCGTGGTCGTGGTGCCCGCCGGCGAGAAGTCCGAGGACGAGCTCATGGAGATCGTCCTGGAGGCGGGCGCCGAGGAGCTCACGGACATGGGCGAGGCCGGCTTCGAGGTGACCACCGAGCCGTCGGACATGGTGCCGGTGCGCACCGCCCTGCAGGAGGCGGGCGTCGACTACGACTCCGCCGACGTGAAGATGCTGCCGATCACCCCGATCGAGCTGGACGCCGAGGGGGCGCGCAAGCTGTTCCGCCTCATCGACGCGCTCGAGGACTGCGACGACGTGCAGGAGGTCTACGCCGCCGCCGACGTGCCGGACGCGGTGCTGGCCGAGCTGGACTCCGAGGACTGACCCGGTGCGGGTCCTCGGCGTCGACCCCGGCCTCACGCGGTGCGGCCTGGGCGTCGTCGAGGGCCGCCGCGGGGGTGCGCTGCGGATGGTGGCGGTCGACGTGGCCCGCACCAACACTGACGCCCTGCCCGAGCAGCGCCTGCTGGCGGTGAGCCGCCGCATCGAGGAGTGGATCGAGCGCTACGAGCCGGACGCGGTGGCGGTGGAGCGCATCTTCGCCCGGTCGGACGTGAGCACCATCATGGGCACCGTCCAGGCCAGCGGGGTCGCGCTGGTGGCCGCCGCGCGCGCCGGGGTGGAGGTGGGCCAGCACACCCCGAGCGAGGTGAAGGCCGCCGTGTGCGGCAACGGCCGGGCGGGCAAGGAGCAGGTCACCGCGATGGTGACGCGCATCCTGGCGCTGGACACCCCGCCCCGCCCGGCGGACGCCGCCGACGCGCTCGCGCTGGGCATCGCCCAGGTGTGGCGCGGCGGGGGAGAGCGGCAGCTGGCCGCGGCGGCCGGCACCGGTCGCCGCACCGGCGCGCGCTGGGACGCGGCCGTGGCCGCCCAGTCCGAGGCCCGGGCGCGGGCCGCCGAGCGGTGGCGCGCGGCAGAGCAGAAGGCCCGAACGAGCAGGAGGACCCCGTGATCGTCTCCCTGGAGGGAACCGTGGCCCACGTGGGCCTGGACCACGTCGTGCTGGAGACCGGCGGCGTGGGCCGGCGTGTCCTGGTGCCCCCGCAGGTGTCGTCCGAGCTGCGCACCGGGCAGCCGGCCCGCCTGGCGACCTCGCTCGTGGTGCGCGAGGACTCGATGACCCTGTACGGCTTCCTCGACGACGACGCCCGGGAGGTGTTCGAGACCGTGCAGTCGGTCTCCGGCGTGGGGCCGCGCCTGGCGCTGGCGCTGGTGGCCGTGCTCTCCCCGGCCGAGCTGGCCCGTGCGGTGGCCGCCGAGGACCTGGCCGCGCTGACGAGCGTGCCCGGCATTGGGAAGAAGGGGGCACAGCGGCTGGTGCTGGAGCTCGCCGGAAAGCTGCCCGCGGTGCCCGTCGGCGCCGAGGGCGAGGTGGCTGTGGTCGACCCGGCGCCCACCGCGGCGGCCGACGGACCGGCGTGGGCCGGGCAGGTGCGCGAGGCCCTGGAGGGGCTGGGGTGGAACACCGCCCAGGCCACCCGCGCCACCGACGCGGTCGTCGCGCGTCACGAGGGGGACGACCCGGTGCCCGCGCTGCCGGAGCTGCTGCGCGAGGCCCTCCGGGAGGCGTCGTCGTGACCGACCCCTGGGACCGTTCGGCGGACGCCGGGCCCGAGGCCGCCCCCCGCATCGTGGACCCCGCGGCGGCGGGGGAGGACGCCGGCCTCGACGCCGCTCTGCGCCCGCGGCGCCTGGCCGACCTCGCCGGGCAGGACCGGGTGCGCGACCAGCTGCACCTGGTGCTCGAGGCCGCCCGCCGCCGGGGCGCGCCGGCCGACCACATCCTGCTCTCCGGGCCGCCGGGGCTGGGCAAGACGACGCTGGCCATGATCGTGGCCGCCGAGATGGGCGCCCCGATCCGCATCACCTCCGGGCCGGCCATCCAGCACGCCGGCGACCTGGCCGCCATCCTCTCCTCGCTGGCCGAGGGGGAGGTGCTCTTCCTCGACGAGATCCACCGCATGTCGCGGGCCGCCGAGGAGATGCTCTACCTGGCCATGGAGGACTTCCGCGTGGACGTGGTGGTGGGCAAGGGCCCCGGGGCCACCGCCATCCCGCTGGAGCTGCCGCCGTTCACCGTGGTGGGCGCCACCACGCGCTCGGGGCTGCTGCCCGCGCCGCTGCGCGACCGCTTCGGGTTCACCGGGCACCTCGACTACTACGCGGCCGAGGACCTGGCCACGATCCTCACCGTGAACGCCCGCAAGCTGGGCGTGCAGGCCGAGCCCCGGGGCATTGCGGAGATCGCCGGCCGGTCCCGGGGCACGCCCCGCATCGCCAACCGGTTGCTGCGGCGCGTCCGGGACTGGGCCCAGGTGCACGGCCGCCAGGTGGTGGACGCCGAGGCCTCGCGGGAGGCCCTGGACCTCTTCGACGTCGACCTGCAGGGCCTGGACCGGCTGGACCGCGCGGTCCTGGAGGCGCTGTGCCGCCGCTTCGACGGCGGCCCGGTGGGCCTGACCACGCTGGCCGTGGCCGTGGGGGAGGAGCCCGACACCGTGGAGACCGTGGCCGAGCCCTACCTGGTGCGCGAGGGTTTCGTGGTGCGGACCCCCCGGGGGCGTGCCGCGACCCCCGCGGCGTGGCGCCACCTGGGCGACGAACCGCCGCCACCCGCGGGTCGCTTCGGCCACCCGGCGCCCCTCGCCTAGACTCACTCCCCGCCGTGCCCGAGGGGGCGGCCCCAACCCACGAACCGAGGTAAGTCGATGCCCATGCCGCGCGAACGGGCCCGCTTGGGGGTGCGCCGATGAACATGCGTGCCCAGCGGGCCAAGGCCGTGAACACCCTGCTGACGCTGCTGCTGCTCCTGATGCTGTTGTTCGGAGGCCTGGGCGCCGCCCACCTCTTCGCCAAGCCGCAGGCGTCCCTGACCCCGATGCTCGGGCTGGACCTCGAGGGCGGGCAGCAGCTCATCCTCGAGCCGGCCGTCGAGGGCGGTCAGGTGACCAGCGGCCAGGTGGACCAGGCCGTGAACATCATCCGGCAGCGCGTGGACGGCTCCGGCGTGGCCGAGGCGGAGGTGACCACCCTGGGTGGCCGCAACATCTCCGTGGCCATGCCCGGTACCCCCGACCCGGCGGTCATCGAGTCGCTGCAGGCCTCGAGCCGCATGACCTTCCGTGAGGTGCTGGCCGTGGAGTCCGGTGCCCCGGCGCCGAAGAACCCCAAGAACCTGCCGGGCTACGAGGGCAGCTCGTCGAAGGACGGCAAGGCCTCCGGCAAGGAGTCGGGCAAGGGCTCGACGGGCGGCTCGAGCGCCCCGGCCACCATCGCCGAGGGCGTGTGGCCGGCCCAGTCTCCGCCGAAGGCCACCAACTCCTCGAAGGACTCCAGCGCCTCGTCGTCGGGCAAGGACTCGGGCAAGGCCTCCGACAAGGCGGCTCCGAGCGCCTCGGCCTCGCAGGGTTCCGGGGACGCCGCCTCCTCGCCGGCCCCGACGGGCTCGGACGACGCGCAGCAGCCCGCGCAGGGCGACGGCACGCCGCACGGCAAGGACATCACCATCCCGGCCGCCGTGCAGAAGCGCTTCGACAGCTACGACTGCGGCACGGACAAGACCCGCGAGGAGGCCCAGTCCGCCGGCGACGACGACTTCGTGGTGGCCTGTGACCCCACCGGTACCGAGAAGTTCCTGCTCAGCCCCACCCGCATCGAGGGTTCGAGCATCGCCGACGCCTCCTCCGGCCCGGAGACCAACCAGCAGGGCCAGCCCACCGGCAAGATCGCCGTGAGCCTCGAGCTGGACGGCAAGGCCGCCGACACCTTCGCCGACCTCTCGGCGGTCATGGCCGCCCAGCCCAAGGACTCGCCGTACAACCGGTTCGCGATGCTGCTCGACGGCGAGGTCATCTCCGCCCCGGGCATGAACCAGGTCATCACCAACGGCCAGGCCTCCATCACCGGCGACTTCACCGCCGAGGAGGGCAAGGCCCTGGCAGACCAGCTGAAGTTCGGTGCCCTGCCGTTCTCGTTCAAGCTCCAGTCCTCTGAGCAGATCAGCCCCACCCTGGGTGACGAGCAGCTGCGTTGGGGCATCTGGGCCGGCGTGATCGGCCTGGCCCTGGTGGCCGTCTACTCGCTCTTCCAGTACCGCGCCCTGGGCCTGGTCACCCTGGCCTCCCTCGCGCTGGCCGCCCTGCTGGCCTACCTCGCGGTGGTGCTCCTGGGCTGGCAGTACAACCTGCGCCTCACGATGGCCGGCATCACCGGCCTCATCGTGGCCATCGGTGTGACCGCGGACTCCTTCATCGTGTACTTCGAGCGCGTCCGCGACGAGGTGCGCGAGGGGCGGCCGCTGCGCAACGCCGTGGACACCGGCTGGGCCCGTGCACGCCGCACGATCCTCATCTCGGACGCGGTGAACCTGCTCGCAGCGGTGATCCTCTACCTGCTCAGCGAGGCCAACGTGAAGGCCTTCGCGTTCATGCTGGGGCTCACCACCATCATCGACCTCGTGGTGGTCATGCTCTTCACCCACCCGGTGGTGACGCTGCTGGCGCAGACCCGCTTCTTCGGTGACGGCCACAAGCTCTCGGGCATGAACCCCGAGAGCCTGGGTGCCCGCCGCACCACCTACGTGGGCCGGGGCCGGGTGCGTTCCCTGCCCGACACCCCGCCGACCACCGGCACGACCACGGAGGCCGCTCTCTGATGGGTTTCGCACAGTTCGGCAACGACCTGCACACCGGCCGCCGCCAGTTCGACTTCGTCGGCCGCCGCAAGCTCTGGTACACGGTCTCGGCGGTGCTCCTGGCGCTCTCGCTGCTCGGCCTGTTCGGCCGCGGCCTCAACCTGGGCCTGGAGTTCACCGGCGGCTCGGACTTCCGGGTGGCCGGGGTGAGCGACACCACGGACTACGAGGCCCGTGCGGCCCGGGCGCTCGACGCCCAGGTGGGCGCCGGGGAGACGGTGCGCTCCAGCGTCATCGGCGGCGAGACGGTCCGCGTGCAGACCGGCAGCCTCGAGGGCGGCTCGACGGGCCTGGACAAGGCCCGCAGCGCCCTGGCGCAGGAGTTCGACGTGCCCGCCAAGGACGTGGCCGGCTCCCTGGTGGGTCCGTCCTGGGGCAAGGAGGTCAGCCGCAAGGCCGTGATCGCCCTGGGTGTCTTCCTCGGCCTGGTCTCGCTCGTGCTGGCCCTGTACTTCCGCACCTGGAAGATGGCGCTGGCAGCCCTGGTGGCCCTGCTCCACGACCTCGTGTTCACCGTCGGCGCCTTCGCGCTGGCCGGTTTCGAGGTCTCCCCGGCCTCGGTCATCGGCTTCCTCACCATCCTCGGCTACTCGCTCTACGACACCGTGGTGGTGTTCGACAAGCTGCGCGAGAACGTCGACGACGCGATGAAGCACAAGAACCGCACCTACGCCCAGGCGGCCAACACGGCCGTCAACCAGACGCTGGTGCGCTCCATCAACACCTCGGTGGTGGCGCTGCTGCCGGTGGCGGCCATCCTCGCGGTGGGTTTCGGCAAGCTGGGTCCGGGCACGCTGCTGGACCTCTCGCTGGCCCTGTTCATCGGCATCGCGGTGGGCACCTTCTCGTCGATCTTCATCGCCACGCCGCTGCTCGTGCAGCTGCGTCAGGGCGAGCCGGGCATCCGCGCCCACGACGCCGAGGTGCGCCAGCGCCAGCGCGCGCGGGCGCAGGCCATCATCGCCCGCAAGCGCGAGGCGGCGGCCGCCCCGGCCGGTGCCTCGCCGGAGGCCGAGGACGGCGACGGCGACACCGTGGCGGGCCCCGATGCGGCGACGACCGCCGTGCCGGTGGCCGCCGGGGCCCCCTCCACGGGTGAGGGGCGCACCATCGCCACCGGTCGTCCCCGCCACCCCGCCGCCTGGGGCTCCCAGTGAGCGCCCCGGTGCACGGCGCCCAGGGCGCCGAGGAGCTGCCGCAGGGCGAGGCCCTCACCGAGCTCGTGGCCTCGCGCCTCGACGACATCCCGGACTTCCCGCAGCCGGGCGTGGTGTTCAAGGACTTCACCCCGCTGCTGCGCGACCCGCACGCCAGCCGTGCGGTGGTGCACGACGTGGTGCGCCGCCGCGCCGGGTCGGTGGACGTCGTGGTGGGCATCGAGGCCAGGGGGTTCATCCTGGGCGCGGCCATGGCCTATGCGATGGGCGTGGGCTTCGTGCCCGTGCGCAAGGCCGGCAAGCTGCCCGGCGAGACCCTCTCGGCCAACTACACCCTCGAGTACGGCACGGCCACCATCGAGGTGCACACCGGCGCCCTGCAGCCCGGTGACCGCGTGCTCGTGGTGGACGACGTGCTGGCCACCGGCGGCACCGCGGCCGCCTGCGTGCAGCTCGTGCGCGAGGCCGGGGCGGAGGTAGCCGGCGTCGAGGTGGTGCTGGAGCTCGGCTTCCTCGACGGTCGCGCCGCGCTGGAGGACGTGGGTGTGGACGTGGTGAGCCTGCTCGTCCAGGAGTGAGACCACCCCACCGCACCCAGGGCCCTGCCGGCACTCGCCGGCGGGGCCCTGTCCGTTGCGTCACGTCGGCACCGGTGAGGGTGTGACGCCGCGTATCATCCCGACATGAGCCAGCAGACGCGCCCCACGACGGGCTGGACCGTGCGCGAACGCCTGGCCCGACTGGGGACCTCCCGCACCGACACCCCCGAGCTGGCCCCCCTCATGCGCCGCCTGCGCCAGCGCGGCGACAAGGCCGACCTCTCGGTGGTGGAACGCGCCTACCAGGTCGCCGCCCGGGCGCACGAGGGCCAGGTCCGCAAGAGCGGGGACCCGTACATCACCCACCCGGTGGCCGTGGCCGGCCTGCTGGCCGACCTCGGTATGGACGCCTCCACGGTGGCCGCCGCCCTGCTCCACGACACGGCGGAGGACACGCCCTACAGCCAGGAGCAGCTGGAGGCCGACTTCGGCCCGGAGATCGCCCTGCTCGTGGACGGGGTCACCAAGCTCGACAAGGTGGAGTACGGCGACAGCGCGCAGGCCGAGACCGTGCGCAAGATGGTCGTGGCCATGTCCAAGGACATCCGGGTGCTGGTCATCAAGTTGGCCGACCGGCTGCACAACGCGCGCACCTGGCGGTACGTCTCGCCCGCCAGCGCCCGGCGCAAGGCCGTGGAGACCTTGGACATCTACACCCCGCTGGCGCACCGGTTGGGCATGAACGCCGTCAAGTGGGAGCTGGAGGACCTGTCCTTCCGCTTCAGCCAGCCCGAGGTGTACGAGGCCGTGGTGCGGCAGGTGGCCGCCGCCGCGCCGGAGCGCGAGAAGTACCTGGGGGAGATCCGCCAGCGCCTCGAGGGCGCCATGGCCGAGGCCCGGCTGCCGGGCGTCATCACCGGGCGCGAGAAGCACTACTGGTCGATCTACCAGAAGATGACGGTGCGCGGCCGGGCCTTCGAGGACATCCACGACCTCGTGGCCCTGCGCATCCTCGTGCAGGACGTCTCGGACTGCTACCACGCCCTGGGCCTGGTGCACTCGATGTTCACCCCGCTGCCCAACCGCATCAAGGACTACATCGCCACCCCCAAGGGCAACGGCTACCAGTCGCTGCACACCACGGTGATGGGCACCGGCGGCAAGCCGGTGGAGATCCAGATCCGCACGCACGACATGCACCGCCTGGCCGAGTACGGCGTGGCCGCGCACTGGCGCTACAAGCAGGGCGGGCAGCCGCAGCGCTCCACCCAGGACCTCTCGTGGCTCCGGGAGACCATGGACCTCGCGGTGGACGCCAGCAGCGAGGACTTCATGGACACGCTGCGCTTCCAGATCTCCTCCCCGGAGGTCTTCGTCTTCACGCCCAAGGGCAAGATCGTGTCGCTGGCCCAGGGCTCGACCCCGGTGGACATGGCCTACGCCATCCACACCGACGTGGGGCACAAGGCGGTGGGCGCCAAGGTCAACGGCCGGATGGTGCCGCTGGACACCCAGCTGGCCAACGGCGACTCGGTGGAGATCCTCACTGCCAAGGGCGAGGGGGCCGGCCCCTCGCGCGACTGGTTCACCTTCGTGGCCACGCCCCGGGCCCGGTCCAAGATCAAGCAGTGGTTCAGCCGGGAGCGCAAGGCGGAGATGACCGCCGCCGGCCACGACATGCTCGTGCGCGCCCTGCGCAAGGCCGACCTGCCGGTCAAGCAGTGGACCCGCCCGGAGGCCCTGCAGCCGGTGGTGGAGAAGCTCAGCGTGCACGACCGGGACGGCGTGTTCCAGGCCGTGGGGGAGCGGCGTGCCTCGGTGGAGCACGTCATCGAGCTGCTGCGCCAGGCCCACGGCATGGAGGAGCCCGAGCCGCTGGTTCCCGCCGATGCCGTGGCGGCGCCGACGCGTCGTCGTCACCCCGGCGAGGCACCGGTGCACATCGTGGGCTCGGACGACGTGTGGAGCCACCTGGCGGTGTGCTGCGCGCCGGTGCCGGGCGACGACATCGTGGGCTACGTGACCACGGGCCGTGGCGTCTCGGTGCACCGCCGTGACTGCCCGAACGTGGAGCAGCTCGTGCAGAGCCCGGAGAGGATGGTGCGTGTGGCCTGGGACGAACGACCGCGGGGCGCGTTCACCGCGCGCCTGGTCATGGAGGGACTCGACCGGGAGGGGCTGCTGGCCGACGTGATGCGGGTGACCGCCGAGCTGGGGCTGGTGCTCTCCGACGTGGCCTTCTCCTCCCCGGACGGGCGCACCGCCTACGGTCGGCTGGAGTTCGAGCTGGCCGAGGTGGACTATCTCGACCACGTGGTGTCCACGCTCAAGCAGATCCGCGGCATCTACTCCGTGACCCGCGCCGCCTGAGGGCGACGCGGGTCACGGGGGCGGGGCCGGACGGCCCTCAGGCGGGGTCGAGGAAGGCCGCCAGGCAGGCCGCGTACATGGCCTGGTCGGCGGTGCCGCACACCTCGCGGATGCTGTGCATCGACAGCGTGGGGGCGCCGAAGTCCACCGTGGTGGAGCCGGTGAGTGCCGCCGTCATCGGGCCCACCGTGCTGCCGCAGGGCAGGTCCGAGCGCACCACGAACTCCTGCATCGGCACCCCGGCCTGCTGGCAGGCCAGGCGGAAGGCCGCCGTGCCCAGTCCGTCGGTGGCGTAGCGCCCGTTGGTGTTGACCTTGAGCACCGGTCCGCCGTTGACGGCGATGTGGTGGCCGGGCTCGTGGCGGTCGGCGTAGTTGGGGTGGGTGGCGTGCGCCATGTCGCCCGAGGCGATGACCGTGGAGGCCAGCGCCCGCAGGTGGTCCTGGCGGTCGCCGCCGCGGGCCAGCACGATGCGCTCGAGCACGGCCGGCAGCAGCTGGGAGAAGGCGCCGCGCTCGGTCATCGAGCCGACCTCCTCGTGGTCGAACAGCGCGATGAGCGGGATGGCCGCGCCGTCGCCCATGGGCGACCCCACGGCATCGAGCAGGGCGCGCACCGCCGCGTAGGAGGTGGCCAGGTTGTCCAGCCGGGCCGAGGCGATGAGGCCCCCGTCCAGGCCGATGCGGGCCGCCCCGGTGAGGTCGTAGGCCATGAGGTCCCAGCCGAGGACGTCCGCCTCGGCCACGCCCAGGCGCCCGGCCAGCCAGGTGGTGAAGGCCGGCGCGTCGGGGGAGACCGACCAGTGCGGCACGAGGTGGCGCTGCGCGTTGAGGGCCTCGCCCTCGCGCACGTCCCGGTCGAGGTGGATGGCCAGGCGCGAGACGCGCAGCAGGGCCTCGTCCACGTCGAGCAGCTCGGTGCGCACGCCGTCGGTGCCCTGCGGGTCGCGCAGGGTCACCCGGCCGGCCAGGCCCAGGTCGCGGTCGAGCCACGAGTTGGTGATGAGCCCGCCGTAGGGCTCCACCGCCAACTGGGCGAACCCGGCCGAGGACACGTCCGGGCGCGGCTTGATGCGCAGCGTCGGCGAGTCGGTGTGGGCACCCACCACGCGGAAGCCGGTGGCCGGACCGGCACCGGCCGGGAGGTGCTCGGTGCTCCACGCCACGAGGGAGCCGCCGCGCACCAGGTAGTGGCGCCCCGGGCCCTCGGGGAAGGCCTGCGTCTCGTCCACCTCGGTGAACCCGGCACCCTCCAGCAGCGCGGCGGCCGAGGCCACCGCGTGGAAGGGGGTGGGGGAGTCGTCCAGGTAGGCGATGAGGCCGGCGGCCACCTCGTCGGTGTCGAACCGGTCCAGCCGCGCCATCATGCCTCCCCGCCGAACTCGGCCACTCCCTGCTGCGCCTGGTCGAGCCACGCCTGCTTGGTCTCCAGCTCCTTGCGCACCTTGGCGGCGCGCTTCTCGTCGCCGGCGGCCTCGGCCTTGGCCAGCTTGGCCTGCAGGTCCTCCACGGCGCCCTGCAGCTGGGTGGCGAAGAGGCTGGCGCGCTGGGCGTGCTCCGGCGAGGTCTTCTTCCACTGCAGGTCCTCGGCCTCGCGGACGGCCTGCTCCACGGCGCGCATGCGGCCCTCGATGCGCTTGACGTCGGCGCGCGGCACCATGCCGGCGGCCTCGAAGCGCTCCTGGATGCCACGCAGCTGACGCTTGGTGGTGTCCAGGTCCTTGACCGGCAGCAGCGCCTCGGCCTCGGCCAGGAGGGCCTCCTTGGCGGGCAGGTTGGCGGCGTACTCCTCGTCCTTGGCGGCGGCCTCGGCGTCCTTGGCGTTGAAGAACTGGTCCTGGGCGGCGCGGAACTGCTGCCACAGGGCGTCGTCCACCGAGCGCTGGGCGCGGCCGGCGCGCTTCCAGTCCTGCATGAGGCGCTTGAACGCCCCCGCGGTGCGCGGGTCGTCGGTGCGGGTGGCCAGGCGCTGGGCCTCCTTGACGAGCTCCTCCTTGACCACGCGGGCCTGGTCGCGCTCGGCGTCCAGCCGGGCGAAGTGGGCCTTGCGCACCTTGTCGAAGGTGTTGCGGGCACTGGCCAGGCGCTGCCAGAGCTCGTTCTCGGTGGGCTTGTCCAGGCGGATCTGGGCGCGCTGCATCGCCTTCCAGTCGTCCACCATGTGCCGCATGCGGTCGCTGGCGGCCTTCCACTGCATCTGCGCCGGGTCGGTGGCGGCCAGGGTCTCGGCCTCCACCACGAGCTTCTCGCGCTCGGCGGCGGCCTCGGCGCGGGCCTCGGCGCGCTGCGCCTGGTCGCTGCGCTCCTTGTCGCGCAGGGCCTCGGTGAGCTCGTCGAGCACCGAGGAGAGGGTGGCGTAGTCGCCCACCATCGGCGTCTCGGCCAGATGGGTGCGCACGGCCTCCAGGGACTGGCGGCCCTCGGCGGCGGTCACGCTGCCGGCGTGGATGCGCTGGGCCAGGAGCACGGTGGAGGCCACGACCTCGTCGAACTTGCGCACGAAGTAGGCCACGGCGTCGGCGGCGTCCGCGCCCGGGTAGCTGCCCACCACGGTGGTGGTGCCGTCGGCGTCGGTGCGCACGACCTCGCCGGACTCGGCGAGCGAGCCGAAGGCGGACTGGTCGGTCTCGGTGAGGGCCGAGGTGTCCACCAGCGGGCCGGGCACCGGAGTGGGGGTGAACGAGGCGCGCTGGGCGGCCGGGCGCTGGCGGCCCTCGCCGCGTGCGGCGCCCTTCTCGGCATCGGGGGAACCGCCCACCGGGGTCACCGGCGGGGCGGGGCGCTTGCGGGCCAGGGCGCCGGGGGAGGGCACGGCCGCGGGGGTCGGGGCGGGGGTGGGTGCCGCGTCGGTGGGCGCCTGCTCCTGGCCGGCCGGGGTGCCCTCGGGGCCCTCGGGGGTGGACGTGGTCTGATCAGCCGCGTTCATGGTTGCCTCTCTCGGCGGACGGTTCGCTCGGGCCAGTCTAGGTAGTCGCCGTGGCCCGGGTGCGCCAAGGTGCGTGGGGCGCGCCGCCGGTGGTCCGCGGGCGCGCCCGCCTACGCTGGCGGCCATGTTCACCCTCGCCATCCCGGCCACCGCCTTCGGCACCAACTGCTACGTCGTGGCCCCCGAGGCCGGGGAGGAGTGCGTCGTCATCGACCCCGGGTTCGGGGTGGTCGACCGCCTGCGGGAGGCGCTGCGCGAGAACGGCCTGCGCCCCGCGGCGGTGCTGCTCACGCACGGGCACCTGGACCACACCGTGAGCGTCACGCCGGTCTGCGGCGGCACCGTGGGCGCCTACGTGCACACCGACGACCGCTACCGGCTCACCGACCCGCGCAAGGGCCTCTCGGAACCGATGTGGGCGATGCTGCAGCGCGAGTACGGCGGCTCGTTCACCTGGGCCGAGCCGGAGGTCGTGCACGAGGTCACCGACCGGGCCACCCTCGAGTTGGCCGGCATGACCTGGCAGGTGCGCCACGCCCCGGGGCACACCGAGGGCAGCGTGCTCTACGACGTCCAGAAGGTGCCCGAGCAGGTGCGCCGCGCCGGCTCGGACCTGCAGGCCAGCTCGTTCACCGGCGACGTGCTGTTCGCCGGTTCGATCGGCCGCACCGACCTGCCGGGCGGGGACCCGGTGGCCATGCAGCGCTCCCTGCGCGAGGTGGTGCTGCCCACGCCGGACGCCACGATGGTGCTGCCGGGGCACGGACGCCCCAGCACGATGGCCCACGAGCGGGCCAGCAACCCCTACCTGCGGGACCTCTGAGGCAGCTGCACCCCGAGCTCCCGTGCCTGGGCGCGGGCCAGCTCGTGCACGACCTCCTCGTCGCCGCGCCGCCAGGCGGCCACGGGGTCGCGGTCGATGGAGGCCAGTGTGCCCACCGGCAGCGTGGCCAGCCCTCGCAGGGCGAGCAGGGCCTCGGGGTCGTCCACGCGCCGGAGGTTGGCGGCGGTGGCCGCCGAGCGCACCGCGAAGTGCAGGCGCACCGGCAGCCAGACCAGCAGGGCGGTGAGCACCGGCAGGCCGGTGACCGCGAGCCACATCGTGTCGGCCAGCCGCTCCCCGGAGGCCAGCAGCTCCCGGCCGGTCTCGGTCACCGGGTCGCCCACGCCCAGCAGCCCGTCGAGCACGCCCGAGGCGAGGTCGCCCACCAGCGGCAGGTCGGACAGGCGCTGGTCGGCTCCCTGGACGCCGTCGTTGATGCGGTCGCCGCTCTCCACGAGGCGCTCGGCGGGGGCGAAGCGCTCGAGCACGTGGTGGTGCGCCGCGCGGCCGACGAGGACCCACAGCAGGGTCCACCCGGCCATGGCGAGGTCGGAGAGGACCTGTACGGACCGATGGGCGGGGGCGGAGGAGTACCAGGCCATGGGGCCAGCCTGCCTCACACTGGGGGGATGAGGAGCAATGGGTCGACGGGCGTGGACGGGCCACTGTGGCCGGCGGTGGAGGAGTGGCTGGCCCACCTGTCGGTGGAGCGGGGGTTGGCCGCCAACACCCTCGCGGCCTACCGGCGCGACCTCGTGGTCTGGGTGCGCTTCCTGCAGGAGGCCGGGTGCCGGGAGTGGGCGGCGGTGACCACGCAGGACGTCCGCGACCACCTGCAGGCGCTGGCGGCCTCGGGACGGGCTCGGTCGTCGGTGACGCGGATGCTCGTGGCGGTGCGCCGCTTCCACGCCTTCGCCCTGCTGGAGGGCTGGGTCCCCGCCGACGTGGCCGCCGACGTGACCCCGCCGAGCACGGGCCAGCGCCTGCCCAAGGCGCTCTCGGTGCAGGAGGTGACCCGGCTGCTGGAGGCCACCGCCCCGGTGGAGGGGGGCGCCGCGCCGCGGGAGCTGGCCCTGGCCCGCCGGGACCGGGCGCTGCTCGAGCTGCTCTACGGCACCGGCGCGCGAGTGTCCGAGGTGACCGGGCTCGACGTGGACGACGTGGACCTCCGGGGACGCGTGGTGCGCCTGCTGGGCAAGGGCGGCAAGGAGCGCCACGTGCCGTTGGGTGGGGCGGCGGCCCAGGCCGTGGGCGACTGGTTGGCGGCGGGTCGTTCCGTGCTGGCGGCGAGCGGGGGTGCCGGTGCGGCGCTGCTGCTCAACCAGCGGGGGCGCCGGCTGGGGCGGCAGTCGGCCTGGGCCGTGGTGGCCGAGGCCGGTGAGCGGGCGGGCCTGGGGGAGCGGCTGGGGCCGCACACCCTGCGCCACAGCTACGCCACGCACCTCGTGGCCGGCGGTGCGGACGTGCGCGTGGTGCAGGAGCTGCTGGGGCACGCGTCGGTCACCACCACCCAGATCTACACGCGGGTGACCCCCGGTCACCTCCGCGAGGTCTTCCAGGCGACCCACCCACGCGCTCGATGACGTGCCGAAGCGAGGAGAGCGCATGACCCTGAGGTCGAGGGTCACCCACGGGTCGAGTTGAGGATGAGGGGGCGACGGTGCCTCGGGGGCGCCTGTAGGGTTGCCCCGTCGATCAGGAGAGGAAGGCACCGTGAGCGAACGCTCGGACACCCAGGACCACGCGGCGGCCACGCAGCTGCCGCTCGAGGGAGTCGAGGCCGCGGCGGCGACCGAGGCGCCGGTTGCTGCGCCGCGGGTGTCCCGCGCCGTGGCCCTGGCGGACAACCCCCGCCTGGACGACTTCCCCCGGCCGCCGGAGCTGACCTCCCACGGCCCTGCCCGCGTCATCGCCCTGTGCAACCAGAAGGGCGGGGTGGGCAAGACGACCACCACCATCAACCTGGGTGCTGCCCTGGCCGAGATGGGGCGCCGGGTGCTGCTCGTTGACTTCGACCCCCAGGGCGCCCTCTCGGTGGGCCTCGGCGTGCGCTCCTCCGGCTCGGAGCACAGCGTCTACGACCTGCTCATGCGCCCGGCCCGCGAGCTCGACGTGCACGACGTCATCCGGGCCACGAGCACCCCGGGCCTGGACGTCCTGCCCGCCGACATCGACCTCTCGGCCGCGGAGGTGCAGCTGGTCAACGAGGTGGCCCGCGAACAGGCCCTCGAGCGCGCGCTGCGTCCGGTGCTCGAGGAGTACGACGCCATCCTCATCGACTGCCAGCCGTCGCTGGGCCTGCTCACCGTGAACGCGCTCACCGCCGCCCACGGCGTGATCATCCCGCTGGAGACCGAGTACTTCGCCCTGCGCGGCGTGGCGCTGCTGGTGGAGACCATCGAGAAGATCACCGACCGCCTCAACCCCCTGCTGCAGATCGACGGCATCCTGCCCACGATGGTGGACGGCCGCACCCTGCACAGCCGCGAGGTCGTGGCCAGCGTCACCGACCACTTCGGCGAGCTGGTCTTCACCACCCCCATCCGTCGCACGGTGAAGTTCCCCGACGCCACCCTGGCCGCCGAGCCCATCACCCGCTACGCCCCGCACCACACGGCCGCCTACGCCTACCGCCGCCTGGCCCGCGAGCTCATCGCCCGCGGCGCGGTGGCCTGAGCGATCGGCCACACTGCCCCCGTGACCGACCTGCCCCCACCCGCCGCCGGGACCACCCCCGGCGGCGTGCTGACCCACCGGCGGCCGGTGCCCTTCCACGTGCACCAGTCGGCCTACGAGGGGCCCTTCGACCTGCTGCTCGGCCTCATCGCCAAGCACCGGCTGGACGTCACCGAGATCGCCCTGGCGCAGGTGACCGACGAGTTCATCGCCCACCTGCGCGAGGCCCAGCGGGCCGCCTCGGAGGCCGAGGCCGGTGGGGACCGCGCCGCCTCGGCCTGGCTGCTGGGGGAGCTCTCGGAGTTCCTCGTGGTGGCCTCCACGCTGCTGGAGCTCAAGGCCAACCGCCTGCTGCCGGCCGAGACGCGCTCGGAGGTGGAGGACCTCGAGTTCATCGAGGCCCGCGACGTGCTGTTCGCCCGCCTGCTGCAGTACCGCGCCTACAAGCAGGTGGCGGCGTGGATGGCGGAGCGCACCGGCCAGGCGGGCGGTGCGGTGCCGCGCATGGCGGGGCTGGAGGAGCGCTTCGCCGCCGTGCTGCCCGACCTGGTGATGACCGTCACCCCCGACCAGCTCGCGATGGTGGCCGCCGGGGCGCTCAGCCCCCGCCCGGAGCCGGTGGTGGGAGTCGAGCACCTCCACGCCCCCACCGTGAGCGTCACCGAGCAGGTGAGCCTCATGTCCGCGCGGCTGCGGGAGGCCGGGCGGCTGACCTTCGCCGAGCTCATCGGGGACGCCGCGACCCGGCTGGAGGTGGTGGGCCGTTTCCTCGGGGTGCTGGAGATGCTCCGGTCGGGGACGGTCGACGTGACCCAGTCGGCACCCCTGGGCCCGATGGAGGTCGTCTGGTCGCCGGGTGCGACCGGGCACACTGGACCCCGTGAGTGACCCGACCGTGACCGCCCCCGACGAGGCCCCCTCCTGGGCCGACGACCTGCCCGCCGCGCTCGAGGCCGTGCTCATGGTCGTGGACGAGCCCGTGCCGGCCGCCGACCTCGCCGAGGGCCTGGGCGCCCCGGTCGAGGAGGTCCGGGCCACCCTGGAGCGCCTCGCCGAGGAGTACACCGAGGCCGGCCGCGGCTTCGACCTGCGGCAGGTGGCCGGCGCCTGGCGGATGTACTCGCGCCCCGCCTACTCCGAGGCCGTGGAGCGCTTCCTCGTGGGCGGCCGGCAGGCGCGGCTCACGCAGGCGGCGTTGGAGACGCTCGCCGTCATCGCGTACCGTCAGCCGATCAGTCGCGGCCGGGTGGCCGCGGTGCGCGGCGTCAACGTGGACGGTGTGGTCCGGACCCTCGTGGCGCGCGGCCTCATCGCCGAGGTGGGCGCCGAACCCAGTGGGGCGGTGCTCTACGGCACCACCCACCAGTTCCTCGAGCGGATGGGGCTGGCCGACCTGGCCGAGCTCCCCGACCTCGCGCCCTTCCTCCCCGACGCCGGGGACGTCGACGCCATCGCCGAGGGTCTGGGTGCCCCGCGTCGGCCCGGCGCCCGGGAGACCGAGGCCGCACCGGAAGGTGGCGCCGCCCCGGAGGGCGATGTCGCGCCCGACCCCGGGGCCGTACCCGAGCCCGACCCGCACGACACCGCGCCCGAGGACGGGCCGACCCAGCAGCAGGAGAGTGAGCAGTCATGACACGCCGTGAGAACGCACCCCGTCGCGCCAGCGGCCAGGGCAAGCGGGGCACGGGCGGCTTCGGCCCGGTGCGCAAGCGCCGCGTCCGCCCCACCGCCGCACAGGCCGACCACGACGTGCACACCGCCGACGGCGAGCGCCTGCAGAAGGTTCTGGCCGCCGCCGGGCTGGGCTCCCGCCGCGCGTGCGAGCAGATGATCGCCGACGGTCGCGTGGAGGTGGACGGCGTGCCGGTGACCGAGCTGGGCGTGCGCATCGACACCTCGCGCCAGAAGGTGGCCGTCGACGGCCTGCCGGTGCAGACCGACGACTCCAAGGTCTACCTGGTGTTCAACAAGCCGGTGGGCGTCATCTCCACCATGGAGGACGACGAGGGCCGCCTCTCGGTGGGCGACTACACCTTCACCCGCAAGGAGCGCCTCTTCCACGTGGGCCGGCTCGACCAGGAGACCTCCGGCCTGCTGCTGCTCACCAACGACGGCGACTTCGCCCACCGCATGCAGCACCCCAGCTTCCAGGTGCTCAAGACCTACGTGGCCAAGGTGCCCGGCCCGGTGGCCAAGGGCCTGGGCAACACCCTGCGCGAGGGGGTGGAGCTCGACGACGGGCTGGTCAAGGTCGACCAGTTCTCGGTCATCGACTCCCAGCCCGGGTGGGCGCTGGTGCAGCTGGTGATCCACGAGGGCAAGAAGCACGTGGTGCGCCGCCTGCTGGAGGCCGTCGGCCACCCCGTGGAGGAGCTCGTGCGCACGCAGGTGGGCGAGGTCCGCCTCGGCGACCTGCGCCCGGGCAAGATGCGCGCGGTGACGCCCGACGAGCTGGCCCGCACGATGAAGCTGGTGGACCTGTGATGCGCCTGCCCTACTCCGCCACCCGCCGCCACCCCCGCATCGCCGACCTGGACGTGCCGGTAACCGTGGCCATCGACGGCCCGTCGGGCTCCGGCAAGTCCACCGTGGCCCGCACCGTGGCCATGGCCTTCGACCTGGCCTACCTGGACACCGGGGCGATGTTCCGCGCGCTCACCTGGGCGGCACTGGATGCGGGCGTCGACCTGCGCGACGTGGACGCCGTGGCCCACCTTTCCCGCACCGCGCCGCTGCACCAGTCCACCGACCCGGCGCAGCCCGGCGTCTGGGTGGGCCAGGAGAACGTGGGCCGCGCCATCCGCGAGAGCCGCATCTCCTCGCAGGTCTCCGCGGTGGCCACCAACCTCGACGTCCGCGGCGAGCTGGCCCGCCGGCAGCGGGAGATCATCGCCGGCACACACGCCGCGGGCCGCGGCATCGTGGCCGAGGGACGCGACATCACCACCGTCATCGCGCCCGACGCGCGGGTGCGGATCCTGCTGACCGCCAGCGAGGAGGCCCGCCTGGCCCGCCGCCAGCGGCAGACCGGCGGCAAGGCCGTCACGGCGGCCACCCGCGACGAGGTGGTGCGCCGCGACCGCGACGACTCCACCGTCTCGAACTTCACCACCGCCGCCGACGGCGTCACCACCATCGACACCTCCGACCTGGACCTGCCCGGTTCGGTGGAGGCCGTCGTCACGGTGGTGCTCGACCGCGCCGGCACCGGCTCGACCCCCGAGGGAGCAGCATGACCGAGCACGACGACCAGACCCTGCCCGAGGACGGCCCCGAGGTGGAGTACGTGGTGCCGGACGACCCGGCGGTGCTCGAGGAGGCCACGGCGCCGGACACCGAGGTGGAGACCGCCTACGCCACTGCGCTGAGGGCCGGGCTGGAGGAGTTCGAGCTCGACGCCGAGGACGCCGCGCTCATCGAGGGCGGCGACGGGTTCGACGAGTACGGCAACCAGGTGACCTCGTTGCCGGTGGTGGCCATCGTGGGCCGCCCGAACGTGGGCAAGTCCACGCTGGTCAACCGCATCCTGGGCCGCCGCGAGGCCGTGGTGCAGGACGAGCCGGGCGTGACCCGCGACCGCGTGACCTACCCGGCGGAGTGGAACGGCACGCCGTTCATGGTCATGGACACCGGTGGCTGGGAGCTGGACGCCAAGGGCATCCAGCGCCACGTGGCCCAGCAGGCCGAGGTGGCCGTGGAGCTCGCCGACGTCATCGTGTTCGTCGTGGACGCCACCGTGGGTGCCACCGACGCCGACGAGGACGTGGTGAAGCTGCTGCGCCGCGCGGACAAGCCGGTGCTCCTCGTGGCCAACAAGGTGGACGACGTGCACCTGGAGGGCGAGGCCGCCGCGCTGTGGAACATGGGCCTGGGTCAGCCGTGGCCGGTCTCGGCGCTGCACGGCAAGGGCTCGGGCGACCTGCTCGACGAGATCCTCGCGCACCTCCCCGACGAGCCGGCCTCCGATGCCGGGCGCGTCGTGGGCGGGCCGCGTCGGGTGGCGCTGCTGGGCCGCCCCAACGTGGGCAAGTCCTCGCTGCTCAACCGGCTGGCGGGGGAGGACCGCGTGGTGGTGGACAACGTGGCCGGTACCACCCGCGACCCGGTGGACGAGTACATCCAGCTGGGCGGGCGCACGTGGATGTTCGTGGACACCGCCGGCATCCGGCGCCGCGTGCACCAGACCCGCGGCGTGGACTTCTACGCCTCCCTGCGCACGCAGAGCGCACTGGAGAAGGCCGAGGTGGCCGTCGTCCTCATCGATGCCGGGGTGGAGATCGCCGAGCAGGACATCCGCGTGGTGCAGCAGGTCATCGACTCCGGCCGTGCGCTGGTGATCGCCTACAACAAGTGGGACACCACCGACGACGAGCGCCGCCACTACCTGGAGCGCGAGATCGAGCGCGAGCTGGTGCAGGTGCCGTGGGCGCCGCGGGTCAACATGTCCGCGGCCACCGGGCGCCACGTGGACCGCCTCGTGCCGGCGCTGGACACCGCCCTGGAGAGCTGGGACGCGCGCATCCCCACCGGCCGCCTCAACTCGTTCCTCGGCGAGGTGGTGGCCGCCCACCCGCACCCGGTGCGCTCGGGCAAGCAGCCGCGCATCCTGTTCGCCACCCAGGCCAGCAGCCGACCGCCCACGTTCGTGGTGTTCGCCTCGGGCTTCCTGGAGCACTCCTACCGGCGCTTCCTGGAGCGCAAGCTGCGGGAGCGCTTCGGCTTCGAGGGCAGCCCCATCGAGATCTCGGTGCGCGTCCGGGAGCGCCGCCGCCGCTGAGCGCACCCACCACCGGGCCCCGCAGGCACCACGCCGAGGGGGGCCGGTTGGGGGAGAGCCCGCCCGATGGGTTATGGTTCTCTCCGCTCCGCACGCGGGGCATCGGGCTGTGGCGCAGTTTGGTAGCGCACTTGACTGGGGGTCAAGGGGTCGCAGGTTCAAATCCTGTCAGCCCGACCAGTGGGAGCCCCACCTCCGGGTGGGGCTCCTTTGCTGCGCGCACGCCCCGGCGTGCCGTGCCGACGGGTCCCCGCCGGCGCCCCGGCAGGGCCCCCGTCCGCCGGGTTCGTCCCCACTCCGTCGCTGGGAGGATCCAGCCATGACCACCGCCCCGACGCCCCCCGAGCAGGACCCGCTGCGCGCCGGCCACCTCGCCCCCGCGCCGCGCACCCTGGTGGACCTCTTCCTCGAGACCGTCGAGAGCTCCGGTGACGCGCCCGCCGTCGCCGCCGGCGGCAGCGTGCTCACCTACGACGAGTTCCACGAGGCCTCCGCCGAGCTCGCCGCGCGCCTCGCGGAGCTCGGCATCGGCGCCGGCGACAAGGTGGGCGTCCGCGTCCCCTCGGGCACGGCGGACCTCTACGTGGCGATCATGGGCGTGCTGCTGGCCGGTGCGGCCTACGTGCCGGTGGACGCCGACGACCCCGACGAGCGCGCCCGCACCGTCTTCGAGGAGTCGCAGGCCGCCGCCGTGGTGGGCGCCGACCTCGTGATCTCCTCCCGGCTGGACGCACACCGCGAGCCGGTCGAGCCCGCCCTGCCGGACCTGGCGGACGACTGCTGGGTGATCTTCACCTCGGGCTCCACGGGCAAGCCCAAGGGCGTGGCCGTCACGCACCGCTCCGCGGCCGCCTTCGTCGATGCCGAGTCGCGCCTCTTCCTGCAGGGGGCCCCCATCGGGCCCGGCGACCGGGTCATGGCCGGCCTGTCGGTGGCCTTCGACGCCAGCTGCGAGGAGATGTGGCTGGCCTGGGCGCACGGGGCCTGCCTGGTGCCCGCCCCGCGCTCCCTGGTGCGCTCCGGTGTGGACCTGGGCCCGTGGCTCGTGGCCAACGACATCACCGTGGTCTCCACCGTGCCCACGCTGGTCTCCATGTGGCCGGCCGAGGCGATGGACCGGGTGCGCCTGCTCATCGTGGGCGGGGAGGCCTGCCCGCCGGAGCTCGGCGCGCGCTTCGCCACCGAGACCCGCGAGGTGTGGAACACCTACGGGCCCACCGAGGCCACCGTCGTGGCCTGCGCCGCGCAGGTGACCGCTGAGCCACCGGTGCGCATCGGCCTGCCGCTGGACGGGTGGGACCTGGCGGTCGTCGACGCCGAGGGGCAGCCGGTCGCCCCCGGCGAGGAGGGCGAGCTGATCATTGGCGGCGTCGGTCTGGCCCGCTACCTGGACCCGGAGAAGGGCGCCGAGAAGTACGCCCCGATGCCGACGCTCGGCTGGGAGCGCGCCTACCGGTCGGGTGACGTGGTGGTCAACGACCCCGCCGGGCTGCTCTTCCGTGGCCGCGCGGACGACCAGGTGAAGGTGGGCGGGCGCCGCATCGAGCTGGGGGAGATCGACTCCGCGCTGCTGCAGCTGCCGGGTGTGGCGGGCGCCGCCGCGGCGATCCGCAGGACCGAGTCGGGCAACACCCTCATCGTGGGCTACCTGACGGTGGACGAGGCGTTCGACCGCGCGGCCTCCCTGGCCCGCCTGCGCGCCGACATGCCCGCCGCCCTCGTGCCGCGGCTGGCCGTGGTGCCGGACCTTCCCACCCGCACCAGCGGCAAGATCGACCGCGACGCCCTGCCGTGGCCACTGCCCGAGGAGGAGGGCGCCGGCGACAGCGCCCTGGACGAGACCGGGCAGTGGCTGGCCGACATCTGGAACACCGTGCTGGGAGCCCGGCCGACCAGCCCCGACGAGGACTTCTTCGAGCTGGGCGGCGGGTCGCTCACCGCGGCGCAGATCGTGGCCCGCGTCCGTGAGCGGTACGTCAACGCGACGGTGGCCGACGTCTACGAGCACCACACCATCGGTGCCTTCGCCAGCTGGCTGCAGGGACTGGACGGCCCCACCGGCCGCCTCAACGAGCAGGTGCCCCCGGTGGGCCGCGGCGTGCAGGCCGTGCAGCTGCTGGCCCTGCTGGGGCTGCGCACGCTCACCGGCCTGCGGTGGGTGTTCTGGGTGGCCCTGGGGGCCCGCGTGCTGGACCTCCTGGGCTGGGAGGCGGCCTCGCTCGTGCCGATGGCGCCCTGGTGGGCGCTCGGCCTGGGCTGGGTGCTCCTCGTGCTGCCCGCCGGCCGCCTGGCCCTGGCCGCCCTCGCGGCCCGGGTGCTGCTGGCCGGGGTGCGCCCCGGTACCCACCCGCGGGGCGGGGGAGTCCACCTGCGCCTGTGGCTCGCCGAGCGCTTCGCCGACGAGGCGGGCGCGGGCCTGGTCTCCGGTGCCGGGCTCGTGCGCTGGTACGCCCGCCTGCTCGGCTGCCGGGTGGGGCGCGGCGTGGACCTGCACGCCATGCCGCCGATCACCGGCCACCTCACGCTGGGTGAGGGCTGCGCGGTGGAGCCCGAGGTGGACCTGCAGGGTCACTGGGTGGACGGCGCGACCCTGCACGTGGGCCCCATCGAGGTGGGGGAGCGAGCCCGCATCGGCGCCCGCTCCACGCTCGTGGGCGGTGCCCGCGTCGGCGCCGACGCCGAGGTGGCCCCCGGGTCCACCGTGTTCGGCGACGTGCCCGCCGGCGAGCGGTGGTCGGGCTCCCCGGCCATCCGCGCCGGCCAGGCCCGTGGCCCGTGGGCCGACGCCCCGCGCCGCCGCCCGGTCTACACCGGTCTCTACGCCCTGACCGGCGTGCTCATCTCGCTGCTGCCGCTCGTGGCCACGCTCGTCGGCGGACTGGTGCTCTGGCGCCCGCTGGCCGGGGCCGACTCGCTGGGAGAGGCCGTCCGCACCGCCTTGCTCTGGCTGCCGCTGGCGGGCCTGGCGGGCTACGCCACCCTCGCGCTGCTCATCCTCGTGCTGGTGCGTCTGGCCGGCATCGGCCTGCAGGGCGGCCACCACCCCACGCAGAGCCGCCGCGCCCTGCAGGCCTGGGCCACGCTGCGCCTCATGGACGAGGCCCGCACCTGGCTGTTCCCCATGTACGCCGGCGCCATCACCACGCTCTGGCTGCGCCTCCTGGGCGCCCGCATGGGCAAGGACGCCGAGGCCTCCACGGTGCTCATGATCCCCAGCCTCACCCGGGTGGGTGCCGGGGCCTTCCTCGCCGACGACACGCTCATCGGCGGGTACGAGCTCGGCGGTGGCTGGATGCGCGTCGAGCGCGTGAAGATCGGCCGCGGGGCCTTCGTGGGCAACTCCGGCATGACCGCGCCGGGCCGCAAGGTGCCCAAGAAGTCCCTGGTGGCGGTGCTCTCGGCCGCGCCGCGCCGCAAGAAGGCCAAGGCCGGCGCCTCCTGGGTGGGCTCGCCGCCGGAGAAGCTGCGCCGCGCCCCCTCCCAGGTCGACGCGGCACGCACCTACGCCCCGCCGCGCCACCTGCGCGTGCTGCGGGCGATGGTGGAGTCCTGCCGCGTGCTCGCGCTGCTGGCGCACCTGGTGCTGCACCTGCTGGGTGCCGCGGCCCTCTGCTGGCTCGCCGCCCGATGGGGCTGGGGCGCCGCCGCGGCCGCCTCCGGTCTGGTGCTGCTCGCCTGCGGTGTCCTCGCCGTGCTGGTGGCGGTGGTGGCCAAGTGGCTGCTCGTGGGGCGCTGGAAGCCCTCGGAGCACCCGCTGTGGTCCGGCATGGTCTGGCGCGGTGAGCTCGCCGACGCGTTCGTGGAGTCCGTGGCCGTGCCGTGGATGCTGCGCGCCGTCCCGGGCACCGCCCTGCTGAACCTGTACTTCCGGGTCATGGGTGCCCGCGTGGGCCGTGGCGTGTGGTGCGAGACCTACTGGCTGCCCGAGCACGACCTCATCGAGCTGGGCGCCGGTGCCACGGTCAACCGCGGCTGCGTCGTGCAGACCCACCTCTTCCACGACCGCGTGCTGGCCATGGACACGGTGCGCCTGCGGGCCGGGTCCACCGTGGGCCCCAACTCGGTGGTGCTCCCCGCCTCCACCCTGGGCCGCGACGCGACCGTGGGACCGGGCTCCCTGGTGATGCGCGGCGAGTCCGCGCCCGACCGCACCCGGTGGGTCGGCAACCCCATCGGCCCGTGGGTCGAGGACTAGGCTGACGCCTTCCCCCGAGCCCGAAGACCACCCGACGAACCCTCTGCGAACAGGCGCCCATGACCCACCCCGACCCGTACCTGCGCGGCCACGGCGACACCCGCTACCGCGTCCACCACTACGACCTGCAGCTCAGCTACGCCGTGGTGACCAACCGCCTCGACGAGCGGGCGCGGCTGCACGTCGAGGTCGTCGAGCCGACCCACCACCTGAAGGTCGACCTGCGCGGCCTCCAGCTGGGCGGTGCCACCGTCGACGGTGCCCCGGCCAGGTACCGGCGCACCAGCGGTGGCTGGTCGGTCGCCGTCGGGGACCGGCGGGCCGGGGAGCGGCTCGTGCTGGAGCTCAAGGTGTCCGGCAAGCCGCGCCCGGTGCCCGGCACCCACGGTGAGGCCGGGTGGGAGGAGCTGACCGACGGCTCGATGGTGGGCTCGCAGCCGCAGGGCGCGCCGTCGTGGTTCCCGTGCAACAACGACGCCGCCGACAAGGCCACGTACCGCATCGAGGTGCTCACCGACGCCCACTACCAGGTGGTGGCCAACGGCACCCGCACCGTCTGCGAGCGCCAGGGGCGCCGCACCCGCTGGGTGTACGAGATGGACCGCCCGATGTCGCCCTACCTGGCCACCCTGCAGGTCGGCCGCTACGTGGAGACGCCCTGCGAGGCGTCGGTCCCGGTGAGCATCGTCCACCCGCCGACGGTCCGGGTGGGGGAGGGCACCTCGCTCGAGCACCAGGGGCGCATGGTCGACTTCCTCAGCGGGCTGTTCGGCCCCTACCCCTTCGCGCAGTACCGCGCGGTGGTGGTGGACGACGACCTGGAGATCCCGCTGGAGGCCCAGGGCCTGAGCACCTTCGGCCGCAACTACGTCGAGTCGGTCTGGGAGAACGAGCGCCTGGTCGCCCACGAGCTGGCCCACCAGTGGTTCGGCAACGCCGTCACCGGTGAGCTGCTGCGCGACATCTGGCTGCACGAGGGCTTCGCCTGCTACGCCGAGTGGCTGTGGTCCGACCATCGCCGCACCTGGGAGCCCGGCCCCTCCGTGCAGGAGCAGGCCGCCCGGCACCACGCCGAGCTCGAGGACCTGCCGGCCGGGGTGACCCTCGCGGCCCCCACCATGCGCCGCATGTTCGACGACTGGGTCTACAAGCGGGGCGCGCTCACCCTCCACGCGCTGCGCGCCGTGGTGGGCGACGAGACCTTCTTCGACCTGCTGCGCACCTGGGTGCAGGCGCACTCCGGCGGCACGGCCAGCACGGCCCAGTTCGTGTCCCACTGCGTGCAGGGGTCCGGTGCGCAGGGCGCCCTGGTGGAACAGACCCTCCACGCCTGGCTGCACGAGCCGCAGCTGCCGCCGCTGCCCGAGCTGGCCTGAGCCCGGGCACCGCCCGGGCGCGAGGTGCCGCGCGGCTCAGTGCCAGACGAGCCGCACCGGGCCCGGGGGCGTGACCGCCACGGCCGCGGTCTGCCCCGCATGGTCCAGGTCCACCAGCGTGGCCGGCGGCCCTGCCAGCACCGTGCCGTCCATCGCCAGCCGGACCGTCCGCGGGTCGGTGGCCAGCCCCGTGCCGTGCGCCTTGAGCAGCGCCTCCTTGCGCACCCACAGGCGGGTGCGGGCGGCGTCGTCGGCGCAGGTCTCCCGCGGGTGCAGGGCCACGGCGTCGAAGCCCGCGAAGGCCACGGCGCCGTGGTGCTCGGTGTCCACGCCCACCCCGGCGCCCACGCAGAGGGCCACGAGCGCCGGGCCCGGGTCGCGGGGGCGGGAGAGCGACACCGAAGCGCCCTCCACCCCGCGCAGCACCGGCCGGCCGTGTGCGGCGGACCCGCACTGCGGGCAGGCGTGGGCGAGGGACAGGCCGGGGGCGCCGGTGACGGCGGCGGCCAGGGCGAGCAGCGCGGTGTGCGCGTCGCCGGGGGCGCGCGCCAGGTGGACCTCGGGCACACCGGCACCGTAGTCCGTGCCCCGCACCCGTCCCGCCCCTCGTGCGAGGATCGCCCGATGGGCCGCCTCACCGTCCGCCGACCGATCCTCCGCCTCCGGGGCCAGGAGCCCGCCCGCCGGGTGGTCGACACCCTGGCCGGCGAGGAGCCGCTGGAGATCCGGGTGGCCGGGCGGCCGCTGGCGGTCACCATGCGCACCCCGGGCCACGACGTGGAGCTGGCCACCGGCTTCCTGGTCTCCGAGGGCGTGCTGCGCCGCGGGGACGACCTGCGTGCCGCCATCCACTGCGGCGGGCCGGGTACCGGGGGAGGGGAGCCCAACACCTACAACGTGCTCGACCTCGAGCTGGCCGAGGGCGTGGAGCCGCCGGGGGAGGCGGTGGAGCGGAACTTCTACACCACCAGCAGCTGCGGCGTGTGTGGCAAGGCCAGCATCGAGGCGGTGCGCACCACCTCGGTGCACGACCTCACCACCGACCGCTGCCGGGTCTCCCGCGCCACCCTGGCCGCGCTGCCCGGGGCCCTGCGCGAGGCCCAGCGGGTGTTCGACAGCACCGGGGGCCTGCACGCCGCGGGCTTGTTCGACGCGGCCACCGGCGAGGCGCTCGTGGTGCGTGAGGACGTGGGGCGCCACAACGCGGTCGACAAGGTGGTGGGCTGGGCCGCCCAGCACGACCGCCTGCCGGCCCGCGGCACGGTGCTGCAGGTCTCCGGGCGGGCCAGCTTCGAGCTGGTGCAGAAGGCGGTCATGGCCGGCATCCCGGTGCTCAGCGCGGTCTCCGCGCCCTCCTCGCTGGCGGTCGAGCTGGCCGACGAGCAGGGACTCACGCTCCTGGGTTTCGTCCGCGGCGACTCGATGAACCTCTACACGCACGCCCACCGGGTCGGGGGGGTCGACGCCGCCACCTCGTGACCCGCCCGCGGTAGTAGGCTCCGACCCTCAGCAGGCCCCGCGGACGGCGAGGGAGGTGGCCATGGCGCAGCAGGAGCCCGACCAGCGGCCGCGCAACCTCATCGAGGAGCTGCTGGCCAACCCCGTCGAGCCCGCGTACGCCGCGGCCCACGAGCGGCGCCGTCGTGCCGGCGAGGGTCCCGCCCCCGCCCGCCGGGCCCCGGCCGGACTGGCCCTGGGTGCCACGCTCGTGCTCATCGGTCTGGTGCTGGTGGCCGGCTACCAGAACCTGCGCGAGGACCTGCCGGCCGACGCCCCCCGCGCCCAGCTGGCCGCCCGCCTCCACGAGGAGCAGGACCTCTTCGCCGAGGAGGCCGCGGCGCTCGACCGGGAGCAACGGGCCGTGGAGGAGCAGCAGGGCCACCTCCTGCGCGAGGGGGGCAGCGGTGAGCTCGCCGCGCAGGTCGAGGCCCGTGGCGTCGCCGCTGCGGCCACCCCCGTCACCGGTGCGGGGCTGGTCCTGCAGCTCGACGACGCGCCGGGGCCCGACCCCGAGCAGCGGGTCGTCGCTGCCGACCTCCAGCGCCTGTCCAACCTGCTGTGGGCCTCCGGGGCGCAGGCCGTGAGCATCAACGGCCACCGCCTGAGCTCCCTGGCCGGCATCCGCTTCGCAGGCCAGGCCCTGGTGGTGGACTTCCGCGCCCTGGACCGCCCGTACACGGTGGAGGCGGTGGGTCCGGCCACGATGCCGGACCGCTTCGCCGAGCTGGGGGGTCAGGACCACCTGCGCCACCTGCGTGACGAGGTGGGCCTGCGCACCAGCACCCGCCGGGCCGCGGACCTCACGGTGCCGGCCGACCCCACCCTCACGCTGCACCACGCCCGCCCCGTCACCGTGGAGACTCCATGATCCCCGCCCTCGGCCTCGTCCTTGGCATCCTGCTGGGCGTCTGGCTCCAGCCCGACGTGCCCTGGTGGCTGGAGCCCTACCTGCCCATCGCCGTCATCGCCGCGATGGACGCCGTGTTCGGTGGTGCCCGCGCCGCGCTGGACGGCATCTTCTCCGAGCGCGTCTTCGTGGTCTCCTTCCTCTCCAACGTGGTGGTGGCCGCCTTCATCGTCTGGATCGGCGACCAGCTCGGGGTGGGCTCGCAGCTCACCACCGGGGTGGTCGTCGTGCTGGGGCTGCGCATCTTCAGCAACCTCGCCGCCATCCGGAGGCACCTGTTCCATGCCTGAGTCCCCGCAGCCCGGCGCGCGTCCCCCGCGCCGTCCCCGCCCCCTGCCGAGGCCCCGGCGCACCGGCTGGCGGGCCTTTGGCGGCCGCGGCAGCACCACCGCCGCGGTCCTGCTGGGCCTGCTCGGCTTCGCGCTGTCCACCAGCAGCCTGGACCCGCAGCGCGATGCCGTGCGCGACCTGAGCGAGGCCGAGCTGGTGGAGCTCCTCCACGACGTGGAGGCCCACGACGACGAGCTCGATGGCCAGCGGGTGGCCCTGGAGGAGCAGAAGGCCGCCCTGGAGGCCGGGTCTGGGCGTTCCGAGGCCGAGAAGCAGGCGCGCCGCCGCTCCCAGGAGCTGGGCATCCTTGCCGGCGTGGTGCCGGCCGCCGGCCCCGGCATCCAGATGACGGTGCCGGCGGCCGGGGAGCTCGGGGCCGGGACCCTGCTGCAGGCCGTGCAGGAGCTGCGCGACGCCGGCGCCGAGGCCATGGAGGTGAACGGTCACCGGGTGGTGGCCGGCAGCTGGTTCGTCGACGACACCGAGGGGCGGGTGGTCATGGACGGTGAGGTGCTCCACCCGCCCTACCGGTTCCGCGCCATCGGGCCCGCCGAGACCCTGGCCACCGCCATGCGGATCCCCGGCGGCGTGGTGGAGTCCGCCGCCCAGGAGGGCTCCCGGGTGAGCGTGCTGGTGCGCGACGAGGTACGGGTGGAGGCCACCGTCCCGCTGGAGGAGGGCGCCGGACGGTGACGACTGTGGCACGGGACACTAGGATCGACCCACCATCACCCGAAGGAGTGCGAGGAGCGCCCATGGACTACCCCCAGGACCTGCTGTACACCGACAAGCACGAGTGGCTGCGTGAGGCCGGCGACGGCGTCTACCGCGTGGGCATCACCGACTACGCCCAGGACGCGCTGGGTGACGTCGTCTTCGTGACGCTGCCGGCCGTGGGCGACACCTTCTCCCGCGACGACGCCGCCGGTGAGGTGGAGTCCACCAAGTCCGTCAGCGACGTGTACTCCCCGCTGAGCGGCGAGATCACGGCCGTCAACGACGCGCTCGACGCCACCCCCGAGAACGTGAACTCCGACCCCTACGGCGAGGGCTGGATGTTCGAGATCAAGGTCTCCGAGGCCTCCGAGGTCGAGGACCTCATCGACGCCGAGGCCTACACCGCCACGCTCGACTGAGCGCAGCACCCCCGGACGACGGGTGCCGGGGGCGACCCCCGGCACCCGTCGTCGACCACCAGAAAGGACCAGGCGCATGAGCTCCACCCCGGGCGGTACCCCGCACGCGACGGGCCCCGCCACCTCCCGCATCGACCTGGCGACCGGGTCGCCCGTCCCCACCCACCCGCGCACACCGGTGGCGATGACGGACGTCGACGCGCAGATGATCGCCGCCCTGCGCCCGGGCACCGCCCTGCTGCTCATCCCCGCCGGCGCCTCGGCCGGTGCGCGCTACCTGCTCGACGAGCCGGAGACCACGGTGGGCCGCGCCGCGGACGCCGACATCCTGCTCGACGACGTGACCGTCTCGCGCCACCACGCGCGCTTCGTGCTCTCGCAGGAGGGGTGCCGCCTCGTGGACAGCAAGTCCACCAACGGCACGTACGTCAACGGCGAGCCGGTGGAGCAGGTCGACCTGCAGGAGGGCGACGAGGTGCAGATCGGCAAGTACCGCCTGGTCTTCCACCCCGCGACCTCCCCGGTGGCATGACGGGGGCGAGGCACACCATCGGCCAGGTGGTCCGCGAGCTGTCGGCGGACTTCCCGGACCTGACCATCTCGAAGGTGCGCTTCCTGGAGGGCAAGGGGCTCATCACCCCGGAGCGCACCCCCGCCGGCTACCGGCTGTTCTCCGACGACCAGGTGGAGCGCCTGCGTTTTGTGCTCACCTCCCAGCGCGACCGCTTCTGGCCGCTCAAGGTGATCGCCGACGCCCTGGACCAGATGGACCGTGGCCTGTCGGTGGACCTCGACGCGCCCGCCCCCGGACGGCCCGCTCCTCCGCCCGCCGGCGCGCTGCCCGGGGCGACCGGGCCGGCCGTGCAGGCGGTGGACTTCTCCAGCCGCGAGGCGGTGCGCGTCAGCCGGTCCGAGCTCTGCCGCAGCGCCGGCATCGAGCCCTCCCAGCTGGACGACATCGCGTCCTTCGGCCTGGTGCACGCCGACCGCGAGGGCTGGTACTCCTCCCACGACGTCGACATCGCCCGCGCGGCGGCCACCTTCGCATCCTTCGGGCTGGAGCCCCGGCACCTGCGCATGTTCCGGCTGGCCGCCGACCGCGAGGCGGCGCTGGTGCAGCAGACCCTCACCGCCTCGCGTCCCGCCCCGGACGAGCGGGAGGGGATGCGCAACGAGCTGGCCGCGGCCTGCCTGGCGCTCCACGTGGCCCTGGTGCGCGCCGAGCTCGGCTGACCGCCCGACCGCGGCCGGCCCGACCGGCCGGTCGGCGTGGCGGCGTTGCCTGCCCGGGGACGGCGCAGTAGCGTCGCCCCCGTGACGACGACGCCGCCCGAGCAGGGCCACCCGGGGGAGCAGGTCCCGCTGTTCGACGACCCGGTCGCCGCTGCCCGGGACGCCGTGGGCTACCGCGGCCCGCAGGCCTGCGCCGCCGCCGGCGTCACCTACCGCCAGCTCGACTACTGGGCCCGCACCGGCCTGCTGCGCCCCAGCGTGCGAGGCGCCCAGGGCTCGGGCACGCAGCGGCTCTACTCCTTCCGCGACATCGTCGTGCTCAAGATCATCAAGCGCCTGCTCGACACCGGTGTCTCGCTGCAGCAGATCCGGGTGGCCGTCGAGGCCGTCGCGGACCGTGGCGCGGACGACCTCGCCTCGCTGACGCTCATGTCCGACGGTGCCTCGGTGTACGAGTGCACGAGCGACGACGAGGTCATCGACCTGGTACGCGGCGGGCAGGGCGTCTTCGGCATCGCCATCTCCAGCGTGTGGCGTGAGGTGGAGGGCAGCCTGTGCGAGCTGCCCGGTGCCGACGAGCGCGAGCGCGTGGTCGACGAGCTGGCCGCCCGGCGCGCGCGCCGCGGCGCCTGAGGCGGCACGGGCCCGAACCCTCCTCGGCGGGGGCGTGACGTAATACACTCGCCGGTGCCGTCGACCCCGCAGGGGAGAGTCCCGCACCGGGACGCCGAAGGAGCAACCTCCCCGGAATCTCTCAGGCCCACGGACCCTGCGCGGTGAGGCAACTCTGGCCGGCCCCAGCGCCCACAGAGGGGGAGAGATCGTGACCCACGCAGCGACTCCAGGAGGACCCTTGGTTCCCGACGGCACCACGCCCACCCCCGCGCACGAGGCCACCGAGGCCCCCGTGTTCGACGCCAGCGACGAGCTGGGCCTGCACCACGAGCCCGACTTCGTGGGGCGCCACATCGGCCCCCGCGACGAGGACGTGGCCCACATGCTCGAGGTGATCGGCCAGCCCTCGCTGGACGCCATCATCGCCAAGGCCGTACCGGGCGCCATCCAGGGCGACGAGCAGCTGCCGATGTCGGCGGCCCCCACCGAGCAGGCCGCCACCGCCGAGCTGCGCGCCTACGCCGAGCGCAACACCGTGGCCCGCTCCATGATCGGCCTGGGCTACTACGGCACCCACACCCCGCCGGTGATCCTGCGCAAGATCCTGGAGAACCCGGCCTGGTACACCGCGTACACGCCCTACCAGCCGGAGATCTCCCAGGGCCGCCTCGAGGCGCTGCTGAACTTCCAGACCATGTGCTCCGAGTTGTCGGGCCTCACCACCGCCGGGGCCTCCCTGCTCGACGAGGGCACCGCCGTGGCCGAGGCGATGACGGTGATGCGCCGCACCGCCAAGGTGGGCGCCAAGGACAACTCCGCCGTGCTGCTGCTGGACTCCGGCCTGCTGCCGCAGTCCATCGCCGTCACCGAGACCCGCGCCGAGCCGCTGGGCATCCCGGTGGTCGTGGCCGACCTGGCGGGCGTGGACTCCGTCGAGGGCCTGCGCGCCGCCGCCGGCGACCGCGACGTGTTCGGCGTCATCGTGCAGTACCCGGCCGTGGACGGTGCGATCCGCGACTGGTCGGCCCTGGCCGAGGCCGCCCACGAGGCCGGCGCCCTGGTGACCGCCGCCGCGGACCTGCTGGCCCTCACCCTGCTCACGCCCCCCGGCGAGTGGGGCGCCGACGTGGTGGTGGGCACCACCCAGCGCTTCGGCGTGCCGATGGGCTTCGGTGGCCCGCACGCCGGCTTCATGGCCGTCCGCTCCGGCCTCGAGCGCACCCTGCCGGGCCGCCTCGTGGGCGTCTCCAAGGACGACGAGGGCAAGGTGGCCTACCGCCTGGCCCTGCAGACCCGCGAGCAGCACATCCGTCGCGAGAAGGCCACCTCCAACATCTGCACCGCCCAGGTGCTGCTGGCGGTCATCGCCTCCATGTACGCGGTGTGGCACGGCCCGGAGGGGCTGCGCTCCATCGCCCGCGACGTGCACGGCAAGGCCCGCCGCCTGGCCGGCTCCCTCTCCTCGGCCGGCCTGGAGGTCGTGCACGAGGACTACTTCGACACCCTGGCCGTCCGCGTACCGGGCCAGGCCGGCAACATCGTGGCCGCCGCCCGCCGCGAGGGCGTGCTGCTGTGGAAGCAGGACGAGGACACGGTGCTGGTGAGCGTGGACGAGACCACGCTCTCGGCCGACCTCGAGGTCGTCGCCGAGGCTTTCGGCGTCTCGCTGGCCGACCGCCTCGGCCCGGCGATGGAGCTCACCTGGCCGCAGCAGCTGCAGCGCACCAGCGACTTCCTCACCCCCGAGGTCTTCCACGTGCACCGCTCGGAGACCCAGATGCTGCGCTACCTGCGCGAGCTCTCCGAGCGCGACTACGCGCTGGACCGCGGCATGATCCCGCTGGGCTCCTGCACCATGAAGCTCAACGCCACCACCGCGATGGAGCCCATCACCTGGCCGGAGTTCGCCAACCTGCACCCCTTCGCCCCGGCCGAGCACTCCGAGGGCATCCGCGCCCTCATGGACGAGCTGAGCCAGTGGCTGTGCGACATCACCGGCTACGACGCCGTCTCGCTGCAGCCCAACTCCGGTGCCCAGGGCGAGCTGGCCGGCCTCATGGCCATCCGCGCCTACCACGCGTCCCAGGGCCAGGAGCACCGCGACGTCTGCCTCATCCCGGCCTCCGCGCACGGCACCAACGCGGCCTCGGCGGTCATGGCCGGCATGAAGGTGGTCGTGGTGAAGACCGCCGAGGGCGGCGACATCGACATGGACGACCTGCGCGCCAAGGTGGAGAAGCACGGCCCGCAGCTGGCCGCCATCATGGTGACCTACCCGTCCACTCACGGCGTGTTCGAGGACACCATCGCCGACCTGTGCGGCCTGGTGCACGACGCCGGCGGCCAGGTCTACGTCGACGGCGCCAACCTCAACGCCCTCATCGGCGTGGCCCGTCCGGGCAAGTTCGGCTCGGACGTCAGCCACCTCAACCTGCACAAGACCTTCACCATCCCGCACGGTGGTGGCGGTCCGGGCGTAGGCCCGATCGGCGTGCGCGAGCACCTGGCGCCCTTCCTGCCCAACCACCCGCTGGTGCCCGGCGCCGGCCCGGCCACCGGGGTCGGCCCCATCGCCGCGGCACCGTGGGGCTCGGCGAGCATCCTGCCGATCCCGTGGGCGTACATCCGCATGATGGGCTCGGCCGGCCTGAAGAAGGCCACCCGCGTGGCCATCCTCTCGGCCAACTACCTGGCCAAGCGCCTCGACGAGCACTACCCGGTGCTCTACACGGGCAACGAGGGCCTCGTGGCCCACGAGTGCATCCTCGACCTGCGCCAGATCACCAAGGACACCGGCGTCACCGTGGACGACGTGGCCAAGCGCCTCATCGACTACGGCTTCCACGCCCCGACCATGTCCTTCCCGGTCTCCGGCACGCTCATGGTGGAGCCCACGGAGTCGGAGTCGCTTGACGAGCTGGACCGCTTCGTGGACGCGATGGTGGCCATCAAGGCCGAGATCGACGCGGTGGGCCAGCAGGGCGACGCCGACGACTCGGTGCTGCGCCACGCCCCGTACACCGCCCGCTCGATGGCCGGCGACTGGCCGTACTCGTTCACCCGCGCCGAGGCCGTGTACCCGGCCGGCGTGAACCCGGCGACCAAGTACTTCCCGCCGGTGCGCCGCATCGACGGCGTGTACGGCGACCGCAACCTGGTCTGCTCGTGCCCGCCGCCGGAGGCCTTCGAGGACTGACCTGCTGCGCGGCAGGGGCCCTGTCCGGGTCCCTGCCGGCGCGGGACGGCGCCCCCGTCACGTGGGACCGGCCACCCTGCGGTGGCCGGTCCCACGTGCTTGGATGGAGCCCCGCACGGCGAAAGGCAGGACCATGGGCGCAGAGGTCGAGAAGACCGAGTACTCCTCGGCGGACCGGGTGCGGTTCCGCGAGGAGGTCAACCACGAGCTGGAGACCTTCACCTGGCTGCTCGCGCACGCAGAGTTCGACTCCACCTTCCCCAAGATCGGGATCGAGATGGAGCTCAACCTCGTGGACGCCGACATGCAGCCCTCCCTCAACAACGAGGCGGTGCTGGGGCACCTGGGGGAGCACTTCCAGTCCGAGCTGGCGCGCTTCAACATCGAGGTGAACGTGGAGCCGCGCCCGGTGGCCACGGGTGCCTCGCCGTCGCTGGAGCACGTGGTGCTGCACCACCTGCAGGAGGCGCACGACGCGGCCGACGCCGAGGGCTGCCGCATGGTGCCCATCGGCATCCTGCCCACGCTGCGCGAGGAGCACCTGGTGGGGGAGTGGATCTCCGCCGGCTCGCGCTACCGGGCCCTGGAGAACGCGTTGCTCAAGGAGCGCGGCGAGGGCGCCACCATCGACATCACCGGCCCCACCGGGGAGCGGGTCAAGCAGTACACCGAGACCATCGCCCCCGGCGCCGCGGCCACCTCGCTGCAGCTGCACCGGCAGGTCTCGCCGGAGAGGTTCGCCACCTTCTGGAACGCCGCCCAGCTGGTGGCCGCCGTGCAGGTGGCGGTGGGTGCCAACTCGCCCTTCCTGTTCGGCAAGCGGCTGTGGGCCGAGACCCGCATCCCGCTCTTCGAGCAGATGATGGACACCCGCACCCCGGAGCTGCGCAACCAGGGTGTGAAGTCCCGGGCCCTGTTCGGGCGCGATTGGATCGCCACCCCGGCCGACCTGTTCCGGGAGAACATCGGCTCCTACCCGGGGCTGCTGCCCGAGCCGTTCGAGCTGCCCTCCACCGAGGGTGGTCCGAGCAGCGACCGCTCCGGGGCCGGCAAGGGGCGGGCCCCCAAGCTGCCGCGCCTGATGCTGCACAACGGCACGGTGTGGCGCTGGAACCGCGGCATCTACGACGTGGTCGACGGCGTGCCGCACCTGCGCGTGGAAAACCGCGTGCTGCCGGCGGGCCCGACCGCGGCGGACACGATGGCCAACTGCGCGCTCTACTACGGGCTGCTGCGCACCCTGGTGGACACCACCCCCGAGCCGTGGCTGGGCTTCAGCCACGCCGAGGCGGAGCGCAACTTCTACGCCGCGGCCGAGCACGGCATCGAGGCGGAGCTGGCCTGGCCGGGCACCACCGGCACGATGCCGGTGACCGAGCTGGTGGCCGAGCACCTGCTGCCGCTGGCGCACGCCGGCCTGGTCTCCGGGGGCACCACCTCCGAGGACGCCGACACCTACCTGGGCACGGTGCGGCGCCGCTGCGAGAAGCGCACCAACGGCGCCACCTGGCAGGTGCAGGCCGTCGAGCGGCTGGAGGCCCGCGGCCTGGACCGCGACGCGGCGCTCACCGAGATGACGCGCCTGTACTGGGAGGCCAACGCCACCCACCAGCCGGTGGACCAGTGGGAGCTGCCCGCCTGAGACCCGCTCAGGGCGTCAGGTTCCACCGGTGGACGGTGGGCGTGGTGCGGTGGTGCCCGAGCACGCTCAGGCTGCCGGCCTCGAGCTCCAGGGCGTCGGCCAGGTAGGGCGTCTGGCGCAGGTACACCGCGGCCAGCACGCGCAGGTGGTGCCCGTGCCCCACGAGCACCACGTCGCCGTGTTCCAGGTGGCGCCACACCCGCCCCAGCACCCGGCTGGCCCGGGCGGCCACCATCTCCACCGTCTCGCCGGGGGTCTCGCCCGGTGGCACGCCGTCGAAGACGGTCCACCCGGGGCGGCCCTCGGCCTGCGCCTGGGCGGTGGTGCGGCCCTCCTCGGCGCCGTAGTCCCACTCCACGAGGTCGGCGTCCAGCGCGTCGGGCTCCAGGCCGGCCAGGCGGGCGGTCTCGGTGGCGCGCTGCAGCGGGGAGCAGCGCACGTGCACCAGGTCGTACTCCGCGAGCAGGTCGGGCAGGCCGCCGACCGCGGCGCGTCCGGCCCCGGTGAGGGGCAGGTCGGTGAGCCCGGTGTGCCGGCCGGCCCGGGACCACGCGGTCTCGCCGTGGCGCACCAGCAGGAGCCGGCCCGGGCCGGGCTCGGAGGGACGCACGTCCACCGGGCCGGCGTCGGCGTACCGGTGGAGGCCGCCCAGGGTGGCGGCGGCCGAGGCCCCGGTCACGCTCGGGCCGGTGGGCGAGGCGGTCTTCGCGTCGGGCTCCATGTGCGGCAGGCTATGCCCCATGAGCAGCGAGACCCCGACCCCGCCCAGCCCCCGCTCGGTCCGCCTGGAGCGCACCGACTTCGCCACCTTCACCGTGACCAACGAGCGGGGCGCCAGCATCACCATCGGGGACGGGAGCGATGCCGACTTCACCCCGGTGGAGCTGCTGCTGGCCGCCGTGGCCGGCTGCTCGGCCATCGACGTCGACTTCATCACCCACAAGCGCGCCGAGCCGGAGTCCTTCGTGGTGGAGGCCCGGGGCACCAAGGTGCGCGACGAGGACGGCAACCACCTGACCGACGTGCAGGCGGCCTTCGACGTGACCTTCGCCGAGGACGAGGCCGGCCGGGCCGCCACCGAGGTGCTGCCGCGGGCCGTGGCCTCCTCGCGCGACCGCCTGTGCACCGTGAGCCGCACCGTGGCCCTGCCCACGCCGGTGGAGTTCACCCTCGCCGACGGCCGGTCGGTGGAGTGAGCGCCCGGCGCCTGACCTTTCTCGACGCGCTCACCATCGGCCTGGCGGCCATGGTGGGCGCGGGGGTGTTCGGGGTCTGGGGCCCGGCCACCGCCGCCGCGGGCGCGTGGCTGCTGCCCGCTCTGGCCGTGGCCGCGCTCGTGGCCTGGTGCAACGCCAGCTCCAGTGCCCAGCTCGCCGCCCGCCACCCGGGGGCCGGGGGCACCTACCTCTACGGCCGGGAGCGGCTCTCCCCGTTCTGGGGCTACCTCGCCGGGTGGTGCTTCGTCGTCGGCAAGACCGCCTCCTGCGCCGCGATGGCGATGGTGGCCGGCTCCTACCTGTGGCCCGGCCGGGAGCAGCTGCTCGGGGTGTTCGCCGTGGTCGCGCTCACGGCCGTCACGCTCGGCGGCGTCGTGCGGTCGGCCCGGGTGGCGCGCGTGGTGGTGGGGCTGGTGCTCCTGGGCATCGTGGGCACCCTGCTCGTCTCGTGGCTCCTGCCGCCGGACCCCACCCTGTGGACCCCCACCCGCGATGCCGCGGTGGTGCCGGGCCGTCCCTCGCCGCACGGGCTGCTGCAGGGCGCCGGGCTGCTCTTCTTCGCGTTCGCCGGGTACGCCCGCATCGCCACCCTGGGCGACCAGGTGGTCGAGCCGCGCCGCACCGTCCCGCGGGCCGTCGCGTGGGGCCTGGGCACCGTGCTGGTGCTCTACGCCGCGGTGGCGGTGACCCTGCTGGCGCGCCTGCGACCGGAGGGCATCGTGGCCAGCGCCGCCCCGTTGCGCGACCTGGCCGGGGGCGCGTCCTCCTGGTGGGCCGTGGTCGTCGGCGTGCTCGCCGGGCTGGCCGCCGTCGGGGCCCTGTGGGCGCTGCTGCTGGGCGTGGCCAGCACCCTCAAGGCGATGGGGCAGCGCCGCGACCTGCCGCCGGCCCTGGGCGTCACCGCCACCGCCTCCACCGGCGAGCGGGTGCCGCGCGTGGCCGCCCTCGCGGTGGCCGGTGCGGTGGTGCTGCTGGTGCTGCTGCTTGACCTGCGCGGCGCCATCGGCTTCTCCGGCGTGGGCGTGCTGCTCTACTACGCGGTGGCCAACGGCGCGGCGTTCACGCTGCGCGACGAGTGGCGCGCCGGGTGGGTGGTGCCGGTGGTGGGCCTGGTCGGCTGCGTCGTGCTCGTGGCGAGCCTCCCGGCCACCAGTCTCGTCGGCGGCCTGGTGATGGTGGCCGTCGGCGTGGTGCTGTGGTTCGTGCGCCGCGGCGAGCCCCGCGTGGCCGATGCCGACCGGGTGCCGGTCAGCGCTCCTCGTGGTGGTCGGGGTCCCCGCCGAACAGGCGACCGTCCGGCCGCGTGAGGGCGGTGATGGCGGCCACCTCGTCGTCGGACAGGGAGAACCCGAACAGGTCGAGGTTCTCCCGCTGGCGCTCCGGCGTGGCCGACTTGGGCAGGGGCAGCACCCCGCGCTGCAGGTGCCAGCGCAGCACCACCTGCGCCGGGGTGACGCCCAACCGCTCGGCCGGTGCCGCCACGGCGGTGTCGGTGTAGCGCGGCTGGCGCTTGCCCAGCGGGCTCCACGCCTGCGTGAGGATGCCGCGGCGGGCGTTCTCGGCCAGCAGGCCGGCCTGGCTGAACGAGGGGTGGACCTCCACCTGGTTGACCGCCGGGGTGACGCCCACCGAGCGGATGACCCGGTCCAGGTGGTGGGGGTGGAAGTTCGAGACCCCGATGCTGCGGGTCAGGCCCCGCTCGCGGGCCTGCACCAGGCCGTCCCAGGCGTACTCGTACTCGCCCTGCGAGGGGTTGGGCCAGTGGACCAGCACGAGGTCGAGGTGGTCGGTGCCCAGGCGGCGCAGGGACTCCTCCACGCACTCCACGGCGCTGCGGTGGCGCCGGCCGGGCACCTTGGTCACGAGCGCGACCTCCTCACGGTCCAGGCCGCTGGCAGCCACGGCGCGACCCACCTCGGTCTCGTTGCGGTAGGAGACGGCCGTGTCGAGCAGTCGGTAGCCGGCGTCCAGGGCGTGGCGCACGGCCGTGACGCCCTCGGCGCCGGTGAGCTCGTAGGTGCCGAAACCCACCACGGGAAGGGTGGTGCCGTCGTGCAGCGTGTGGCGGGCGGTGGGGGAGAGGTCGACCATGCCCCCAGCCTAGGCGTGACGTCGTGTACCGACATCCCCGCGCGGCGTGTGTGCTGCGCGTCACCGCGGAGGTTAGGTTCTCGGCATGGACCCCCGGGCGCACGACACCACCCCCTGGCCACGCCTCGACGCCGCCACCGCGCACCTGCCCGCGCCGGTGGCCGCGGTGTCCCTCGATGCGGTGGACCGCAACCTGGACCGACTCGTGGAGGCGGCCGACGGCATGCCGCTGCGCGTGGCGAGCAAGAGCATCCGCGTGCGGGCCGTGGTCGAGCGCGCCCTGGCCCACCGTGGCGTGGAAGGCGTGCTCGCCTTCACGCTGCCCGAGGCCATCTGGCTGGCCCGGGTGGGCACCACCGACGACCTGCTCGTGGCCTACCCGACGGTGGACGCCGCCGGCCTGGACGCCCTGGTCTGCGAACCCGACCTCGCCGCGGCCATCACCCTGACCGTCGACGACCCCGCCCACCTCGCCGCGATCGCCGAGGCCCGCGCCCGCACCGGTGGCTGCGAGACCGTGCAGGTGGTGCTCGAGGCCGACGTCTCCCTGCGCAAGGGGCCCGTCACCATCGGCCCCCGCCGCTCGCCCCTGCACGGGCCGCAGGCGGTGGAACGCGCCGCGCGCCGCGTGGTGGCCGAGCCCGGCATCGCGCTGCGCGGACTGCTCACCTACGAGGGCCACGTGGCCGGGGTGCAGGACGTGCCCGTGGCCGGCGACCTGCGCGACCGCGCCTACCGCTGGGCCGTCCGCGGCATGCAGGGCGTCTCGCGCCGCGGGCTGTACGCCGAGCGGCAGGCCGTGGTGGACGCGGTGGCCGCGGTGCTCGGCCACGCCCCGGAGCTCGTGAACGGCGGCGGCACGGGGTCGGTGGCGTGGTCCTCGGCCGACCCGGCGCTCACCGAGGTCACCGTGGGCTCCGGCCTGTTCGTGGGCCACCTGTTCGACCGCTTCCGCGCCATCGACCTGGAGCCCGCGTTCGGCATCGGCCTGGACGTGGTGCGCACCCCCGAGCCGGACATGGTGACCCTGCTGGGCAGCGGCTGGGTGGCCACCGGTGCCGTCGCCGCCGACCGCCTGCCGGTGGCGGCCTGGCCCCCGGGCCTCGAGCTCACCGGCACCGAGGGGGCCGGCGAGGTGCAGACGCCCCTCACCGGTGCCCTGGCCGCCCGGGCCGCCGGCCACCGCCTCGAGGTCGGCTCCCGCGTGTGGATGCGCCACGCGAAGTCCGGCGAGCCCGCCGAGCGGGTCGACGAGGTGGTGCTGGTGCAGGAGGACGGCAGCACCCACACTGTGCCCACCTACCGTGGCGAGGGAAAGGCCTTCCTGTGAACACCACTCGGACCACCGGCTTCCGCAACTGGTCGCGCACCGTCGACCTGCCCGACGCCCGGTGCACAGTCGCGGACTCCACCGAGGCGGTGCAGGCCGCGGTACGCCACGCCGTGTCCTCCGGCCGCCCGGTGCACCCCGTGGGCAGCCGGCACTCCTTCACCGGGGTGGCCGCCCCGCGCGGGGGCGCCCGCCCGGGCACCTCGCTGGCCGTGGACGGCCTCACCGGCGTGGTCGACGACTCCCGTGCCGCCGAGGGGCTCCTCACCCTCGGCGCCGGCACGCCCCTGCACGCCCTGCCCGCCCTGTTGGCGCCCTACGGACTGGCCCTGGAGAACATGGGCGACATCGACCGCCAGACGCTCGCCGGCGCCCTCTCCAGCGGCACCCACGGCACGGGCGCGGCGTTCGGCTGCCTCGCCACCCAGGTGCGGGGCGTCACCCTCGTGGACGGCACCGGCCAGGTGCACCGCATCGGCGCCGTGGACCCGCGCCTCAAGGGCGCCGCGGTCTCGCTCGGGGCGCTCGGCGTCATCGTGGACATCACGCTGCAGCTGGTGCCGGCCTACTGCCTGGACCTGCAGGTCGAGAACGAGTCCGCGCCGGAGGTGTTCGCCACCTGGCAGGAGCGCACCGAGGCCCACGACCACTTCGAGGCCTTCTGGTTCCCGCACAGCCCCAGGACCATCACCAAGAGCACCCGTCGGTGCCAGGCCGACACCCCGCCGGTGCCGCGGAGCTGGTTCGGCCACCACGTCGAGGACGGGCTGGTCTCCAACGCGGGCCTGGCGGCCCTGGCGCACCTGTGCGACCGGCTGCCGGGCCGCACGCCGTGGCTCAACCGCACCTTCGGCGGGCTCACCCCGCACCGGGTGGTCGGCCCCTCGCACACCGTCTTCGCCAGCGCCCGCACGGTGCGCTTCCGCGAGATGGAGTACGGCGTGCCGCTGGCCGACCTCCCCGAGGTGATGGCGGAGGTCTCCGCGGCCATCCGCCGTCGCCGCTGGCCGGTGGGCTTCCCGCTGGAGATCCGCAGCACCGCCGGTGACGACCTGTGGCTCTCGATGGCGCAGGGCGGCCCGCGGGCGTTCGTCGCGGTGCACACGGTGCACGGTGACGGCCGCGCCCGGGCGTACTTCGCCGAGCTGGAGCGCATCCTCGTGGCCGCCGGGGGCCGCCCGCACTGGGGCAAGATGCACTCCCTGGGCGCCGAGGCGCTGGCGGGGCTCTACCCGCACCTGGGCGACTTCACCGCCCTGCGCGCGCAGCTCGACCCGCACGGGGTGTTCGCCAACGAGTACACCGACCGCGTGCTCGGCCCCGTGGGCTGAGGCTCAGAGCAGGCGGCGCAGCAGCTCCCGCTTCACCGGGCCCGAGGGCGGGTAGGCCAGTCCCAGGGTGTCCGGGCGCAGCGGCTTGTCCAGTACCGAGCGCTCGTGCGTGAAGGTCCGCACCGACGCCTCGCCGTGGTAGCTGCCCATGCCGCTGGCGCCCACGCCGCCGAAGGGCAGGGAGTGCACGCCCACGTGCGCCATCGGCACGTTGATGCCCACGCCGCCGGAGCGGGTGCCGGCCAGCCAGCGTTCCTGCACGTCGGCATCGCGGGTGAAGAGGTAGAGCGCCAGCGGGGAGGGGCCGTCGGCCACCCGGTTGATGGCGGCCTGCACGTCGGGCACGGTGACGACCGGCAGCACGGGGCCGAAGATCTCCTCGGCCATGGCCGGGTGGTCGTCGTCCACGTTGGTGAGCACGGTGGGGGAGACGTAGAGCGCGTCGAGGTCCACCTCGCCGCCCACCGCGGCGCCCTCCACCATCGCGGCCAGGCGCTCGGCGTGCTTCCGGTTGATGATGCGTCCGTAGTCGCGGCTGGTGCGCGGGTCGAGGCCGAACATGTCGGTGATGGCGCGTTCCAGCTCGGGTACGAGGGCGGCCTGGGTCGCCGGGGTGCACAGCACGTGGTCGGGTGCCACGCAGGTCTGGCCCGCGTTGCTGAACTTGCCCCACACGATGCGGCGGGCCACGGCGCGCAGGTCCACGTCCTCGCCCACCCACGTGGGGGACTTGCCGCCCAGCTCCAGGGTCACCGGGGTGAGGTGCTCGGCGGCGGCCCGCATGACGATGCGGCCGACCTTCTCGCCCCCGGTGAAGAACACGTGGTCCCACTTCTGCTCCAGCAGGGCCGTGGTCTCGGGCACGCCCCCGGTCACCACCTGCACCACCTCGGGGTCCAGGTACTGCGGCACCAGCTCGGCCAGCACGGCGGCGGTGGCCGGTGCGAGCTCGCTGGGCTTGAGCACCACCGTGTTGCCCCCGGCCAGGGCGCCGGCCAGCGGTGTGAGCACGAGGTTCACCGGGTAGTTCCACGGCCCGATGACGAGCACGGCGCCCAGCGGCTCGCGGCGCACCGTGGCGCGGGCGGGCTGCATGGCCAGCGGCACGGAGGCGGCCCGGGGCGACAGCCACTCGTCCAGGTGCTTGAGGAGCTGCTCCACCTCGCCCTCCACCACCGCGAGCTCGGTGGTGCGCGCCTCGGCCTCGGGCTTGCGGAGGTCCTCGCGCAGGGCGGCGAGCAGGCGCGGCTCCTCCTCGCGCAGCAGGGTGCGCAGGGCCCGCAGTTGCTCGCGGCGGGCGTCGAGCTCGCGCAGGCGGCCCGTGGCCCAGGTCTCGTGGGCCAGCTCGCGGACGGTGGCGGCGGTGGACTGCTCGGGGGACGTCATGGTCCCAGCCTACGCAGCAACGGACTCCTCCACGGCCGCGCCGTGGGCCTCCAGCGGCACCCGCCGCAGCTGCCAGCTCCAGGGGTGGTCGGCCAGGTGGGCGGACAGGGCGGCCTCGGTGCCGGTCGCGGGGGAGAGCACCAGCAGGGTGGGTCCGGCCCCACTCACGCACGCGGCTGAAGCGCCGGACGCGCGGGCGGCGGCCAGCACGTCCTCGACGCCCGGTACGAGGTGCGCGCGGTGCGGCTGGTGGAGGCGGTCGTCCACCGCCTCGGAGAGCGCCTCGGTGCGACCGGTGGCCAGGGCGGCCACGAGGAGCGCGCTGCGGGCGGCGTTGTGCACCGCGTCGGCGAAGGGCACCGATGCGGGCAGCGCGGCGCGGGCCTCGGCGGTGGCCACGGGGTGGTCGGGCACCAGCAGCAGCACCTCGGGCAGTGCGCCGGGGGCCACCGGCACGGGAAGGCTGTGCACCCGCCCGTCGGCCGCCGCCACGGAGACCACCACGCCGCCCAGCAGGGCCGGGGCCACGTTGTCCGGGTGCCCCTCGGTGAGGGTGCCCAGGCGCACCAGCTCGTCGTCGTCCCAGTCGGTGCCGTGCAGGGCACGGGCGGCCAGCACGCCCCCGACCACGCAGGTGGCCGAGGACCCCAGACCGCGGGAGGGTGGCACGTCGCCGGCCACCGTGCAGCGCACCGCCACCGGCTCGATGCCGTGCTCGGCGCAGGCGCGTTCGTAGGCGGCCACGGGCAGGCTGTCGCCGGCGTCGGTGCGGGCGGGGTCGTCGGCGGCCACCACCTCGAGGGTCACCCGGTTGTGCAGGGCCACCGCCAGGCCCAGGGCGTCGAAGCCGGTGCCCAGGTTGGCCGAGGTGGCCGGCACCCGCACGGTGACCGACCGGCCGGTGGCGCTCATCGGTGCAGGACCTCCTCGATGGTGGACGGCACCTCGGGGACCTCCACCACCTGCTCGTGCAGCACGGCTGCGTCGCGCAGGGAGCTCAGGCCCAGCGGGGCGCCGCGCTCGTCGCCGGCGGTGGTGGCCAGGCGCACGAGGGTGTCGAACTCGTCCTCGTCGGCCTCGTGGCCCAGGGCGGCGAGGACCGCGGGGGCGAACTTGTACGGGCTGGCCGTGGCGGCCACCAGCGCCGGTCGGGCCGGGGGCTGCTGGCCGCCGGTGAGGTCGCCGCGCCGGTACTGCGCCAGCACGTCCAGGGCCACCGCGGTGTGCGGGTCCACCAGCGTGCCGTGCTCGGCGTGCACCGCGCGCAGGGTCGCGGCCGCCTGCTCGCCGGTGGCGGTGCCGGCCACCACCCGGTGCCGGGAGGCGTCCGCGCCCTCGGGCAGGTCCGCCGGCTCCCCGGGCAGCGCGCCCCAGTCGAAGACCCGCTCGTCGGCCAGCTGCGCCATCGCCGCGCGCACCCGGTCGCTGTCGCGCCCGCTGGTGTCGTGCAGGAAGCGCTCCAGGTTGCTCGAGACGAGGATGTCCATCGAGGGCGAGTCCGTGCGCACCAGCCCGCGTCGGGCGTCGTAGGTGCCGGTGGCGAAGAAGTCCGCCAGCACCCGGTTCTCGTTGGTCGCGCACACCGCGGTGCCCAGCGGCACGCCCGCGGCGCGGGCCCAGGTGGCGGCCAGCAGGTTGCCGAAGTTGCCGGTGGGCACCACCACGTCCACGGGTTCGCCGGCGGCCACCATGCCCGCCCGGCGCAGGGCCGCGTAACCGGTCACGTAGTAGACCATCTGCGGCAGCAGGCGCCCCAGGTTGATGGAGTTGGCCGAGCTCACCGCGTACCCGCGCCCCGTGAGCCGTTCCCGGGCGCCCGCGTCGGCGAAGAGGGCCTTCACCGCCCGCTGGGCGTCGTCGAAGTCGCCGTGGATGCCCAGCACGTGCACGTTGCCACCGGCCTGCGTGCGCATCTGCTGCTTCTGCATGAAGCTCACGCCCTCGGTGGGGTAGAGCACCACCACCTCGGTGTCGGGCACGTCCTTGAAGCCCTCGAGCGCCGCCTTGCCGGTGTCGCCGCTGGTGGCGGTGAGCACCAGTGTGGTGCCCTGCTGCCCCTCGGCGGTGCGCGCCAGCGTCACCAGGTGGGGCAGCAGCGTGAGCGCGACGTCCTTGAAGGCGTGCGTGGGCCCGTGGAAGAGCTCCAGCAGGCCGATCGTCCCGTCCGCCTCGCCGAGGACGGTCAGCGGTACCACCTCCTCGGTCTCGAAGCGGGCCGCCGCCGCCTCGACGGCCTCCCGCAGCCCGTCGGCCGGCAGGCCGCCCTCCCCGGTGAGGTAGGGCGCCATGACCGCCGTGGCCACCTCGGCCCAGGGGGCGTCGAGCAGGGACTCCACGTCCAGCGGCTCGATGCGCTCGGGAACGTAGAGCCCGCCGTCGGGGGCCAGGCCGTCGAGCACCGCCCGGGCCGCGCCCACCGCCGGTGCCTGACCGCGGGTGCTGGTGAACCTCATGCCGCCCCCTCGCCGGCGGCCTCCCAGCGGACGACGCAGCTGCCCGGGTCGTCCAGCCAGGGCTGCAGCACGGCCCGGCGCAGCGGACCGGTGATGCCCGCCACCGGGTCGGAACCCAGCCGGTCCTGCAGCAGGGCCTCGGCCTGCCCCGCCAGGGCGGCGCTGCTGCGCAGGTACCAGCGGCCGGTCACCGTGGCGTTCGCGTCGTGCAGCGGGGCGTCCGAGAGCGGGCTGGTGGTGGGCACCGCACCCAGCAGCACGTCCACCACGTCGGTGAGCACCGCCGAGGCGGTCTCGTAGCGCCCCGCGCCGGGCCCGGCGAAGGTCAGGGCACCCACGTGGTCGGCCTCGAAGGTGACCGCGTTGGTGGACCCGGTGATGCTGGCCGCCCAGTGCTCCGGCGGCACGGCGACCGGCTCGACGACGGCGGTCACCTCGTGGCCGCCGGGACCCTGCACGGCGTGCGCCTCACCCACCAGGCGCACCACGCGCGGGCCGCCGGGCGCCGTGCGCAGCGCCTGCAGGTCGGCCGCCGACACCCGCTCGATGCCGGTGCACAGGATGTGAGGCTCGGTCACCGGGCCGCCGAACGCCATCGAGGCCAGGATGCGCAGCTTGCGCAGCGAGTCCGCCCCGCTCACGTCGGCGCTCGGGTCGGCCTCCAGGTAGCCCAGCTGCTGGGCCTCGGCGGCCACCACGCCGTAGTCCCGCCCGGACTCCATGGCCGAGAGGATGTAGTTGCACGAGCCGTTGAGGATGCCGCTCACCGAACGCACCCGGTCCACGCGGACGAGGTCGCGCAGGGCCCGCACGCACGGCACCCCACCGGCCACGGCGGCCTCGAAGAGCAGGTTCACCCCCTGCTCCTGGGCCAGCGCGGTGAGCTCCTCGCCGTGCGCGCTGAGCAGCGCCTTGTTGGCGGTGACCACGTGCTTGCCCTGGCGCAGCGCCTCGCCCACCAGCTCCAGGCCCTCCTCGACGGGCCCGGCCACCTCCACCACGAGGTCCACCGACGGGTCGGTCACCGCCCCCCGGGCGTCAGTGCTCAGGGTGCCGGCAGGGGCGGGGACGTCGCGCTCGCGGTGCAGGTCGCGCACCACCACGTGACGCACCACCACGTCGGTGCCCAGCTGGTCCAGCCAACGCCCACGGTGCCGGCCCAGCAGGTCGACGACCCCCTGGCCCACCGTCCCGTAGCCCAGGACGGCCACCCCCACGCTGCGCACGCCCTCGGTCTGTTCCGTCATGTCGGCCTCCTGGGTGGTCTCGTCCCGGGTCTTCCAGTCGTCTCGTGGTCTGGTCCCGCCCGGCCACCGGCTGGGCCGGCGGTGGCGCCAGCCTAACGACGCCTCCCCGCCTGGTAGGAGGGGCCGTGCCCGGGTCTCCGCCCGGGGCCGCGCGGGGGCCGTCGGTGCCTCGGGCGATACTTGGGGCAGGTGCCGAGAGCCGGCACGCCGATGACCCCGAGGGGGCACCATGAAGCGCACGACCCTGACGCTGCTGGCCGCGATGAGCACCACCGTGGTGCTCGCCGGGTGCAACGAGGACAACGGTGGCGGCGGGGGCTCCGCCCAAGCCGACTCCGACCCGAAGGCCGCCGTGTCGCAGGCCTTCGACAAGGCCAACGAGGCCAAGGACCAGACGGCCACGATCTCCCTGGACAGCTCCTCGGAGTCGCTCAAGAAGCTCACGGAGTCCTCCGACTCCTCCACCCTGAGCTCTGACGACCGGATGGCCGTGGAGAAGGTCACCGAGCTGCTGCCCAAGTCCAAGATCACGGTCTCGACCCACTCGCGCGACCAGGCCCTCTCCGAGGAGAAGGACGCCAAGGACCTCGACACCGCCATGACCCTGCACATCGGCGAGGGAAAGGTCGAGTTCCGCCAGGTCGAGGGCGGCATGTACATGCGCGCCGACGTGGACAAGATCGGTCAGGAGACCGGCCTGTTCACCGCCGACCAGCTCAAGATGGGCCTCACCGGCGGCTCCGGTGCCCCGGCCGACGACCCCTCGATGCAGTTCCTCACCAAGGCCCTCTCCGGCGAGTGGGTCGGTGTCTCCTCCGAGCAGGTGGAGTCCGAGCTGCAGAAGCAGGGGCTCACCCTGGAGGACCTCACCAAGGAGGCCACCGGCGGCACCGAGGTGTCCGCCCAGCAGCAGCTGAAGATGCAGCAGGACCTCAAGACCTTCATGGACGAGCACGGCGAGTTCACCCGCGAGGGAGACGTGGTGCACGTGGCTGTGCCGGTGGAGGAGAGCTGGGACGACTTCGCCGCCATCGTGAACCAGAACATCACGGACCCCTCGGAGAAGCTGCCGACGCTCACCGAGGAGAACAAGAAGGCCATCAAGGACGACGCCAAGGCGACCATCGACGTGACCCTCGACGGCGACCAGCTCAAGGGCCTGGACCTCGACTTCACCCAGGTCAAGGACTTCGTGGACCCGGCCTCGCTGGACGCCACCGAGAAGAAGGACTACGACGAGTTCGTCCAGCAGGTCGGCGACGGCCCGCTCGGCCTGAAGATCGAATACGGCCAGGAGGGCGCGCCGGCCAAGCCGGACCAGTTCACCGAGGTGCCGCAGGAGCTGCTCGACGCCGGCGCGGCCAGCGCCACGGGCGCTGGTGGCGCGGAGATGGCCGGCTGACCCGACCCGTCGCACCGCCCCGCCGGGGGCACCCGCTCACCGCGGGTGCCCCCGGCGTGGCCGTTCCCGCACACTGGGTCCACCGGCCCACCGACCCGTCCACCCACCCCAGGAGCCCCATGACCCAGCGAGCCGCCTCGTGACCGCCGCCCAGACCGCACCCGGCCCCGGGGCGGGCCTGCCGCGCTTCCTGGCCCCCTTCGCCACCCGGGACTACCGCCTGCTGGCCACCAGCCTGCTGCTCGTCTCGTTCTCCGCGGGGGTGTGGACCGTGGGGCTGGTCTACGCCGTCAAGGGCCTCGGCGGCCGCGAGGTGGACCTCTCGGTGGTCACGGCCGTGGGCTCGATCGGGCTGGTGCTCTGCGCGCTCGTCGGGGGCGTGGCCGCCGACCGGCTGCCCCTGCGCGGACTGCTGGCCGGCTGCTCGCTGCTGTTCGCCGTCGTCGGCGGGGTGGTGGCGCTGCTGGGGGCCACCGGCGCCCTGCAGATGTGGCAGCTCATGGTCGCGGCCTTCCTGGCCATGGCCTGTGCCGGCATCTACAACCCGGCCTACTCCGCACTGCTGCCGCGGGTGCTGCACGACGACCAGCTGCTGGCCGCCAACGGCCTGGAGGCCGCGAGCCGCCCGGTGCTGCAGCAGGCGGCCGGTCCGGCCGTCGCCGGCTTCGTGGTGGGGGCGGTGGCGCCCTCGGCGGCGATGGCGGTGGTGACCGTGGCGCAGGCAGGGGCCGTGGCCTGCGTGCTGGCGCTGCGCACCGGAGGGCTGTTCCGGCGTGCGCTGCCGGTGGAGGAGCAGGGACCGGACCAGTCGGTCTGGCGCGACTTCACCGAGGGCGCCGCGTACACCTGGCGCACCCCCTGGCTGGCGGCCACGCTCGTGTGGTCGGTGGTGGCGGTGTTCCTGTTCATCGGGCCGATGGAGGTGCTGCTGCCCTTCATCGTCACGCGCCACGGGGGCGGACCGGACACCTTCGGGCTGCTGCTGGCGTGCCTGGGTGCGGGGGCCGCGGTGGGGGCCATCGGCGTGAGCTCCCGCCGCCTGCCGCGGCGCTACCTCACGGTCATGATCACGGTGTGGTCGGTGGCGGCGGTGCCCTTCTTCGCCCTGGCGATCACGGACAGCTTCTGGCTCATGGGCCTGGTGCTCTTCGTCTTCGGCCTCGGCGACGGAGCGGGCATGGTCATCTGGGGCACGCTGCTGCAGCGCCGGGTGCCGCGGTCCATGCTCGGCCGCGTGAGCTCGCTGGACTTCTTCGTCTCGCTGGCCATGATGCCGGTCTCGATGGCGCTGGCCGGCCCGGTGGCGCAGGTGCTGCCCACCTGGGTGGTCTTCGCCCTGCCGTCGGTAGGCATCCCGTTGGTGGGGCTGGCCTGCCACATGCTGGCCGACCTGGGCGGGGACGAGCTGCGGCACCCGCTGGACCAGGAGGTGGGCCTGGCCGGCGCGCACACCGAGGTGGTGGACGGCGTCTCAGGCCTCCACTCGTCGGCCCGCGCTGAGTAGCACCACCGCCAGCACGAGGCCCGCCGCCCAGGCCAGCTGCTCGGCCGTCAGACCGAAGCCGAGCTGCCACAGGCGGTGGACCGCCACGCCGCCGAGCACCGCACCCAGCACGCCGCGCCAGGTGGTGCTCGTGGTGGCGAAGCGGGAGAACCACACCTCCCACCGGACGGCGCCGAACACCATGACCGCCAGCATCGCGCCGGAGAGCACGAACCACACCGGGCGCACCATCCACCAGCCGGCGATGCTGCGGGGGAGCAGCAGGTCCGGGGCGAGCATGCCGATGCCGATCATCACGGTCATGGCCGGTACGTGCCACAGGTAGACCAGCATGGCCAGTGCGTTGCCGGTGCCGATGCGGCGCCGCCACCGCTCGCCGGGGGACCACCCGAGCAGGCGCCGGCCCACCGCGGTGAGCACGGCCCACTGCGCGATGCCGAGCACGGCCAGGGCGGCGGTGGGCGGGGCTAGGTTGCTCACCGGGGCGTCCCGCACGCCCAGGTTGGTGGGGAACCAGGGACCCGGCACCACCATGGCCACCAGCGCGGCGACGCAGGCGAGCACCACCAGGCCCAGTTGCCACAGCGGGGCGGCGAAGGCGCGGCGGCGCGCGTAGCCGACGCCCAGCTGGTGGCAGAACAGCCAGACGAACACGAGGTTGAGCGCGGTGAGGTCGACCCCGCCCCAGAAGCGCAGCACGTCCACGCCGAACGCGGCGGCCAGCAGCACCGCCGCCGAGGCCCACCCGGTGCGGTCGAAGGCCCACACCGCCAGCGGCGCGGTGGCGGTGCACAGCAGGTAGACCGAGAGGAACCACAGCGGGTTGGCGATCTGGTCGCCGATGGTGACCGCCAGGCCGGGGGCGATGAGCCCGCCGACCACCACCACGAGCAGGGTGACCCCCATGAGCGGCAGCACCGGCGAGGTCAGGCGTCGGGCGCGCAGGCCCAGGTAGGCCCCGAGCGGGTCTCCGGAGGCGCGCCAGCGGTCCACCAGCAGGGTGTTGGTGAAGCCGCCGGCCACGAAGAAGGCCGGCATGGCCTGCAGGAGCCAGGTGAGGGCCCACACCACGGGACCGGAGAGCGCGAGCTCCAGCTGCAGGCCGTCCTCCATCCACAGGTGCAGGTAGCACCAGTGCATGCAGACGACGATGATCATGGCCGCGAGGCGGACGATGTCCACCACGTGGTCGCGTGCGCGTGTGGCGCCCCCGTTGGTCATGCGCGCATTGTGCACTGCCACAGGGCAGGAGGGCCCGATGCGGGTGAGCACGACGGAGCAGCGCAGGGACGGCACGGGGTGGCTGGTGGTGATCGCCGAGCCCGAGCCCGGGGACGGCGGTGGACACGACGCGGCGGGTACCGGCGACGACGGCGGGGTCGGCGGCGTGCGGATGGGGCTGCACCGACTGCACCGCGGCCGCCGCTCTCATGCCCGCGCCCACGGCCCTGTACTTCCTGGAGCGGGCCCTGCAGCACCCGGAGCCGGGGGCGGCGCTGCGGCGCTCGCCGATCAAGGTGGAGATCAGCATCGCCCACGCGCGTGCGCTCGCAGGCCGGGCGGGTGGCTCGCTACCTCGGTCGGCGGGTGCGCCGCCGCTGAGGGCCCCTCAGGCGGTGGTGCCGGGGTCCAGGCGGGCGCCGGGGGCCAGCTCCACGCCCTCGCCGATGGTGCTCTGGCGGCCCACCAGCACGATGTGCTCGTCCTCCAGCTCGTCCGGCCCGGGCTCACCGACCCGTGCGTCCGCACCCACCTGCACGCCCTCGTCGACGATCGCCGTGGAGATGCTCGCCCCGGCGGCCACGTGCACCTCGTCGAAGAGCACGCTGTCGACCACGGTGGCACCCTCCTCGACCACCACGCCCGGGCCGAGCACGCTGCGCTCCACCGTGCCGGCCACGCGGCAGCCGGGGGAGAGCAGGGCGTCGCTCGCCCGACCGGTGGAGGTCACCAGGGCCGGGGGCAGGTCGCGGTGGCTGCTGCGCACCACGAGGTGCTCGGTGGCGAAGACCTGGTCGGGATCGGCCACGAGGTCGCGGTGGCCCTGCAGGTAGGCCGAGGGGCGGCCCATGTCGCGCCAGTAGCCCTCGACCCGGTGGCGGCGCACCGAGCCACGCTCCACGAGGCGGGGCAACACCTCCTCGGGCAGGTCGCCGGGGCCGTCGTCGTCCGCCTCGGCGGGGTCGCCGGGGCAGGACGCGCGGTCGGCGCGCACGGCATCGAGCACCTCGCGCAGTGCCGGCCAGGAGTAGACGACCACCTCGGCGGAGATCTCCGGGTCGTCGCCGGGCTCCTCGGGCTTCTCGGCGATGTCGGTGACGCGCTCGCCGTCGAGGGTGAGCACGGCCTTGTGGCGGGCCACCTCGGGGGAGGCCGGCAGGGAGAGGACGGTGCACTCGGCCCCCGAGGCGGTGTGGGCGGCCACCGCCTCGGCGAGGTCGGCCACGAGCACCTGGTCGGCGCTCAGCGTGATGACCACGTCCGGGCCGTGCGCCTCGACGGCGTCGCGGACGGCCAGCAGGTCCTCGGTGTTGGACTCGGAGAACGCCGGGCCGTCCGCGTGGCCGCTCTCGGGCACCATGCGCCGGTAGCCGCCGCGCACCCGGTCCAGGTCCCACGGACGGCCGTGCTGCAGGTGGTCGTCCAGGGTGCTGGCCATGTACTGCACGCTCACCCACACGTCGCTGATGCCGGCGTGGGCCGCCGCGGAGACCGCGAGGTCCACCAGCCGGTAGGACCCGGCGTAGGGTAGGGCCGGCTTGGCGCGCTCCTGGGTGAGCACCTCCATGCGCGAGCCCTGGCCACCGGCCTGGACGATCGCGAGCACGCGCGGGGCGTCGGGCGCGGGGGTGCGGGTCATCGGTCCCTCCTGGGGTCAGGTGGCGGGGTCGGTCCGGCGGCCAGTCTGCCCCGGATCGGCCCACGCGTCCCATCCACCCACCAGGTGCCCCACCTCACCGCCGCGGGCACGCACCGCGTCGCGGGCCAGCCCGGAGCGCATCCCGCTGGCGCAGTGCAGCACCGCGCCGTGCACGGCGGCGTCGTGGTCGCCGCGCAGCACCTCCTCGAACGGCAGGAAGACCGCCCCGGGCAGGATGCCGACGGTGCGCTCGGCCGGGTCGCGCAGGTCCACCACCACCGGCGGGTGCTCGCCGGCCAGCGCGCGGCGCAGGGCCGCCGGGGTCCACGCGCCGTCCGGGCCGGCGTCCGTGGCGTCCTCGACCGCGTCGCCGCCCTCGGTCCCCGGAGTGGGCACCTCGCCGCGCGGCAGCGTGTAGGTGCTCACCGCCATCGTCCAGGCGTCCACGACGAGCAGGCGGCCCAGCAGTGGCTCGCCGCCCCCGACCAGCAGCTTCACCGCCTCGGCGGCCATGCACGAGGCGACGAGGCCGCACACGGGGCCGAGCACCCCGCCCCGCGCGCACGAGGGGGCGCCGCGCACCTCCTCGGCCGGCGGGTACAGGTCGCGATAGCGCCACCCGCGCCGGGCGTCGAAGGTGCTCACCTGGCCGGTGGTGCCGCTCACCGCGCCCCACACGTGCGGCACACCCAGCTCGGCGCAGGCGGCGTCCACCGCGTCGCGGGTGGCGAAGGAGTCCGAGCCGTCGAGCACGAGGTCGTGCCCGGCCAGCAGGGCGGTGGCGTTGTCCGGCGTCAGGCGCGTGGGCACGGTGCGCAGGGTGACGGTGCCGTTGAGGCGGGCCACCGCGTCGGCGGCGCTGTCGACCTTGGGGCGGCCCAGGTCGGCCTCGCCGTGGAGCACCTGGCGGTGCAGGTTGCCCAGGTCCACCACGTCGTCGTCCACCACCGTGATCTGCCCGATGCCGGCGCCGGCCAGGTAGAGCAGCGTGGGGGAGCCGAGCCCGCCGGCGCCCAAGACGGCCACGCGGGCGCTCGCCAGCCGGGCCTGGCCGGTGGCACCCACCTGGGGCAGGGCCAGCTGGCGCACGTAGCGGCGGCTCGTGGCGGCGTCCAGCGGCGCGGCTCGGTGGCCCGGCCCCGGGGCGGTGCTCACTGCTCGGGCTCCCAGTCCGCGCCGTCGCCCGCCCCGGGACCGCCGAACTGCGCCATGCCCTCCAGCGTGCTGCTGGCCAGCGCCCGCTCGCGGCGCGGGATGCGCCCGGCCCGCCGCGCCCACCAGCCGGCCCGCACGGCCTCGCGCAGGGCGGCGGCCATGGTCACCGGGTCGTGCGCGCGGTGCACCGCGGTGGCCAGCAGCACGGCGTCGCACCCCAGCTCCATGGCCAGGGCGGCGTCGCTCGCAGTGCCGATGCCGGCGTCCAGCACCACCGGAACCCCTGCCCGCGAGCAGATGAGCGCGATGTTGTGCGGGTTGAGCACGCCCAGCCCGGACCCGATGGGGGAGCCGCCGGGCATCACCGCGGCACAGCCCAGGTCCTCCAAGTGCGCGGCCAGCGCCGGGTCGTCGGAGGTGTACGCCCACACGGTGAACCCGTCGGCCACGAGCTGCTCGGCAGCCTCGGCGGTCTCCAGCGGGTCGGGCAGCAGCGTGTCGTGGTCCATGACCACCTCGAGCTTCACCCAGTCGGTGCCCAGCGCCTCCCGGCCCAGCCGGGCGGTGAGCACGGCCTCGTGGGCGGTCTGGCACCCGGCGGTGTTGGGCAGCACCCGCAGGCCCAGGTCGCGGACCACGCCGAGCAGGGACGGGCCGCCGGCCAGGTCGGCGCGGCGCAGGGCCACGGTGGTCACCTCGGTACCGCTGGCGCGCAGCGCGTCGGCCAGCAGAGTGTGGTGGGTGGCGCCCCCGGTGCCGGTGACGAGCCGGGAGGTCAGGCGCGTGCCGGCCACCTCCCAGCCCGGGTCCTCCAGCGGGGTGTGCGAGGGGATACCGGGCGGTGCGGTGGGAGCGGTCGTCGTCGGGGTGGGGCTCGGCTCGGTGCTCATCCGCCGGCCACCGGGGTGAGCAGCTCCACCTGGTCACCCTCGGCGAGCACCGTGAGGCCCCACGCACCGGCGGGCACCACCTGCTGGCCCACGGCCGCGGCCACCCCGGCGTGACCCGGGCCGAGCACCTCGGTGACCAGCTGCTCCAGGGTGGTGCCCGGCGGCACGGTGCGTTCGGTGCCGTTGAACCGGATGGTGGTGGGCGTGCTCACGAGGCCTCCTCGAGGGTGGACGGGACGGACGGGGACCAACGGGCTGGTGGGGTCCGGGCGACGGACGGGGCCGACGTGCGCACCGCGGCGGCGGCGGCAGCGGCGGCCCGGTGGCACAGCAACACACCGTGGCGGCCGTGACCGGTGGAGAGCACCACCCGCACCGGGCCGTCGGAGCCGGGCAGCGTGTGCTCGCGCAGCAGCGGGCCCGGTGTGGCGAGGGTGGGCCGGTGGCCGCTGAGCGCCTCGGCCAGGTGCATCTCGCGGACGCCCGGGTAGAGCGCGGCGGCGTCACCGAGCAGGTCGAGCACCTCGCCGGCCGGCACGCGCTCGTCGGTGCCCCGCTCCACGCTCGTGGCCCCCACCACGAGCTCACCGTCGGTGCGGGGCACGAGGTACACCTCGCGGTCGTCCACGCGGCCCCGCAGCACGTGGCTGGGCACCGGCGCGGTGGGGGTGCCGTGCAGGCGCAGCACGGTGCCGGCCACGGCGCGTACGCCGGTGGGTGGCAGGGCACCGGGCAGCAGGGCGTCGGTGCGGTGCCCGGCGCAGACCACCACCACGCTGGCCCGCAGCGTGCAGCCGTCCGCGAGCACCACGGAGCCGTCGTCGGCCAGGCGTCCGGCGGCATCGACCAGCCGCACCCCGCGGGCGGCGCAGGAGGCCCGCAGCGCCGTCACGAGCCGCCGCGGGTCCACCTGGTGGTCGCCCTGCACGGCCACCCCGCCGGCCACTCGGCGCGAGAGCCCCGGCTCGGCGCGCCGCAGGGACCGGCGGTCCAGGGGCGCGGCCTCGAGACCGGCCGCCCGAGCGGCGTCGGCCAGGTGGGTGGTGCGGGCCAGGTCGTCGGCGCCCAGGGCCACGTGGAGGGTGCCGGCGGTGCGCAGGTCCAGACCGATGCCGGTCTCGGTCTCGAGCGCGGCGGCCTCACCGGGCCAGCGCCCCATCGCGTCGAGGGCGAGCGCGTGCACCTCCGGCTCGGTGGTGCGGAACTCGCTGGTGGGTGCCAGCATCCCGGCGGCACGGTGCGCGGCACGGAGGTGCTCCCCGGCATCGACGAGGACGACCCGGTGGTCGGCCGCCAGCAGGCGCGCGGTGGCCGCCCCCACCGGTCCGCCGCCGAGCACGACGACGTCCGCCGGCCCCTGGGGCTGCTGCTGGATGGCGCTGTGCACGCCGACCTCCCTCCGCCGGTACGACCCGGATCAGGTGCGACGGTCGGCGATGCCTCGCCCTCTCAGCCCGGCTCCAGGGCTCCCGTGGTTCGGCCAGCACCCTAACGCGGGCCCAGCAGCACCAGCACCTCGGCGTGGTCGGTGTTGGGGAACATGTCCACCAGCCGTGCGGACAACGGCTGCCAGTGCGGCATCGCCGCCAGGTCGGTGGCCAGCGTGACGGGGTTGCACGAGGAGTAGACGAGCGTGCCCGTGGGCGAGGCCGGGTCCGCGGCGGCCGAGAGGCCGTCGAGCAGCACCGGCAGGTCCGGCCCCAGGCCACGCCGCGGCGGGTTGACCACCACGGCCTGCGTGGCCCCGGCCGCGGCCACCACCGCCGCGGGGTCCGAGGCGTCGGCCACCACGAAGCGTGCCCCCGCCGCGCCCGGGACGCCCGCCAGGTCCCGCGCACCGCGGGTCGCGCCGCGCACCGCATCGGCCGAGACCTCCACGCCCACCGCCTCGATGCCGGCGGCGGCCGCGTGCAGCGCGAACCCGCCCACGCCGCAGTACAGGTCGGTCACCGTGGCCGCACCACGGTCGGTGAGCCAGTCGGTCACCTGCGCGTAGAGGGCCGCCGCGACGGCGGTGTTGGTCTGCAGGAAGGAATCCGGGCCCACGTGGAGCACCACCGGCCCCATCGGGACGGACAGCAGCGTCTCCTCGGTGAGTGGCACCTCCTGCGCACCGGAGAGGGTGGCCTTGTGCTCGGGGTGGATGTTGGCGCTCACCACCCGCAGCCGCGGCAGGTCGGCCAACAGGCCGGGCAGGTGCTCCCGGACCCGCTCCAACGGCCCGGTGGTGCGCAGCACCAGGCGCAGCATGAGCTCCCCGGTGGGGGAGGCGGTGAGCACCAGGTGCTTGAGCTCCCCGCGGCGGCGGGCCACGTCGTAGGGCGGCAGGGCAGCGCGGGTCACGAAGCGCGCGAGGCGGTCCAGCACGGTGGCCAGGGCCGCCTCGTGCAGGCCGCAGGTGCGCAGGTCCACCCCGCGTCCGTCCGCGTCGAGGATGCCCAGGGTGGGCGCACCCGCGGTGCCGCCCACCACCAGCTTGGCCTTGTTGCGGAAGCCCGCGGCGGCGCTCGGCAGCGGCTCCTGCCAGACGTGGTCGGGCACCAGGGGGCCCAGGCGCTCGCGGACGGCGGCATCCTTGGCGGCCAGCTGGTCGGCGTAGGGCGTGCCCATGAGCGTGCAGGAGCGGCACCGTCCGGCGGAGAAGTGGCCGCAGTGCAGGGGAGGGGTCGAGCGCAGGTCCACGCCCATCACCCGTACAGCACGGCGAAGCGGGCGAGCAGGCGGTGCGAGGCGGACACGTCCGTGGTGCGGGCCGCGGCCACGATGTCGGCCGCCTCCTCGGGGGCGAAGTAGCCGTGGTGGGCGTAGACGGCCACCCGGGCGGCCAGCCCCTCGGCGTCGAGCTCGGGGTGGAACTGGGTGGCGCGCACGTGTCGGCCCACGCGGACCAGCTGCACGGGGCAGGCCGCGGAGCCGGCCAGCACGGTCATCCCCGACGAGGGGGTGGCGACGGCCTCCTTGTGGCCCACCCACGCGCGGAACTGCCGCGGGACGCCCTCGAGCAGTGGGTCGTCGGCACCGGCCTCGGTGAGGGTGACGACCGGTGCGGCGAGCTGCTCCCCGTGCGTGGTGTCCACGGTGGCCTGCTGGTGGACGCCGAGCACGCCCATGCCGTAGCAGAGGCCCAGGGTGGGGAAGTCCGCCGCCACCACGGCGTCGAGCACCGCGGTCAGGTCGGCCTCCACCCGGCGTTGCACGGGGTCCTTGGACCCGGGCGGGTCGGAGACGGTGAACGGGCTGCCGCCGATGATCACGCCGGCCCACCGGCCGAGGTCCAGCCCCGGCATCGGCCCGGCTTCCAGGCGCCACTGCACGACGCGCTCCGGCGGGACCCCCATGTGGCGTGCCACCGCCTCGTGCTCCTGGTGGGCCAGGTCGTCCTCGGCGCGCGTGGACAGCAGGAGGAAGGGGAGCATCGCCCCATTGTGCGGCACACTGTGCACGCCCTCGAAAACCCGGTAGGAGACCCCCATGGCCAGCACCCTGAACACCCACTTCGTCGAGGGAGGGGACGAGCGCATCGTCTTCCTCCACGGCCTCATGGGACAGGGACGCAACTTCCGCACCGTCGCCGGCGACCTGCAGGACTACGCGAGCTCCCTGCTGGTCGACCTGCCCAACCACGGCGCCTCGGAGCACACCGAGGAGTTCGACTACCGGGAGATGGCCCGCGCGGTGGAGGCCACCGTCCGCGAGACCTGGCCCGAGGGGGCGGCCAACGTGGTGGGTCACTCGATGGGGGGCAAGGTGGCCATGGCCGTGGCGCTGCTCTTCCCGGAGATGGTGGACCGCCTGGTGGTGGTGGACATCTCCCCGGTGAACAGCGAGAACGCGAGCGAGTTCAGCCACCTGCTGGGCTCCCTGCAGGCCCTCGACCTGGATTCGATGGAGCGCCGCCAGGAGGTGGACGAGGCCCTGGCCGAGCAGGTGCCCGACTACACGACCCGCGCCTTCCTGCTGCAGAACCTCACCCGCACCGAGGGCGACCGCTGGAGCTGGAAGGCCAACCTGCCGATGCTGCTGGAGAACCTGCCGGTGGTCATGGGCTTCCCCGAGGAGCTGCGCGAGCGCCAGTTCGACGGGCCGGTGCTGTGGATCGCCGGTGGCGACTCCGACTACGTGCAGGAGGAGTACCGCCCGGCGATGGAGGAGCTCTTCCCCAAGGTGCGGCTGGTGACCGTGAAGGGCGCCGGGCACTGGGTGCACTCGGAGAAGCCGGAGGTCTTCCACCAGACGCTGCGCAACTTCCTGCTCGAGACGCTCACCTGAACCGGCGGCACCCGGCGCCGCGCGTGCCCCGGCCCCGCCCCCTGTCGCAGGGAGCGGGGCCGGGGCACGTCCGGGCCGGGCTACGGCGTCGGACCCGTCAGTCCAGCGTGGTGCGCAGCTCGTCCTCGCGGATGAAGCACAGCAGCACGGTGGCGATGAGGCCACAGGGCACCAGCCACAGGTAGATCGGCGTCAGCGCGTCGGAGTACGCACCCACGATGACCTCGCGGATCGGGCCCGGCAGGTGCTGGATGCGGTCGGGCGTCAGCGAGGACTCCGCACCACCGCCCTGGCCGGGCTTCATCGGCAGCCGCTCGGCCACCAGGTCGTGCAGGCGCTGGGTGAACAGCGAGCCCACGAGCGCCGACCCGAGGGTGGCGCCGATCTGGCGGAAGAAGTTGTTGGCGGCCGTCGCGGTGCCCACCTCGCGCAGCGGGAAGGCGTTCTGCACCACCAGCACGAGGATCTGCATCGACAGGCCCAGACCCACGCCCAGCACCGCGAGCGCGGCGCACACGTGCCACAGCGGGTCACCGACCTCCAGCAGCGAGAGCAGCCACAGACCCACCGAGATGATGGCCGAGCCGACGATGGGCAGCGTCTTGTAGCTGCCGGTGCGGCTCACGCGGTTGCCCGCCCAGACCGACGTGGCGAGCATGGCGCCCATCATCGGGATCATGAGCAGGCCGGCCACCGTGGCGGACTTGCCGTAGGCCATCTGCAGGTAGGTGGGCATGTAGCCCAGGGCGCCGAACATCGCGATGCCGATGAACAGGCCCGCCACCGTGGAGAGGGTGAAGTTGCGGTGGGCGAACAGGTGCATGGGCAGGATCGGCTCGGTGGCGCGGCGCTCCACGAGCACCAGCAGCACCCAGGCCACCATGGTGCCGGCGATCAGCCAGAGGATCTGCCAGGAGTCCCACGCGTAGGTGTGGCCGCCCCAGGTGACGGTGAGGATGAGGCCGGTGGTGGCCAGCGCGGCCACGACCATGCCGGCCCAGTCGATGGAGACCTTGGCGGGGGTGTGGGGCAGCTTGAGGAAGCTGACGGCGCCGAAGAGCGCGATGGCACCCAGCGGCAGGCTCATCCAGAACGCCCAGCGCCAGCCGGGGCCCTCGGTGAACCAGCCACCGAGCAGCGGGCCGGCCACCGAGGCCAGGGCGAAGACGCCACCCATGACGCCCATGTAGCGGCCGCGCTCACGCGGCGGCACCACGTCGGCGATGATCGCCTGCGAGAGGATCATCAGCCCGCCACCGCCGAGGCCCTGCACCACGCGGGACACGATGAGCCAGGGCATGTCCTGGGCCAGGGCGCCGATGACGGAGCCGGCCACGAAGGTGGTGATGGCCGCGATGAGCAGCGGCTTGCGGCCGATGAGGTCACCGAGCTTGCCGTAGACCGGCATCATGATGGTGCTGGCCAGGATGTAGGCGGTGATGACCCACTGCATCTGGTTCACGCCGTCGAGCTCGCCGACGATGGTGGGCAGCGCCGTGGAGAGCACGGTCTGGTTGAGGGCGGCCAGCAGCATCGCCAGGACCAGGGCCGCGAAGATCCAGCCGATGTGGCGCGAGTTCTCCTCGCGGCTGGCCGTGGCCCCGGGGGCCGGGCCGGTCGCTGGGTTCTCGGTGGGGGTCTTCTCGGCGGGGGGCGTGTAGCGGGTCGCTGTCACTCGGGGCTCCTGAGCAGGTGGTGGAACAGGTCGATGCTGCGGCGCACCGCGGCGGGAGTGAGGGCCTCGCCGGGCACGTGGTCGGGGTCGGTGGTGGCGTGACGCAGCACGGCGCCGGCGAGGCTGGCCCACATGCGCAGGGCGTGGGCCGGGCCGCCGGGTGCGTCGGCCAGGCGGGGGTCGTCGGCGAACCGGGACTCCAGGGCCTCGATGACGAGGTCCTCGGAGCGGGCCAGTGCCTGGAGGCGGAAGCGCCCCAGGGCGGGGTTGGTCTGGATCAGCTGCTTGCGCAGGGCCGGGGTGCCCTCCGGGGTGGAGGTGCGCATGGTGGCCAGCAGCAGCTCCGTGGCCTGGGCCACCGGGTCGCCGGAGGGGCCCATGCGCTCGAGCGCCTCGGTGGGGACGTGCGGCTCGGTGTAGCCGTAGACCGCCTCGTCCTTGGACGTGAAGTAGTTGAAGAAGGTGCGGGTGGAGACGCCGGCGGTGGCCGCGATGGCCTCCACGCTCGAGGCCGTGGCGTCGCCGGAGAGGGCGGCCTCGGCGGCGGCGCGGTGCAGGGCCGCCCAGGTCTCCCGGCGGCGCCGTTCGCGCAGCGAGGTGGGTCCCGCCGGATCGTTGGGAGGGGTGGAGGAGGGCATGGGTGCAATTCTTGCATGAGTGCAAGGTCTGCACGGGTGCAGGAATGTGAGTGATGCCTCACCAATGCGGTGGGTCAGTCACCTCCACCCCCACCGTCGCCGCCGCCGTCGCCACCACCGTCGCCGCCCCCACCGTCGGAGGAACCGCCGGCGTCACCCCATCCGCCGTCGGTCGAGCCGGACTCGACGAAGGCGTCCAGCCCGCCCCACCCGGCGACCGCGTCCCCGGCCCACGCCTCGTGCAGCCAGGAGGTGTCGCCCATCCATGCCGGGTCGTCGTGGTCGGACCCGTCCGTGGAGCCACCGGACACCACGCCGCCGTCCCCGCCGGCCTGCCGGGCGAGGCCGAGCTGTGCCTCCAGCTCGTCCGCCGCCCGGGCGTGGTGGCCGAGCACCACCGCCAGCGGCACGAGGGCGGCCGCCGCCGAGGCGGAGGCGGACCACCCGAGGGACATGCCCCCTCCTGCGCCGGGGTCGGACAGCGCCTCGTCGAGCGCCCGCAGGTGGCGCACCTGTTCCCGTCCGGCCGGCGTGAGGCGCGGGGCACCCCCGAGGCGGGAGATCAGCAGGAATCCTGCGAGCAGCACCAGCAGGCCGAAGAGGGGGACGGAGAAGGGCTCCGGCGCCAGGGACACGACCACGGCTGCCCCCAGCACGGTCAGGGGCGTGGCCAGGGGCCACCAGGTACGACGCAGCAGGCCCCGCTGGCGCAGGTCGCGACGTACCTGGCGTGTCACGCGCCGCAGCCGGCGCTGTGCCGAGCGGTCGGTGCCGGGCATGACCACGGCCTTCGGCGGGTCGCCGAACAGGGCGCGTACCACCGCGCCCGTGGTGGCCGGTACCGGGCGGATGAGGTCACGGGCGACGACCTCGTGCTGGCCAGAGGTGCCGCGCCGCACGTCCACCACGCCGCGCCGGGAGAGGTCCACCACCTCACCCACCACGCCCCGGCGGCCCCGGGGAAGCAGCAGTGCCGCCTCGAGGGGCGTGAGCGGTGGGGGCGGGGAGGCGAGGACCACGTGGGGCGGCACGGTGGCTTCGGGGCGGGTGGCGGCTCCGTCCCGGGAGCGCACGAGCCACTCCACCAGGACCACCACGAGCAGGGCGACGATCGTCGGGATCCAGTCCATCCCCCCGAGTGTGCAGGGTCAGGCACGCAGGGACGCACCCCGGGTCGGAGGTCCGGCGGCGTCGCCCACCGCCGCGGCGAGTCGCCCGGCCAGCTCCCGCACCGCCTCGGCCAGCTCGGGGCCCTCCAGCACGGTGAACGCGAACGGCAGGCGGGCCAGGTACTCCCCGGCGTACATGGCCGGGTTCTGGGTGGTGCCCCGGAGCAGGCAGCCTTGCGGGTGGTCGGTGAGCTCGCCCCACGAGCCGCCCACCCAGGGGGCCACCTCCTGGCGCGGGGCGTGGACCAGCACGGCCGTGGGGTACCGCCACCCGCGGCCCAGGTGCTCCTCGAGGGCGGCGACGGGGTCGATCTCGGCCGGCGGGGTGAACCGTTCGGTGGCCACCTGCGCCGCGGTCACGCGGTCGAGGCGGTAGGCGCGCACAGCGTCCACCCGCCGGGCGTGGCACAGCAGGTACCAGCGCCCGTGGCGGGCCACCACGGCGTGCGGTTCCACCACGTCGCGCAGCACCCGCCCGGACTCCGTGCGGTAGTCCAGCTCCACGCAGTGCGTGGTGGCCACGGCGCCCACGAGCAGGCTCACCACGGCCGGGTCCGGGCGGGCGGCCCGGCGGTCCGGGGTGGAGCCGGCCAGGTCGCGCACCGCGGTCGCCTCCTGGGACACGGCATCCGGCATGGCGCGCAGCAGCTTGGCCAGCGCCGCGCCCACCGGCTGGGTCTCGTCGCGGGCCTCGTGGCGGCCGTCGACCACGGCCATCACCAGGGAGAGCGCCTCGGTCTGGCTGAACACCACCGGCGGCAGGCGCACGCCGCGTCCCAGCCGGTAGCCGCCGCCGGGGCCGCTCGTGGCGCCCACCGGCACGTCCGCCTCCCGCAGGGTGGCGATGGTGCGGCGCACGGCGCGTTCGCTGACCCCCAGGTGCTCGGCCAGCTCGGAGGCCGTGACGCGGGGTCGACGCTGCAGGAGGTCCAGGGCGCGCAGGGCCCGGACGGTGGGGGAGTCCGAGGCAGGGCCGGGATGGGTGGGGCGCGCTGAGGCATCGGGCACGGGACCACTCTCGCAGACTTCACGGACGCGAACCGTCCGGGAAGGGCCCTAGCGTGGGGGCATGGACGAGCACGTCGACGGAGTCGACCTCAGCGGGGCCACCCTCCAGCACGTCCGGGTGGCCGGGGCCAGCATGACCAAGGTCGACGCCAGCGGCGCCGACATCCGCGGGCTGCTCATGGAGGGCGCCCGCATCCGCGGAGGGGCGATCGTGCACACCCGCATCGACTGCGACGTGTTCGACCTCGTCATCAACGGGGTGGACGTGGCGCCCCTCATCGACGCCGAGCTGAACCGCCGCGACCCGGACCGGGCCCTGCTGTTCGCCACTGACCCCGACGGCATCCGCGCCGCGTGGGCCCGGTTGGAGGAGCTGTGGGAAGGCACCATCGAGCGCGCCCGCACCCTGCCCGGGGACCAGCTGCACGCCAGCGTGGACGGCGAGTGGTCCTTCGTGCAGACGCTGCGCCACCTCAACTTCAAGAACGCGGCGTGGGCCCAGCGCGTGCTGCGCGGCGAGCCCGACCCCTACGCGCCGTTGGACCTGCCGTGGGACGAGGCGCCCGCCATCGAGGGGTTCACCCCGGTGCGTGACGCCCGCCCGGGCCTGGGCGAGGTGCTGGCCGAACGGTCCCAGCGCTGCGAGCAGGTGCGGGCGGCCCTGCGGCCGCTCGACGATGCGGCGCTCGCCGGCACCGTCACGCGCGCCGAGCCCGGGTGGCCGCAGGTGGAGGACCTGCCGGTGGCCGAGGCGGTGCACGTGCTGCTCATGGAGGAGTACGAGCACCGGCTGTTCGCCGAGCGTGACCTCGACGCCCTCACCGGCGTCTCGACCTCTGCCGACCCCACCACCCCACCGACCTCCCAGGAGCCCTGACATGACCGCACCCACCCCGTCCACGGACGTCCCCGACCCCGCCGAGGCGCCCACCGGCACCACCGTGCTGCTGCTCGGCGGGCTGTGGCTCGACGAGCACGCGTGGGACGCCCTGCTCCCGCTGCTCGAGGCGGCGGACCTGCGCGCCCATGTGGTAGCACTGCCGGGGGCCAGCACCACCGCGCCCGACCCCGAGGGCGTCACCCTCGACGACCAGCTGGGGGCCGTCCTGGCCACCATCGACGCCACGAGCCCCGACGGGCCGGTGGTGGTGGTCGG